>CAMAVD010000152.1 GCA_945861575.1 Akkermansia muciniphila
CTAGTTTGGAGCGACGGATGGTGGAGGCGGCGGGAGTTGAACCCGCGTCCCAAGCAAACGAACCGGCCGCGACTACATGCTTAGTCAGGGTTAATTGTCGGCTACAGGTTAACACCCCAACACGATACCTGCTGCTTAGTCAGCATGGAATTTCTCGGCACTCAACGCGCTGTCTCCGTTGAATTACCACCCCGACTAAATGCGTTCCACCCCGCCAGCCGGGATCACAGGGCGAACGTCGCGGAACTAGGCCGCGAGGGCCAACTCGTTGTTAGCTTTTAATTTTTGGTTCGATGATTTACGAGGCCAACGGACCATCCTCGGCATGCCGCCTCCGGCGAACTTACAAGGTCGAAACCAGTACGCCCCCACTCACAACTGCTGAGCTACGTCCAAACGTCGCTCGGCGACTTCCCATACTGTGCAGCCTGCTACCCCTCGGGTCAAGGGATCTGAAAGAGCAAATTTAGATGGGCTCCAACCCTCAGGGAATCCCCCCTAGAACCGACAAACTCCTTGGAATGACCACTCTCGATGTTACACTAAACCACATGCTCATCCCTCGGACCGCTGTTCCTCCCAGGACGCTTCTGCTCTTATCCTGCCTTTTGACCCTCTTTTCCGCCCTTTCCTGTTTCGCCGCTGACCCCTTGGCGCCCAAAATTACCGGGATCCAACCCTCTCCCGGAATGGTCCACGACCTCCTCAAGCAGGTCACGGTCACCTTCTCCAGTCCCGTGACCGGGATCGATATCGACGATCTTCTAGTGAACAATCTCCCAGTGGTGGCGGTCAGCGGAGCCGACGATACCTACACCTTCACCCTCCTCCAACCGCAATACGGCCCGGTGCAGATCTCCTGGCAAACCGACCACAGCATACAGGACCTGGGCAATCCTCCCCACCTCTTCGACGCCTCCGAACTCGGCGCGACCTGGAGCTACAGCCTGGTCGACACCCACCCGCCTTCTGTAACGGACCTATTCCCCAAGTCCGGGGTGACCGTCAGCAGCTTCTCGGAGCTGCAGGTCCAGTTCAGCGAGTCCGTCAGCGGGGTCGAGGCAGATGACCTCCTCCTCAATGGTTCCCCTGCCCTCGGCTTGGAGAGTTTCCCAAATGGGCGCTACGTCTTCCATTTCAACTCTCCGTCCGCAGGCACCGTGCAATTGGCCTGGAAGGAGGGGCACGGCATCACGGATTTAGCCCACCCGGAGACCCACGCTTTCGGTGGTGGCACTTGGAGTCTCACTCTGGACCCCAATGCCGCTCGAGCCAAGCTGGTGATTAATGAAATTCTCGCCGCCAATGAGAACGGCCTGACCGATGAGGACTCCACTGCGGCAGATCCTCAGCCACAAGATTGGATCGAAATTTACAACCGCAGCCCGCAGACCGTGAATCTCGCAGGCTGGTCGCTGACCGACGACCCCGACCAACCCGGACGCTGGGTCTTTCCCAATGGGACACTCAAGGCAGGAGGCTATCTGGTCGTCTTCGCCTCGGGCAAGGACCGCAAGAATCCCACAGGCACCAATCGTTTCCACACCAACTTTAAGCTAAGCCCGCGTGGCGAGTTCCTAGGCCTCTACACGCCGGACTCTCCGCGCGTGCTGGCCGATGCTCTCTCCACGTATCCCGTTCAACGAAACGACATCTCCTACGGTCGGGATAGTGTTGGGGATGGACGATACTACACGCAACCCACACCCGGGGCGACCAACACAGGCCCGACAGTGATCGGGGCCTGCGACGAGGTCCAATTCAGCGCGCCTCGTGGCCATTACAACTCCGCCTTCAGCCTTCACATCAGCAGTCCCACCCCTGGAGCATTCATTCGTTACACTCTCGACGGCAGCGAGCCCACCCTTGCAAACGGACTCATCTACACCAACAGCCTCCGACTCACCAACACGGCGGTCGTGCGAGCGGTCGCATTCCGCGAAGACCGACTCTCGTCGTTGGTCGGAACTGCCACCTACCTTTTCAAACAGAACGCAGCAGTCCGCTCACTTCCAATCCTATCCATCGTCACGGCGGCAAAAAATCTAACCGGACCCACCGGGATCGCTGGCATAGGAGCCAACTACCAGAATCCCGATCAACACGGGATCGCCTGGGAACGGCCTACCTCCGTCGAGTTTATCCGGTCCGAAGACAATTCAGGTTTCCAAGTCGACTGCGGCTTAAGAATTCAGGGGAGCGACTACACGCGCCCCCGCTACACCCCTGATAGCAAGTTTTCCTACCGACTCTACTTTCGGGGAGACTACGGATCCGGCCGCCTTCAATTCCCATTCTTCGAAGACTCACCCCTGCAGGAATATGACCAGATTGTTCTGCGCGCCGGGCACAACGACGAAACGAATCCGTTCCTCCGTGACGAAATGGTGAGACAGATCGCCAGCGATAGCGGCCAGGTGGCTTGTCATGGAAACTTCGTAAATCTGTTCATTAACGGAGTCTATAAGGGGTACTACAACCCCACGGAACGCGTGGAGGAGCAGTTCCTTCAAGCCTATCATGGCGGCGGAGACCAGTGGGATGTGATCACCGTTGACAGTGCGGTGCAAGGGGGCGATGCGGTTGCATGGAACGAACTGCGAACACTGGTCGCGCGTACCAATGTCTCTCTCGCCACTGGGTATGGTGAAGTCGCGAAGCGACTCGACCTGACGAACTTCGTCGACTACCTCTTCGTGAATATCTACGCCTCCACCTGGGACTGGCCCCACAACAACTGGCGCGCGGCGCGCGAGCGCACACCAAAGGGGCTGTTCCGCTTCTACGTTTGGGACGCGGAAGGAGGATTCCTCTCATCGCGCGGAACGTCCTTCGATCCCATCACGAGCAGCGACAGCGGACTTGGGACCGTTGGGTCCGAGATTCCTGATATGTTCAACAAGCTGCGCACCAGCCCGGAATTTCGCATGCTCTTCGCCGATCGGGTTCACAAGCACTTCTACAACAACGGAGCCTTGGTAGAGTCAAATCTCACCTCTCGCTTCGTGGATATGCGAGCACCGCTGCTCCAGGCTATCTCCGGCTTTGACAATGGCATTCTTTCCGAGTGGATCCCGCAGCGCCGCAAGTTCCTCACCAGCCAACTCCTCGCCCAGAAGCTGATTGCGTCCACAAATGCCCCCACGCTCAACCAGTTCGGTGGCCGTGTGCATCAAGGCTTTCAGCTGAGCCTGAAGACCGCAGCCATCAATGGGGTCATATACTACTCCCTGAACGGGAGCGACCCTCGGATCAAGTTTAGTAACGCGGTGGCGGCGGACGCCCTGCTCTACAGCAACCCCATCGTCCTGACCAAGCCGATCCTACTCCAGGCGCGCACCCTCCAGGGCACCACCAATTGGAGCGCTCTCACAACGACCACCTTCGACATCGAATCTCTAGGCTCCCCACTGCGCATCACAGAAATTCACTACAATCCGGAGGGTGGGGCACCCTACGAGTTCGTAGAACTCCTGAACACAAGCGACGCGCCCATGGACGTGAGCGGGGTGTCGTTCGAAGGGATTGATTTCGCGTTCGTGGAGAACACCTGGATGCCCGGAGGGGCTCGCTGGGTGATCAGCTCCAACTCGGATACCAACGCCTTCCGCCTGAGTTATCCGGGCGTCCCCGTGGTAGGGAGTTTCAATGGAAGCCTGAACAACAATGGGGAGCGCTTGTCGCTGCTGAGCCGCTCGGGTCAGGTGATCGTGTCGGTGGACTACAAGGACAACCAGGGCTGGCCTGTGGCCGCAGACGGACTCGGGTTCTCGCTCGAACTTATCGATACCGGCGGGGATCCAGACTCACCTGCCAACTGGTCGGCCAGCGCGACACGTCATGGAACGCCTGGCAAGGAACGAATCCCAGGCCTGGCACCTGCCGTCCGGCTGAACGAGGTAATGGCGGACAATGCTTTCGCCGTCGATCACGCAGGCACACGGCCAGACTGGGTGGAGTTCTACAACCCCAACCCGACAAGCGTATCGTTGAGCGGATGGAGTCTGAGCGATGACGGCAATGCTCGCAAATTTGTCTTCCCTGCCGGCACACAGATCGCGGCCAATGGCTATCTGTTGCTCTGGTGCGACAGCGCCGACACCCCTACCCCCGGCCTCCATTCCGGCTTCGCGTTGGGGCGGAACGGTGAGTCGATTTTCCTCTACGACGCGTCCACCAACCGGGTCGATGCGCTTACATTCGGGCTTCAGATCACAGACCGCACTCTGGGACTGATAGAAAACCGTTGGGTGCTGACCGAACCAACCCCTGGGGCTCAGAACATGGCAACAGTCCTCGCGGGGGCGTCACAGCTCACCCTCAACGAATGGCTCGTGCCCACCCTTCCCGGACTTCCAGGTTGGGTCGAACTGCGCAATCGGTCCACCCATGATCCCGTTTCCCTCGAAGGGCTTTACCTCAGCAATAGCAACGAGGTGTATCGTCTAGCGCAAGCCTCCTACCTCCCACCCGGTGGCTACCTGCAACTGATGGCCGATGGAGGAGTAGGGCCGGGGCATGTAGACTTCGCATTGACTCCCAAGTCGGGTGCGATCGCCCTTTACGACGCGTCGGGCGTCGAAGTGGACCGCATCCGCTATACGGGTCAAACCAATCGCATCAGCCAGGGTCGCTTCCCTGAGGACAGCACGAACCTGGTCCGGTTCCCCAACTCACCGAGCCCGGGAGCCCCCAACTATCTCCCCCTGTATGCCGGCCCGATCATCAACGAAGTCCTGGCCCGCAACGTCTCCCTGACAAATGGCACCGGGCAGATCACGGATTGGTTTGAGCTGTTCAATACCAATGCCGTTCCCTTTGATCTGGGGGGGATGAGTGTGAGTCTCGATGAGATTCAGGCAGGCCAGTGGTATTTCCCAACGGGAACGACTATAGCCGCGAAGGGATTCCTGGTGATTGAGTGTGATAGCAAGCGACCCGCCACTCTTAACGTGCAGACCGCAATGAACACAGGCCAAGCGCTCAACGGCGAGGGTGGCGGAGTGTATCTCTTCAATAGCGCAGGCCAGCTCGTATCCTCCTTCGTTTACGGCGCGCAACTCCAGGACCGCTCCATCGGAGTGACAGCGAATCAACGTCGCCTGCTCTCCTCCCCGACGCCCGGCCAGGAAAACAGCCCGGCGGCAACCGTCGGCCAGCCCATCGCGTCGCGAATCAACGAATGGATGTCCCATCCCTGGACCGGAGACGATTGGTTCGAGATCTACAATACGACCAATCAAGCGATCGACCTTGGCGGGCTTTCGCTCAGCGATGATCCCTCGGCAGCTGGAACAAACAGGTTTCGCATCCCTCCACTCACACTCATCGACACCAACGGATGGCTGCTCTGGATCGCGGACGGTGAGGAACCAGCGGCTCCAGGACATGTCAATTTCAAGCTCTCCGCCGAGGGTGGCTCTCTGCGACTTTACGCCACCAACGGAAACCTGATTGATGGCATCGACTTCCCCTACCAGCTTGCTGGTGTTTCTTCCGGGCGTCTGCCTGACGGAGCTGCCGCTGTCACCGCGTTCCCACAATCCCGCACCCCGGGTGAGAGCAATTACCGAGAATTGGGGTCGGTAGTCATCAACGAAGTGATGACCGAAGCTCAGCCTGCATTCGAACGCGCCATCGAACTTGCCAATCTGGGATCCAGCTCCATCGATATTAGCAGATGGTATTTGAGCGACGACCGCCATCAACCTCAAAAGCATCAAATTCCCGACGGTATACTTCTCCCGCCAGGTGGATTCCATGTGGTTTATGAAACAAGCTGGAAGAGCGATGCCTCTCCTTTGAATCTGCGGGGAAGTCAGGCGGGGGAGCTTTGGTTGTTTGAATCGGATGCTCAGGGACGCCTGACGGGTGCCGCCACCCGCGCATCCTTTGGCCCGGCCCCCGTGAACCTGTCCCAAGGATCTTTCGACAGCGGGGAAGGAACTGAGAGCCTTCTCCTGGAGCGTCCGACCTTTGGCGTATCAAACCCGGCCTCGGTCGAATCCTTCCGAAGCGGAACCGGTCAGATCAACGGGTCGTTTCGCGCGGGACCCGTAGTCATTTCGGAGATCATGTATGAGCCTTCCGCAACGGGTGCTTCCGATGTGGAGTATCTGGAGTTGGAGAACAGTTCATCCTTGACCGTCGATCTGGCACCAGACGGGTTCCCGCAACGTGCCTGGCAACTTCGCGATGCTGTCGAGTTCTCCTTCCCGGCAGGCACGCAGCTTGCGCCTGGAGCTAGACTTCTGGTCGTGGGTTTCTCACCGCAGGATCAGCCGACCCGGTTGGCCGGGTTTAGAAACGCCTATGGCATCCACCCCTCGATCCAGATTTTGGGACCATTCGTAGGCCAGCTGGACAACAAGGGTGACGACCTCTATCTCGTCGAACCGCTGCCTCCGGATCCGACCACCGGAGTTTTCGCATCGTACAAGGTAGATCGGGTGCACTACGACACCCGCCTGCCCTGGCCAGGGGGCAAGGTTACTGGCGGCGGACTCTCTCTCCAACGTCGCGACCCGTCATCACCCGGGAACTCCCCCTTCAATTGGTTTGCCGCCTCACCGACGCCTGGGAGCCCGACGGCAGGGCCGATCCAAGCCTTGCCAACCATCAGCGTCCAGCCTGTCTCCAAGAACGGAACCCTGGCCGAAAGCGCATCGCTCTCGGTCTTGGGCAGTGGCCCAGGGCCCTTGTGGTATCAGTGGCGTTTGAATGGAAATCCGCTGAGTCAAAGAACCAACGCCACACTGGTCCTAGATCCATTACTTCTGGAGAGCGAGGGACTCTACGATGTTGTGGTAGCGAACGCTGGAGGCACCGTAATCAGCCGTGCGGCTCGTTTCGAAGTGTTGGTTCCATTGGTCATCGTGGACCCACCCCGCTCTCAGCTGGTCCGGGGCAATGCCAACAGCAACGCGGTCTTTAACGTACTGGCCTGGGGCAATCCTCCGCTGAGCTATCAGTGGCACTTTAACGACACCCCGATTGAGGGAGCCACCAGCGGAAGACTCACCGTATCGGGCGTCACAGAGAAGGACGAGGGCCGCTACACGGTGGCGGTATCTGATGGAAGCTCAACACGCCGTGCCACGGCCATTCTCACAGTCGCCTTCTCCCCGCTCATCACCTTGCAACCGCAGCCCCAGTCCCTGCTCGTCGGAGATACGCTTACACTCAAGGTTCTGGCGTCCGGGACAACCCCCATGACCTTCCGATGGAGACGCGGCCTTACCGTGGTCTCAAACATCTTCGGTTCAGACGGCACAAGTTTGCTCGTCCTCACCAATGCGAGAACCACCCATTCAGGTGCCTACTCCGTATTGATCTCGAACGTCGCCTCCAGCCTGAACGTCACCAGCGTCAGTGTAAACGTGGGCGTCTTTGTCGACACGGATAAGGACCGATTGCCTGATGTGTGGGAGACCGCGAACGGGTTCAGCATCACCGTGGCCAACGACCCCAAGAGTGACACCGATGGCGATGGAGTCTTGGATTCGAATGAGTATCTCTCTGGCACCAACCCTCGCGATGCTACGAGCTTCTTAAAGCTGGAGCGGATTACAGCGCACCCCGACAGCGTACGTGTGTCGTTCAGCGCTTTATCGAACCGCACCTACAGCATCCTTTTCAGAGACGATCTGGATAGCCTAAGTTGGAATCGACTCACCAATATCCTCTCGCGCACCACCAACCGATTCGAAACAGTGGTGGATACGGAGGCCACGAATGCCTCGCGCATCTACCGGCTGGTGACCCCGCTGGATCCGTGAGAATGAAAAGGATGTCGGAGCCATCCCCATTGGATCTTACTACATGACGCGTTGACGCGTTCTGCCCCTTATCGAGGGTCTACACACTCGCTCCTGTATTGTTAGGAGAGACCCCTCGCGTTCGAAAAAACACAAGTGATCCGGCTTACGCCAGATGCTACCGTTCCGTACGGGTGGCATCCGACGTGAGTCGGATCTAACTCCTACCGCCCCCTGCGCGATCTCACGCCCTCTCGCGTTCGGGAAGACCATAAGTGATCAGGCTTACGCCAGATGCTACCCCTCCGTATGGGTGGCATCCGACGTGAGTCGGATCTAACTCCTACCGCCCCCTGCGCGAACTCACGCCCTCTCACGTTCGGGAAGACCACAAGTGATCCGGCTTACGCCAGATGCTACCCCTCCGTATGTGTGGCATCCGACGTGAGTCGGATCTAGCTGCTCCGACCCCCTGCGTGAACTCACACCCTCTCGCGTTCGGGAAAACCATAAGTGATCCGGCTTACGCCAGATGCTACCCCTCCGTATGGGTGGCATCCGACGTGAGTCGGATCTAGCTGCTCCGACCCCGTGCGTGATCTCACGCCCTCTCGCGTTCGGGAAGACCACAAGTGATCCGGCTTACGCCAGATGCTACCGTTCCGTACGGGTGGCATCCGACGTGAGTCGGATCTAGCTCCTCCCGCCCCCAGCGCGCACTCTCGCCTTCTCGCGGTCGGAAAACCACGAGTGGTGGTCACGGGGGAATCGCAGCTTTCAGGGCCGTCCGCCATTCAATGAGCGTCGATCACTGCTATGAGGGCTGCGATCCCGGGGAACGGACGAGGGGGGAGGTGTGGGATCGACACTTCTCGCCGGTGGCCCGAGGCGGGGTTCCGGGCTACCAGAGGATGATGACGGTCGAGCGGACGGGCTTGGGTCTGACCTTCGTCCCAGGACAGTGGGTATGCTCAAGTTGCCACAACGATCCATCCCCCTGACAGAGATGGCGTCGGGAATCTCGCCTGCCGGGAACAGACAGCTGAGCACTTGGCCAGAAAACACCTGGGAGCGCCATTGCCCCTTCTCCCGGTACTGCACCAGCCAAGACTGGATGGTTTCAGCGGTTTTTGATCGCCAGGAGAATCCAGCGGAGGCTGTCCCAGCCGGAGCCATGGCCGCCAACTCCGGAGGCGGAGGAGGACGGCTCTCTATCCAGGAACAGGCAGGCACCAAAGCAGGTTGAGCGTAGGGACCCGAGGCAAGCATGTCTCCGATACCCTGTCGATTTTGAAGAAGCGCCTTCACACTCCAGTGTAAGTGGCCAGCGGTCCCGGAGCTTTTTTGGGAGAGTCGAACCTGGTTAACGATCTCCCCAGAAGCGTAGCGCGTGCCGATGTTGGCTGTGGCCAACCCCGGATAGAGATGGCGCCGCTGAATATTCTGATCGCTCCACCACTTCAATAGCACCGGGAAACTCTGAGCCTTGGAATCGATGGACCAATAGAGCTGGGGAGCAAGATAGTCGACCCAGCCCTGGCTCCACCATTTTCTCGAGTCCGCATAGAGATCCTGGAACGCATCCAAGCCATCGATGCCCGGAGGATTGCCAGGACGCCAGATGCCGAAAGGGCTGATGCCCACTTTGACATAGGGCTTTTGAGCCTTGACCGCCTGGTAGAGCTTCCGCACGAAAAGATCGACCTGAGAACGTCGCCAGTCATCTCGCGCCAGACGCCCTCCCTGGTTCAGGTATCGCTTCCAGCTCGCACCGTCGGGGAAGTCGATGAGCTTGCCCTTGGCGTCCTTCTCCTTGTAGGGGTAGAAATAGTCATCAAGATGCACGCCATCGATGTCGTAGCGCTTCACGACATCCAGAATCACACGAAGCGAGTAGTCCTGCACCCCGGGCTCCGTGGGATCCAGCCAGAGATAACGTCCGTAGCTTCGAACCCATTGGGGTTTCGTCCGAGAAATGTGACGAGCGGAGGCAGCTCCCTGGGTGACCTGATGTCGGGCACGAAACGGATTGAACCAAGCATGCAGTTCCAACCCACGCACATGCGCCTCGCGGATAATGAACGCCAGAGGGTCGTAGGCGGGTTCGGGCCTCTTTCCCATCGTTCCGCTGAGATACTCAGACCAGGGTTCCATCGACGACTCGTAAAGCGCGTCACACGCAGGACGCACCTGGAACAGGATGGCGTTGAGCTTCAGTTTGACAGCTTGATTGAGGAGGGTGAGGAGTTCCTGCTGCTGTTGGGAACTCGACAGCCCCGGCCGGGATGGCCAGTCGATATTGTTCACCGTGGCCACCCAGGCTCCACGAAATTCGCGTGTCGGGGCTGGGGGCAGGTCCTCAGAAGGCAAGTAGTAATCGAGCGCTCCACCCCGCGAAGCGATGGTCAAGAGGAGAACCAACACCCGCCACATCGATGCAAACGCCCCACCCTGCCGCTCAGGAAGACGAATCCGCACGGGCGACCGGGCGAGATAAGTGCGGCGGACCCGGTCAGAGGACAGACGGAGTGCGATAGGTAGATTCATGGATCCTGGGCCTATTGACGCCACGCGAAGTCGCCGGATTCAACAGACCAATCATTCCCGAAAAAACCTGCGCAGCGGACGCCCTCCGCTCCCTTCGCCAAGCATTCGGGGCCGAAGACCGTGCAATCAGGTAAAGCGATGCCCGCCAGAAAATACTGAACGCGGTCATTCAAGCGCATCCCCTGCTCCCCAGTGCCAGAAACCACCGCCACGGAAGCGACATCGCTACCCAACTTGGGGCGCATAAATAGGCAGGCGAGATCTTCACCAATAAGCTCACGACGCCCCACGCTCACCTTACCCCGACGCACCTGGATAGGACTGTCTTTCAGGAGCAGCGGCCACGCTGCGTTGTTGTCTGCATTTCCATAAACCACCACACCCCGATCCAGAGTGGCGCGCGGATCGAAAGCGGTGTCTGGAATCACATCGATACTTCCATTTCCGCGATACCAGTAGGCCTCGGAGTCAAATCGCGCCTTGGCGAACGCCCACTGATTTTCAGCAGGCGTACCGTGAGTGGCGTAGACAAAAAGCATTCGGTGTTGGAACGCCTCCTTGAAGGGCCCATTGCGCCATGGCCCCTTCAGGGCAAAGGAGGGATTCAAGATGGGAAACCATTTTTCGTGGTCGCGAGCGAACCAGAGTTTTGTGCCAGACGAAGGGAGCGCCACCGAGATCGGGGTCCCTCCATCCAGACTGACCGACACGGGGCCTCCAGAGCGTACATGCCCCACGTCGATCGCCAGTCGAGCGATGTTCTCAGATCGGCCTGTGAAACGACGTGCATTGGAATCCCAATCCATTTGAATGACGCTCGGAGCCAGAGGAACCAATTGAGCCTCGATCGCCACCCAATGGCACCGGCTGGAGACTCCGGGATTGACCGTTGTAAACTGGACGCTTCGAGTCGAAGGGGCATCCGGGATGCGACGGCGAGAGAATAAGTCAAAGATGGGCGGCCAGTCGACGCAGGCATTTCCCCACCAATGGCCCGCTCCGGGCTGCTCGTGATATTGAAAATCACGATGAAACTTCTCCAGCACCCCCTTCATCGTCCGCGCCTCACTGACAGGCACATTGTCATCGGCGTCGCCATGCAAGATATACACGCCCTGGTGCAGGTAATTGCTCGCCATCAAAAGTGTATCGCAGGGATTGAGGGCACGTTGAAGCAGCATGCGAACCGCATTGGTGCTGGTATCACGACGTCCGCCCGCATAGGAGAACCAGCTGATCCAGCCTGCGCTGGGAGCAATGGCCGCGAAGCGGTCCGGAAACGTGGCTCCGAGTTGCCAGGAACCATGTCCTCCCATGGAATGGCCGGTGAGATAGGTCAGCGAGGGATCCGTTCCAAGCTTCTTCTGAGTTAACTCAAGCACTTCCAAGGCATCCATGCGGCCCCAATCCTCCCAGTCGAATCCGTAAGGCCTGCGGTTGGTGGGAGCCACGATATGAGCCCAAGGCTTGCCGGCGTAGGCGGAAGCCTGCCCGATACCTTCGACGCTCGCCCCATGGGTGCTGAGCACCAGGGCCCTCGCAGGCTTCGCCTTCGAGGGTGGCCGGGCTGGAGTCAGCCCGTAGTACTGAACGCTTCCATCAATCTCACTCAGGAAGGTTTCCTTGCGTGTGCTCTCTGGGGGGAGAAGCCGCACGCGCAGATCCGCCCGGTCCAACAAAATCCCTCCACGAGGAAGATGCCCGGAGAGCTCCAGGGCCACACGAATCTGATTGGTCTCAGCGCGACCGGAATGCTGAAGGCGGAAGCCAACCTTGCGGCAGCTGAGAGGCAGGATCACGGGAACTGAACTGGCGGAGCGCTTCATCCCCGGACCGGACGATGTGAGCGTGAGCCCAGACAGGGAGGAGGTGGTGGTGTTGATCAGCATCACGGCTGCCCAAGTATCATTGGCCTGTCCCTGGACAAAGTCCGGCAGGGTTGAGTCGTTCAATCCGAGGAAGACCGGTTGTTTGGGATACTCGAGCCTCACCTGCAATCGTCCGCGGCCTGAGGCGAAGAGAAGGTCGTTCTGTCCCGCATGAAGGGCGACAGGCA
>CAMAVD010000153.1 GCA_945861575.1 Akkermansia muciniphila
CGAAAGCCGTCAGTCCGCCTTTCCCACGTGCTTGAACGATTTTGAAACACCAGACCACGGAGACCACCAAGTTTACGACCGGAACGTAGAAGAGCACCATCAGCCATACCGGAAGTTTAGCAGCACGGAGCAATGGGACCATAGAGAGCAGAGGCACCCAGATGAGGAATCCTGGGGTCGCGCCCGCTTTTGTGCAGACCAGTTTTGCGGTGTAACAGAAGAAGAAATACAAGATCGGAAGCGCCACGAGGAAAGCCGTAAGAAAAACGGTCACGTTCTTCGGAATGGCCTGTAGGATATCCGCGACGTTCAGCGAGGGAGCCGGAGCGGTTTCCTGTCCTTCTGCAGCAGCGGTCTGTCCTTTAGGGGCCAAACCAGGATGCAGCCCTCCGAACTTCGAGCGGATGGTTGCGCCCAGTGCTTTCAGCGCTTCGTTTCGATCCAACCCAGCACCGTCCAGTTCACGTGCATTGACTTCCTGTGTCCCCGCCGGGGGTGTCGCTCCGGTTTTCGCAGTGTCCGCGACGGATTTCTTAGCGACCGGAGCGGCACCCTTTCTACCCTCTACATCATAGCCAAGCTGGCCTAGCTGTTCGGCTGAAAGTTCTTCGACCTTAAAATTGGCGAGACCCTGCTGGTGCCGGATGAAGACATCGGTGGCCGTTCTGGAGGAGATCACCACGTTCGAGTAGGTTTTCGCACCGAGTACAAACTGGGCGAAGCGCAGGGCCTCCAGCTTGTTCGTTGAAATCTTGACTCCTTCCGCCTGCCCGCCCGCCACACAGCCAAGGAGCACGACGCAAAACCCAAATAGTTTCATCCAAATCGTTTTCACCAACTCCTTCCATCGGCCGCCGGCGGAAGGAAGTTTAGCTCAGGCTCCCCCCTAGAGACGAAAGCACTCAGGAAAAAAGGGCACTCTGTATTCCGGGATGCACTTAGAGAGAGCGTCGCACCTGACTGCAGTGTTCCGGCTAAGGGGGGCTCTTCGGATATCGAGAGATTTGCGGCTTAGTGTCCCATTCTTTGGCATTCGTCCGGGACCTCGTGCTCTGTGGACTGTTAGCGACCCCGGAGCGCTTCCGTCTGTGAGCGCACCAAAGAGTGTACCATCCGCTCTTCGAGGGCGGAGACTCCAGCGGCCTTCATATCAACCCCAAATGCCGGTAGCCAGCGTTCCTCGCGCTGTTGGTAGCCCAGCTTTGTTCTGAGCCGTGCGTCGAGATCCCGCATGTGGCCGGCTCCGTAGAAGATCGCAACGCCCCTCTTGCCCTTTCCGGTGCGAAGTGTGTAGTGCAGATCCGCTAGCACCTTGTCGTTGCGCGCTTTCAGCAGGACTTTCAGCAGGCGATCCATACCAGGGTCAGATTTTGTCAGGGATTCGAGGTCGTCCCCGACCTCGCCCATCAGGCGTATCATGGCGAGTCGGGCGAGTGCCTGGAGACGCTCGCTTGACTCAAGAATGCCGAGAAAGGCTCTGATGAGGCGGTTTAGGGAGGAGGAATTGTCCATTGCCTCCACCAACATATCGAATTGGGGTCTGCCAGACTTAGTTTCATCCTCCCCTTGAGAGGCCTTCTCATCGGACTTGGAGGAGCCCTGGGCGAAAAGCTTCTCCATCGCGGAGAGGGAGAGATCGCTATGGGTAAAGTTCGTCTTGGCGTAGTCGACCGCTGCGAGTTGGAAGACCAATCCCAACGAACGCGCCATGGACCCTTGCAGCGATTCCTCGGCCTGACGGCGCAGAGCGGCTTGCCGGCTTGGCGTCGCATGTCTCCGATCCCCGCCTTCCGGCCGCACACCTTCATAGAGGACTACCTCCTGATGTGCTAACAGGGTCTCGACGGTCTTAAAGTAGTCTGGATCCCCTAAGTGGGACACCCCCACAAGCCAAACACTCGGGGACTCGTGCCCCCGGGGTGTGAAGCGGCGAACCGCGATTTCGAGTGTCAGACACCGATCTCGAGTCTGATTCACCCGAACATACTGCGCCGGCGAGTGGGTTGTTGCTGCCTTGGTTTGATCGCCTCTAGGACTCTGGCAGGCCGACAGCAGGAACGCGGCAACGCCCATCAGGCAGGCAGTCAGCCCTCGAGTTCTACAGACCCACGAGAAGTATCCCCCCCGCCTTGGCGCGAGGCAGTCTTCCCCGGGCGTAGCCACGTTCGGGGGAAGGCCGACCAGGGTGGTAGAGGCTCTCACGTCAGCGGTGGGTGGGAGCGAGATCAGCCCCTGTATTCGAACGGGGCGAAGCCCTTGACTTGAAGCTGCACTTTGAACAGCCCGCCTGCCAGAGGCTGCTTTGCCAGGGCGGAGGCGTCGAGCCGAGTGCTCGCGCTGGTCATATAGAGCTCATCGCCCGCGTCGCCTCCGAAGCAGCATGAGGTGACTCGGGCGACCGGCAAATCGATTCGATCTATCTGCTGACCCGTGCGCGGATCCCAGCGCAGCACAGCCCAACCATCCCACATGCCGATCCAGAGCATTCCCTCCTGGTCGATGGTCATGCCGTCCGGATAGCCGATTCCCTGCGGAACACGGATCACCGTGCGGCGGTTGCTGATCTTGGAAGTGGACGTATCGAAGTCGAAAGCGTCCACCCTGAGGGTAGGCGTGTCGATGTAGTACATCGTGCGGTGGTCCACGGACCAAGCCAAGCCATTGGAGATTGAGATGTCCCCCAGAATGCGATGTGACTTTCGATGTTCATCCAGGAGGTGGAGCGCTCCCTCTGGGGCCGATTCGGCATAGGGCAGGCTGCCAGCCCAGAAGCGTCCGGCGGGATCCACCTTTCCATCGTTGAAGCGATTTCCGGGCAGATGAGCTTCAGGGTGAGTGATCCAGTGGACCTTGCCCGTGGCGGGGAGGAGTTGGCCGAAGCCTTTGGCACCGGCGAAGAAAATGTCCCCTTGAACCCCGGGGACGGCGCAGCCGACATGAGATCCAATTTCGAAGGTGTCGTTGTTGCCGGTGGCAGGGTCGAAGAGATGGATGCGTGATTTCTCGATGTCGACCCAGAGCAATTTCTTCAATCGGGGTAACCACGAGGGGCCTTCACCGAGTTGGGCCTTGGCGTCCAGGACGCATTTGACGGGGGAAAGTAGCAATGAGCTCATTCAGTTTCAGCTAGTTAGGGCGAGCGCTCCGCTCTCAGCAAGCCAGAATACGCTCTCAGTATGGGGTTCCTGCGACGGCTCGGATTTCAAGAGCATCCAGGCTGACGCCCGGATTACGTGTCCGCAGCGTGACCCGGTGCCAGCCAGAGGTCAGCCGAAAGGTTCGGGTGCTGTTGACAGCGGAGGTGGCCTCCTCCTCGGTAACTCCTGCCCGTGAGATCCATTGCCACGTGGGAGTGGCTTCGGCAGCCATAATCCATTCTTGTCCGTCCAAGATCATGACCAACGCTCGGTTTTGTGGCGTCTCGAAGGCCGGCTTGACTCGAACAGCGATCTCATAAAGTTGGGTGGTGGGGAGGGCAAATCGATGGCGCACCTCGCCCCGATGCGGCACGAGACTTCTCAACGCGAGGCCTCCGCGCGCCTCCGTATCTCCGATGACCTTCATGGGAGATACCGGGTCGAGCGTCTCAACTTCAATCGACGTGTTCCAGGGGCATTCCCTCGCGAGCTTCGCCCGCGTTGTGCTTGCGGGTTGGCTTAGAAGCAGGCTGCGTATCACTGCATCGTTGGGTAGGAAGGATTGTTCCGTGGCGGAGCTCAGGCAGATCATATCCAACTGCACGCCCGGGTTGCGGGTCCAGAACGTGAGAGTGTGCCAGCCCACTGAGAGTGTGTTCCGTCGGGTCGTATTGACCGTCCCTCCTGGAAGCCTCTCTGTGAGGATGTGCCAGGCCCAGTTGCTGCCGGCACTTACGTTCAGGGCTCCAAAAAGCCGGCGCTCACCGTCCCATTCCACGTCGAAGAATCCGGTGGTTTGCGCTGTGGGTGGCTTGAGCTTGACCCAGGTCTGGTAGGTTCTTGCGTCCGGGATGTACACATGGAAGCGCACGCCACCCAAGCCCAGATTGGTTGAGACTACCGAGACTCCGTCCCAGGCTCCCGCGACGGCGTTGGTGAAGGTCGGGGTGATCAGCTGACCCTCCCTGGCGAGCAAGACTAGATTTTTGGCAGACGGCGCAAGCAGCGGCGGAGGATATGGGGCAGGAATCGGCTCGGCGAAGTCGAATGGGGCATCAAAAACGCCTCCCTCAGGGCAGTGTTCCGGAAACAGGCAGGCTGTTTGATCCGAGAGATAGGAGGCATTGCAGTTTGGAAGGCCCATGTTGATCGCTTGTAGGCATACACCTGAGCCATCGACATTGCGGCAGAAGCGAGTCGTTTCTCTGAGGCTCGGAAGCGGTAGCGTCAGGAGGGAGCGGTAGCTCCGCTGGAGGATTAGCGTGTTGTTATACACCAGGCTGGCGCGCGCGTTGATTACCTGGATTCCATAGTCGATCGACGTGTCACTTGTGGTCGGGCTGCCAGGAGGTCGTGGGCTGCCTGTGATGAGATTCGACGAGATGATGAGGCCATCAAAGCTGGAGGCAGTGCTGTTGGTCAGCCCGAGGAAACTGATGCCTACCGTGAAACCGTTGGAGTTGGTGGCGCAGTCCTTGCAAGAGTAGATCACGTTGCTCTGGACGATGGCCTCGCCCCAGCGGTTCTGAGGAACCTGATAGTTAAAGTAGATTCCAAACAGGCTGTTGGAGATGACATTGTTTAGCAGGAAGAGCCGTGGTGTCCAGGGCGCGGAGTCGGAGTAGAAGCCTTGCCGTGAGTTGATCGCCACGTTTCCCTGGCACAAGCCGTCGACGCAACCGAACATTCCCAGCCCATTGACGCGCCTCTGTGGGGAAGCGCCGTCCACAAAGCAGTCCAGGATCCTTGGGCGCCATGAGTAATCTCCGATCTCGTCACGCCCATTGGTGTTGGCCGCGTTGACCAGCAGCGACGTCAGTCCTTCGATCGCTCCTGGGAAGATCTTGGGACTATCGGGATGCGCCGAGACGCGACAACTTCTTATCCAATTGTTGGTGCATTGGTATCCGTCCTGTCCGCTGATCAGGAGCACAAACAACTCACGATGCAGCGCCGCATTGAGCGCTCTTGGATGGAGAGCATTGAATGGGTTGATGCAGTTCAAGTGATGGAGGTGGATCCAGGATCCGCGTATGGCGACACAACCGAAGCTTGAGTCGAGAGTCCGTGCGTGTCGGGCTCCGTCCGCATCGACCGTCAGATGTGCGACCTCCAAATGCTCGATAAAGCGCCCGACACCGGAGGTTCCTAGAACATGGTACTTTGTGTAACCCGTTTCCTGGGGATTTACGAGTTTGAGAATCGTTTTCCCCATTCCTGCCCCGAGGATCCGCCAGCCATTGCCCGGCTGCCAGAGGTCAGGGGAGGGAGTGCGTCCTGGCAGGGGTTCGTAAGTGCCCGCGGTCTCAAAGACACCTTCCATGAGTCGAAAAGTGATGTTGACGACATCACGGAAGCTCCGCATGAACTGGTCGAAGTTCGTGCCGCCTCCCACATAAATCGGCCTTTCAGCGGTGCCTTCTTGAATCGCTCCTGCTGGTGCCACGAGTGGCGAGAGCACAATTTCGGAGTTCTGGCTAAAGACAGGATCCAACTCCGGATCGACCGGTTGGGCACCGAGGGTCCCGCAGGTAAAGGAGCACAAGAGGAGACCAAACCGGATGCCCCGCAGAATGAGACGCAAAGTCTTCTGAGTTTCGAGCGTTTTCATGGGGTGGTGAGAAGGAAAAGCTCGGAGGATTGTGTGGATAGCGCGTGGCGAAGTTCGTAACGCCAGACCTGCCTGTTGGGTAGCTCGCCGAGCGGCCTAAACGGCTGCCCGATGGCTGGGGTCCATTGCAGTGAGGCCGGTGGAGTGGTGACAGGCCAGCGAAGGACCAGCTCATTGCGCAACAGTGTCGTGTTCCATTGGAGGCGATGCTCGAGCGTCAGTAGACGCGGTCTGGGTGTCTCAGATCTCGGCCGGAAAAGCGTTGTCCATCCACTTCCTGCCACCGCCCAATCCTCCTCCATTCGATCGATTGAGGTGAGACGCGATTGCGTGTGGGCGACGGTCCGCGTCCACGATCGTCCATCAGGCGAGGTCCATACGCCGCCGTCCTCCCCGCTCAGAAGCCATCCCTCTGGGGATCCGCGTACGGAGAGAAAGGAGTCTCTACTCAGACTGCTCATTGGACTCCATCGCTGCCCATCGCTAGACGTTGTCACCGCTCCTCCGTCGCCAACGGCAACCCAGAAGCCCTGGTAGCAGTCTAGTCCGTTCAGGGCACCGTTGCCGTACTCGCTGGTGAATCGTAAAATGGGGTTCCAGTCATTCGTACCCATCGGGTCCAGGCAGGGAGAGCTCGGAATCCATCGGGTCGGGAGCAGGGTTTGTCCCGGCTGTGCATGGGGACGATTTGCGATGCCCACATCGAGGAGCGACCACGTGAAGCCGTTCAGCGATCCTACGATGACTTGGTTTTCCCCCACCGCCACCCAACGGTCGCCCCCATGTCGAACCGCCAGCAGTGTTTCTGTGGTGGGCGATGGCAGTCCAAGCCAGGCTTTACCCCCATTGGTTGAAACCCGGATCGCACCTCCTTCTCCGACGCTTACCCATGTTCCGTCATGATAGTGGGAGCTTCGGAGGTCCTGCGAACTGTTAACGTAGCTTACGTTGTCTGAGCTTTGGTCCAGGGTGGTGGAGATACGGCGCCAGGCAGTCGATGGCGGGCCTAGGTAGATCCCACCTTGGTCTCCTACAGCTAGCCAGTAGTTCCCTGACCAAGCCAGGTGGTTTATCCAGCCGGGAAGGCCTGTGGATCCGATGATCGCCGTGTTGTTGGTGGCGTACTGGATGTGTTGGTATAGAGGGGTTCCCATGCCAAGGAGCACCTCCCCTGAATAGGAGAGGCTCTGTATCTCGGGCAACCTTGAAGGGGTTGCATTGACCAGGGGACTTGCCGTGTTCAGCCACCACCTTGTTCTTGTTCCGTTTTGATCAGGGTTGCCGGGGGTGGCGACTGCCGTCCAAAACGTTCCTCTGGATCCCACCGTCGCCCACTGCTCTCTGCAGATTTCGATGGCGCGAAGGTCGGGTCCAAGATAGTCGCTTCGAATCGGGAACCACTCGTTGAGGTTGGTGGTGACGTATGAGGAGCCGGAGTCTCCCACCCCAATCCATATCGATGGGTTCGTCGGAGAGGCCGGGCGGTGTGCCAAATCCCAGATGGACGTCCCTTTGATGCCGGGCCTCGAGGACCAACTCAACCCGTTTGAACTGGTGTGAATCAGCCCACCCGCTGCGACACACCACCGCCCGCTGCCGTAGCGTGCGCGGGAGACTGGCTCGGACGTTGGCAGCTTGCTGTCGATCCAGTCTGTCAAGTTCGAGCTCACGAAGAGACTGCCGCGGATACCAGTAGCCACATAGTATCCACCGCCGTAGCGGAGCGAGGTTAGGAAAAGTTCCTGTTCCGAACGTATCGATGGGAGGGATGCTACGAGTCCTTGGTCGCTGATCGAAATGAGCCGACCTTCATGAGAGACAGCGACCCATCCGTTGATGCCTCGGGCCACAGCTGTCCAGCCCGGGTTGTTGCCGCTGGGTTCGACGAGCCTGCGCCAAGCTCCTGGGGGAGAGCCAAGTAGCAGCACACCTCCGTCACCCACTGCTAAAAACTGTGAGTCACTGGCTGCGACATCTCGCAGCCACTCCTCGGTGCCCGTGTTCACCCAATGCCAGCGAGTTTCCAACACGTCCAGGAGATTGGAGGAGACGATCAAGCTGCCGCGCTCCCCGGCGGCCACCCAGGTACGAAAGGAGGGTCCTTGGCGGCAGGCCACCGCTGTGAAGTCGAGGGAAGTAGGAGCACCGTATCCATGCCTCCAGGCCAGCTCGGCACCGTTCACTTCGTTTCCGAGTAAGGTGACAATCAGGAGGATAACTCCTAGGTAACCGTGTCGGGCTGACATTGGGCGGGTATGTGGTCGCATGACACACGCGGATCATTACATACCCTAGCCGTTTAACTGCCTCGAGACTACTCAAAACGTTCGACGTTCGACGTTCGACGTTCGACGTTCAACGTCCGTGTTTAGTAGGCGGTCTTGGGGATCGCGGTGATCTGGATCGAGTCCAGACTTACGCCCGGGCTGCGTGTGCGCAGCGTCAGCCGATGCCAGCCTGACATGAGCCTGAAGGCTCCCGTGCCGCCAGTGGGTGAGGTGGCCTCGTCCTCGGTGGCCCCCGCGCGCGAGATCCACTGCCAGCGCGGATCGGCCTCGGCTGCGAGGATCCATTCACGGCCATCGAGAAGCATCACAACCGTTCGGTTTTCGGGCGTATCGAGGTCGGGTTTTATCCGGACTGAGATTTCGTAGAGTTGGGTGCTGGGCACGGCGAAGCGGTGGGTGATTTCGCCGCGATGCGGGACAACGCTGCCCGTCGCAAGTCCCCCAATGGCTTCCGCGTCGCCCACAATTTCCATGGGCGGGACCACTTCTCCAACCTCCGCCTCGAGAGTGGTGTTCCAGGGGCATTCCCTTGCTAGGTGAGCGCGGGTCATATTCAGAGGACGCGTGATCAGAAGGGTTTGCACGACAGGATCGTTCGGGATGAAGCTGTCTTCGGTGGCGGAAGTGAGACAAACCATGTCCAATTGCACGCCGGGATTTCGAGTCCAAAACGTCAATGTATGCCATCCCGCAAAGAGTATTTGACGTCGAATGGAGTTTCGTCCGGAGTCCTGCAGTCGCTCTGTCAGGGCGTGCCAAGCCCAATTGGTGCCAGCGTTCACGGTGAGGGCTCCGAAGAGCCGCCTTTCGCCGTCCAGTTCTAAGTCGAAGAACCCGGTGACCCGCGGGTCGGGCGGCTTGATTTTTGCCCAGAGTTGATAGGCTCGCCCCACGGGCACGTGCACGCTGAAGCTTACCCCGCCCTTATCTTGGTTCGTGGACACCACGGAAACTCCATCCCAGGCCCCTGCGACCGAGTTGGTGAACGAAGGAGCGATGATCTCTCCTTCTCTTGCCAGCATGACGATGTGTCGTGCGGCAACGGGGGCGGGTTGACCTGGGTAGGGTGGGGGCACGAGATCCGCAAAATCAAAAGGAGGGGCGAACGGATTGCCTTCGACACAAAGGTCTGGAAATTGACAGGCCGGAGGGTTGGCGAGGTAGGAGTCGCGGCAGCCTGGTAGGCTCCTGTCGATGGCTTTGAGAGGAAGCCCGACCGCGTCAACATTCTGACAGAAGCGGAGGTCGCTCGGATACTGGGCGTTGGGCCAGACGAGGAGGGATCGATACCCGCGTTGGACACGCACCGAGTTGTTGTAAACCAGGCTAGATCGGGCATTCACCACCTGGATCCCATAGTCCAGCGCACTGCTTGTGCCATTGGTTGTGGGGACGGGGCCTACGACCAAATTGGAGGAAATTAGGATACGCTCAAAGGAGGATGTCATACCCTTGGGGTTCCCATTGAAGCTCATGGCGATGGTAAACCCGTTCGGGTTGGGAGCGCAGTCCTTACAGCTATAGACCACATTGCTTTGGATGACAGCGTCGCCCCAGCGATGTCCCGGAATCTGATAGTTGAAGAAGACCCCAATGAGGCTGTTTGAGATGACGTTGTTGAGCAGGAAAAAGCTTGGAGTCCACGAGCTCTCATCGGTGTAGAAGCCGAATCGAGCATTGAGGATTTGGTTGCCCTGGCAGACGCCGTCGACGCAGCCGAACATGCTGACCCCGTTGATTCGTTTCTGCGCTGAGATTCCCTCGACCACACAATCCAAAATCCTGGGTCGCCAGGTGTAGTCTGGGGAATCGTCGGTGCTGCGAACGTTCGACGAGTTGGCCAGCAGCGTTACCAGTCCGTCGAGTTGCCCTGGGAACGCCTTCGGGCTTTCCGGATGCGGTCGGACATAGCATTTGCGGATCCAGTTGTTGGTGGATTGGTATCCGTCCTTTCCACCGACACCGAGGAGGAAAATCTCTCGGTGCGTCGCGGCGTTTCTTGCTGAGGGGCTGAGAGCGTTGAATCCATTGAGGCATTCCAGATGGTGGAGGTGGAGCCAGGAACCGGTGAATGAGGCGCAGCCAAATCCTGAATCGCTCCGCTCGGCATGCCGTGCTCCATCGGCGTCTAGGGTAAGATGGGCGATCTCCAGATGTTCGATGAACCGATAGGACGCAGAATTTCCGATCACCTGGTATTTCGTTGGGGTTAACTCTGGAATATCCACGAGCCTCAGGATCGTTTTTCCCATCCCAGCGCCCAGGATACGCCAGCCGTTTGCCGGCTGCCACAGATGGGGAGAGGGTGTTTGTCCTGAGACCACCTCGTAGTCGCCACTCGTCTCGAATACACCTTCCTTGAGTCGGAAGGTGACGTTGTTTACGTCCCGAAAGCTGCGCATGAACCGATCGAAATTCTTAGGACCTCCCACGTAATACGGGCGACGCTCGGTGCCGTCCTGGACGGCTCCAATCGGCGCCGGGAGCGGCGAGACCACGATCTCGGTGTTCTGGCTGAATACGGGATCCAGCGGTGGTTCGACCGATTGGCTGGGCGCGTTTTGGCAAAGCCCCA
Organism: Akkermansia muciniphila; assembly: GCA_945861575.1. Classification (GTDB taxonomy): domain Bacteria; phylum Verrucomicrobiota; class Verrucomicrobiia; order Limisphaerales; family UBA11320; genus UBA11320. The sequence continues at coordinate 10,612 of CAMAVD010000153.1, forward strand.
TCAGCAGGAGAGCAGCCGATGCAGCCGCTGCTGGACTAGGTCGAAAAAAAGTCATGAGAGGGGTTCGGTTAGGGGACGCTTATCCGGAATAGAGCGGAGGATGTTGCGGGCAGCGGAGTGCGAAGTTCATAGTGTTTTCCCAGTCGGACAGGAGCCTGCGCCACCGGCTCAAAGGGATCGCCGATCTGTCTGGACCACTCGAGCACTCCATGGGTCGGTACGGCTGGCCAGTTCAGGACAAGATCGTAGGATTGGCTGCTGGCGTTCCATTCCAAACGCTGCACCAGCGTGAGGGGGGGCAGGCTCTGAATTCCTGTCCGCGAACGGAAGAGCAGGGTCCATCCGCCGCCCCCCACCACCCATTGATCCTCCATGAGATCTATTGAAGTCAGCGGCGCACGTGTTCTTGTCGTGGTGGGCGTCCAAGACTGTCCATCAGGAGAAGTCCAGGCCTCACCGTTTTCACCTGCAACCAGCCAGCCGTCCTCGGAGCCGCGTACCGAAAGAAAAGACGCCTGGGTTAGGGATCGTGCGGGGCCCCAGTCCACGCCATTGGTCGAGGTGATCAGGGTGCCGCCATCCCCGGCTGCGACCCAGAGGCCCTGGTAATAGTCGATCGCATTCAGAGCTCCGTCCGCGTGGTTCACTGTGAAACGGTAGATCGGGTTCCAATCATTTGTCCCTGAAGGATCCTGTTGCGCTGACGAGGGCATCCACCGGCTAGGTCGGACACGCGGATCTGAATTTGTCTTTGGAGGTTCTGAGAAACCCCGGCTCAGCAGAGACCAGTTCACCCCGTCCGTGGATCGCAGCATGACTCGGCTGTCGCCTACCGCCACCCATTGGTCGCCTCCATGACGCACGGAGAGGAGCGTCTCGGCGGTGGGGGAGGTTACGCCGAACCACGCCATGCCTCCATTGGTGGAAATTCGGATCGTGCCCCGTTCGCCCACACTGACCCAGATTCCTTCGTGGTGGTGGGCGCTTCTGAGATCCTGCGAGGTGTTGACGAAGCTTGCCCCATCGGAATTGTGCCCCAGATTGATGGCCACGGGACGCCAGGAAAACGCCGTCTTTGACAGATAGACCGCCCCCTGATCCCCCACCGCAAGCCAGTTGCTCCCAGACCATTCAACGTGGTTGATCGTGCCAGAGATCCCGGTGGTGCCTATGAGGGCTGCGCTATTGGTTTTGAACTGAACCACCGAGCGGAAGGGGTCTCCCAGGCCGATGACAGCGTCGCCCGAGTAAGAGATAGAGTGGACCTCGGGAAGCGCGGCCGCGTTCGCATTCACCAACGGATTCGCATGGTTATCCCACCACCGGGTCCGCGTGCCGTCCGGTTCGGGCCTGCCGGGCGTCAGGACGGCCGACCAGAAAGTTCCACGTGACCCTACGGTCACCCAATGCTCTCGGGAGACCTCGATGGCTCTTAGGTCGGAAGCGAGATACTCCGTTCGGATCGGAAACCAATCACTGAGATTGGTGCTCACGTAGGAATTACCAGCGTCTCCCACGCCGATCCAGGTGGACGGATT
>CAMAVD010000154.1 GCA_945861575.1 Akkermansia muciniphila
GAAGGCGGTGGTTTCATAGAAAACCCAGAAACCCTCGAACCCAAGGAGGCTGGCTGTGGTGTAACCGCTCCATGATAAGGTGGCCGAGGATGCGCCCGTAGCAAGGACCCGAAGGGCGACGGGTGGAGGTACCGAGCGCGGAAGCGACATCAGGACCGGCGTGACAGTGGAAGCCGCGTTCCCGGCCTCGTCGATGGCAGCGATGGCGATGTAATACGGGGTGTCGAGGTCCAGGCCGGAGAATACATGCGAGCGGGCATTTCGGCCCAGGGTGGTGATCGGGTTGAGACCGGCCAGCGCGCTGAAGGTTCCTGTGGACTTGTAGATGCGGAAGCCACCCAGGTCGGGCGGACCTGCGTAGATCGTCCAGCTGTAGGTTGCAGAGCTTGAGTTGGAGGACGTGAGGGTCAGATCCGGCTGGGCGGGCGGCGTGACATCGACTCGCAGAGCCATCACATCCGCTGCTCCCATGGTGAGGCCGGTCAGGTCCTTGGCGCGCGACACCCTCACTGTGGTTAGTCCGTCCATGCCCGCGCTGAACGCGATGGGCGGGGTTCGGAAGGTGTCGTTGGATTCGATGGTCGAGAGCCAGTAGCCCGGTCCGAATACGAGTGGCTGTCCGACGCTCGCCGTGTTGGTGAGGATCACCAGCGGGGACACGGAGGGATTCATCGAGCGATCGAATTGAAGGGTGATTCGATACTGCGTGGATGCGGGGACTGGATTGGTGACGGTGGTGAATCCTCCGACCCCTGTATTCGTGAATCCGCCAGTGGCCTTCACCACCACGGGCAGAAGGCTGTTGGAATCGTAGTAGGCCAGATACTGCATGTTGCTCGGATCCAGGGTGGAGAACGTCTTGTTGAAACTCGGGACGGAGCCGGCGGGAGACCCGTTAAGACGAAACTCGCGGAAGGTGTAAAGGGTGGGGGAGTTTGTCACGCGATCGGGAGCGGTGATGGCGGCGGACTGCCCGTTGGAATAAGTGCCGGAGCCACTGACGAGCGTCAGGTTCGTTGGCGAGGTTGCCGTGGTAACAACGTGCAGCGGATTTGCCTCGGCGTAGTTGGCCACCAGGAAACGCTGAGCTGTGACCGTGTTGGTCCGCTTGGGAAGCAGGCTGACGATCTGGCCCTGCTCCGTCCAGTTCACGAAGCGATATCCCGGATTCGGCTGGGCGGTCAGCACAGCGGTCGATCCGTGGAAGTAGGTGCCCTGGCCCTCGATGCTGCCTGCGACGGCGGGGTTGTTGGAGGCCGTGATGGAATAGGCGGGCAGGCTGAAGTTCGCGACGAGCGCTCGTGGACGGGACACGGTGAAGCCGTAGTCTTGCAAGGCGCTTTGGAACACATCGGCCTCGGTCCAGTTAACGAAGAAGTAAGGCCGATCGTTGGTGGTCGGTCGGGCGGTCACGGTCAGCGGGCTGCCGCTGCTATAAGAGCCGCTGCCCGTGACGAGCCCGCCCTGCGCCGGGCTGGCGCTGACCGTGATCGTGAAGAACTGGGCGATGACAAACTGAGTGCTGGCGGTGTTGAGTTCCGCACTCGCGTGGCCGACGACGTCGAACTCGTAGGCCTCATCCAAGGCGTCCGTCGTCACCTGCACTTGGTAGGTGCCGGCGTTGGTGGTTGTCACCGTGGTCTCCCTCTGAAGTGATGCCCCGGCTCCGAAACCAGCAGGCACCAGGATGTCCGTGGTGGACAGGATCTGGCCTGTGTTGAGGTTCCGCACACGGAGTCGGTCGCGGAAACCATCCTTGGCGGGGCCGTCGCCCCGATTCGCGGTCTTCCATCGCAGGGTGTAGACGCCCTGGCCAGTGGGTCCGGTCCATTGCAGGTCCTCGACCTTCAGGTCGGGGTAGGGAGCGCGTTCGATCCGAAGGGTGTCCGAGGATACGGTGATGTTGTCGGTTTCAAAAATGAACTCGTTCACCGCGTTGCCGGCATCGGTCTGGGCGATGAGCGAGTAGTCGCCGCTCACGCCCTCGGGCAGACTGATCGAGCCGTTCACAGCGTAGCCCTCGCCGGGTTTAAGGCTGCCGACGCGATTGAATAAGCCCAGCGGGATATCGTCAGAGTCGCCGAGCACGGCGTTGAGGGACAGGACCGCCCGATCCACCCAGGAGTCGACCGGCGTGACCAGTTGGCCGACATTCGCCACGGTGAAGCCGAAGGAGATCTGCTGGCCGCTAAGCGGTGTTCCGCCGGGCAGGGTGATGCCCGTGACCTGGAGATTCGGAAAACTGACGGAGCCGGTCGGTACGACTTGGACGTCGAGCTGATATTGTGACTGGATATCGGAGAGGCTGCCCCCGGCGCCGCGCACCAAGGCGTAGTAGTTCCCGGTGGTCAGAATCCTGACTTCGGCGATGGCGTCGCCGGCGCGACCACCCGCCACCTCACTCTGATACTGTCCCGCCGCATTATAGAGCGCAGCCACAGGCACGTGGGTACTGAACTGAGGGAGTCGGGCGTTGAGGAATACCGACGAGCCATTGGTGATCACACCGAGGTTGTAGTAATCGAGGTCTCCGCTCCGAGCCTGCGTGCCGATGATCGAACCGAAACGCGCAGTGCCATCCTGTTGGAGGGGAAGCAAGGACGCCGTTTCGATCGTCTCGTTGGGCTCGGTCTCCATACGAAGCGGGGGGCTCGCCAGGGATACTCGGAAGCGATGCTCACCAAAATAGCCGTAGTTTTGTACGATCAGTATCCGATAGACGCCGTTGCTTGCCAGGGTGATCGGCCCAGCGGAACCCGTGCCGTAGTAATCCGAATAGTCGTCGATCAGTGCCGAGCCATCCACGCCCAGTACCCTGTATCGCAACCCGCTCGCGGGTCGGTTTTCTGGCGTCTCCATGTTCAGGCTTAGTAGGTCGCCCGCTTTGCCTTGGAAGCTCCAAAATTCCGTGTCGGTCGAGTTGAGCAGCTTGCCTCGCGCGAACGCGGTTCGAAAGTTGACCGGCCCTTCCTGGAGAGACAGAGCTGTGGCTGTGGCCGACGTGTTGTTGTTTTGGGTCTCAGATTGGAATGGGGCCAGCGATTGGATGCGGAAGATCTGATCGTAGCCGCCGGAGGCGGGGTTACCCAGGCGATCGCGCAGCGAGGCCGTGGCACGGAACCGGACTCGTCCCTCCTGGATGGGCCCGTTTAGCACTACAAATGGGAGAGAGGTTCCTGAGGTGTAGGCGGGAGCCTGAAGGACATAGAGAAGATCGTCTGAAGTGTCGAAGAGATCGTCCGGCCCTGATCCGCGTAGGTCAAAGAGGTTATAGGGGTCTGACGGATACAGATCTGCAATATCTGGAATTCTGTCCCCGTCGATGTCTGCACCGCCGAATTCCATGATGCCATAGTGAGTGGCTCCCAGAGGCTCATCGTTCCACTTGCCGCTGGAGATGAGCACACCGTAGTCCTCATTGCCGGAGTTGTTGGGCTCGCCGGAGTTCCAGTTGAGATAGGAGGTAGGTGATCCGTCCTGCCAGACGAAGCTGGCTTCCTGGGCCTCATCTGAAAGGCCGATCCAATACCCGCCATCGAAGGTGTCAACCAACCACTGGTTTTCAGCACCGGTATTGATCGTCACGAGCGAACCGCCCCGCGAGGCGGCCTCCTGAGCGGCATCCCGCCAGGCGCTGCTGGAACGCGTGAGCAGGTAGGCGTGGCCTCCGTAGATCAGGGGCCGTTGGGCGAGTCGTGCGACCTCAGTGTTCAGGTCCTCGCTCACCTCGATCGAGAAGCGATCGAGAAGATCAGGGGTGCTGGTTCCCGAGGCAGGCAGAGTGGTCGAGATGACCTGCGGGCCCTCGCCATCAAAGATTCTCATTCCCAGGACATAGCTGGCCGCGAGTCCTGCCGTGTCCGCCAGGGCTGTTACGCGGAGGTGGTAAGTGTCGCTGTCCCCACCAGGAGGAATGGCGTAGGCAAAGGTGGCGGCGGCCGCCGGGCTATTGGTTACCAGGGTGTTTGCCTTAAATAGCGACCACTGATGCGAGAGAGTGCTCTGATCGGGGGAGGTGTGGCTCAGTTGGAGTAGAACCCCGGGAGAAAGATTTCCAAGGCTAAAAAAGTCGCCCGTCGCATCGTCACGATGGATCGTGCCGAAGACCGTGGCGGATCGCTGCCCCGCAGCCTCGTCCCAGACCAGATCCTGGGATGCGCTGCTCGTATCGTTTGGCTCGATCTCCACCTGTGCTGGAGGGGAGATAACTGAGATTCTCAGCCGGTACTCCCCGGAGTAGGAATAGTTGTAGCGGATACCGAGAGAGTAGATGCCCGAGTTGGGTAGAGTCTGGGAGAAGCTGCCCCTTCCGTAGTAGTCGGCGCACCAGTTGCTCAGGTCGGTGCCGATGGGTGAATAGAGGTCCATGCAGCGGCCGCTCGCTGCTGGATCGCCCACACTCTCCATCACCACTTGCACTCGATCCCCGGCGGACGCTGGGAAGCTCCAGTAGTCGGTGTCCGCGTTACTGGAGAGAACGCCGCGTCCAAAGGCGATGCGCCTGCCTTCGCCATCGCTGGGCAGGGACTCCTTCTCGCGGCCGACCAAGAAGGTGATCTCCGCGCTCCCATAGTTGGCGATGGCGATGTCCGGCCGGTTGTCGTTGTTCACGTCGCCAATGGCAATCCCGATCGGTTGTCGGCCTGTCACATAGTTGATCGAGGGCTCAAAGGATAGGGGACCGGACTGCAGCAGGAGTGCGATACGATCTCTATTGAAGCCCGTGGCCGCTATGTCCGGCCTTCCGTTCTTGTCCAGATCTCCGATGGCGATGTGGTAGTTGAGGCCCAGGCCGGTGGCGAGTGTGAGGGGAGGCTGGAAGCTGCCGTTGCCATTGCCGCGGAGGAGGTAGAGGGTGCCATCGGAGCTGCCCGCCACGAGGTCGTGGTTGCCATCGCCATTCAGGTCAGCTGACGCGACGGCATACGGATTGTTGCCCGCCGGCAGATTCGAGGGCGCGGGAAAAGTCCCATCTCCCTTGCCGAGAAAGAGCGCGAGGGAGTGGGTGTTGTAATTAGCGGAGACCAGATCCAGCCGGCCGTCCTTGTTGAAGTCGCCCAAGGCCAGTTGATAGGGGATGCCGCCGGCGGGATAATTGACCGCAGGCTGGAAGACCCCGTCACCTATCCCCAACAGGACGCTCAGTGTGCTGTTTCCGTAATTGGCGGTGGCGATGTCGATCCGGCCATCATTGTTGAGGTCCCCCGCAACGATCCCAACCGTCTCGGTTCCGGTCACGTAGTTCGTCAACGGCCTGAAGGATCCGTTACCGTTCCCGAGGTAGATGGAGACCGAGCCTGCGGTGTAGTTGCCCACGGCGAGATCCGGGAATGCGTCGCCGTTAAGATTGGCGAGCACGGGCTGAAGCGGACCGGCCGCCGCCGCTGCCCAGTTCGTCTTGAGAGTGAAGCCGCCGTCCCCATTCCCCAGGGAGACGGCGAGAGTGCTGGCGCCATAGTTCACGACCAGGAGGTCCTGCTTGGTGTCGTTGTTCAGGTCGGCCAATAGCGTGTATTCAGGATTGGCGCCGACAGGGACTGTGGTTCCGGCACGGAAAGCGCCGAGGCTTCCACCGGCTGGGGTGCCGAATGGGACGGCCGTGGCGATGCTGTCGTTGTTGCGGCCTTCTTGGAGGAAGCCGGGGGTGTTGGTGACGGTGAACTGATGAACGTAGTTCGAGGCCAGCGCGGTGCCGCTGGTGTCGGTTAGTGGATTTCGCACTGTCAGCCGGTAACGGCCAGCCTGGAGCGGCCCATCGGGGAGGAGGTAAGAGGCCGTGAGTCCGTTGGCGTAAGCTGGGGAATTCAGCACGGTGTAGGTCGAGTCATCGATGGCATCAAACACCTGATTGGGACCCGCATTGCGCAGCTCATAGGCGTTGGTAGACAGGACCGTCGCAGGGGCCATGTCCTCGGAGAAGCTGATGCTGAACCGGTCGATAAACGAGCCGGTGGATGAGTCAGCCGAAGGAAGTGTGTCGCTGGTGACGAAGGGCGGAGAGGTGTCGCGCAAACTGATGCCCAGTCGGTACTCCGCCAGCAGGCCCAGGCCGCCACGGCTGTTCGGGGAGAGCGGTGTCCAAACCGGACCATTAAATAGAGTGCCGACTCGATTGAGAGGGCTGAGATCGCGTGCGGACGTGCCACGGGCGTCATCTAACGGCCAATATCCGAGCAGTCCTGACTCGCTTCCGACCGGGTTGGAAAGAGCGAAAGCGGAAATCTCCTGCGCTGAGAGCGGCCTGTTCCAAATAGAAACCTCGCTGACGGCACCGCTGAAGTAGTTGCCACAGCAGACTTCCCCGCCGATCCAGACACCGCCCGCGTAGGGACTCCAGGCCGGATCGACCGGTGCCGAACCAACGAGGAAGCCATTCACATAGAGGGAAACGTTGGTGCCGTCTGAAGCCCCCGCGAGGTGGAGCCAGCGGCCCAACTCTGCCGTCAAGGGCGCAGAAAGGGTAGCGCTGCAGGAGCCATCAGCGGGTCTATAGGCGACGCCCGGTTTGCCGTCTGTCAGGACGATCGCCCAGTCCTGGCAGGCTCCGAGGCTGCCCACCAGGGTGTGTCGGCCTGAGAGTGCCGAGGTTGGCAGGGCCCAAGCCTGAGCGGTCCAGCGCTTGCCGGGGCTCCATGCCCCGAGGCGCACGCTGTCATCGGCACCATCAAACCACAGCGCGTTGCTCGCCCCATTAGGCGGAGTTGAAAACGAGGCGGTCAAACGCGCATAATGTGCCCCTGCTTGTCCTGGGGGGACGATATAGCTGAAATTCGTCTGCCCGGGGCTGCCAGCAGCCACGAGGGTTTCAGCGCTGTTAAAGACTGCAGGAACGGACAGGGTTGTGCCGGTGGCGGGCCGTAGCGGAACCAGAGAGATCTCGGTTCCTGGCGAGAGATTGCCCAGGCGGAAGAAGTCACCGGGGTCGTTCAGCGAGAAGTAGCCAAACAGATCGGCGGTCTGACGTCCGCCCGTGAGTGTGAGGGGCACCGGATCTGCTTTGGCGATGGTGTCGTTATTTTCGGTCTCATACTGGAGGCCGTTCGGAGCCAGGGTGACGCGGATGCGATACTCCCCAGCGTAGGTGTCATAGCGCTGGGCGCGGAGCGTGTAAGTTCCTGCCGTGGCGAGGACGCTGTTGTATTCACCGCGGCCTGTGTTGTCTGGAATGAAGTTGTCATACACCGTGCCGTTGGGGCTGAAGATGTAGTAATGCAGTTGGCTTCCTGCCGGCGCGCCTGCGGATTCAACGGCGACGGTGAGCTTGTCGTTGGCCCGGGCCGAGAAGCTCCAGTAATCCAGGTCTCCGGCCTCGGGAAGGATCCCGCGCACTGCGCCGCTCCGGAGTTGCGTGGCGGCATCTAGCGTGAGGGGTTGGCTTGCGAGCCCATAGAAGAAGGAGATGTCGGCGCTGCTGTAATTGGCCGTGGCTACGTCGATCCGGCCATCGTTGTTGAAGTCGTAGAGGGCCGATGAGATGGGGTTTCCGGACGCCGGGTAATTCACTCCGGTCTTGAACTCTCCGTCGCCGAGGTTGAGCACTGTAATCAGACGGTTGTTCCCGTAGGAGGGGATGACCAGATCCATGGTGCCATTACCGTCGATGTCGCCGAGGGATAGCTCATAGACGTCAGAGCTGGGAGTCGGGAAGATCTTGGCAGTATCGAAGGTGCCGTCACCCTGTCCCGCAAAAAAATGGACATCGTCGCCCGCGATCACGACAACGTCCAACTCCCCGTCATCATCGAAATCGTAGAGCGCGAGCGCGCCCGCAGTGGTGCTGGTGGGGTATTGTACCGGGGCAGAGTAAGTGCCATCCCCGTTGGCGATCAGAACGCTGAAGTTCTGAGCGTTGCGATTCGCTACCACCAAGTCATCCGCGCTGCCATCGTCCGTAAGGTCTCCCGCCGCCACGCTGATGGCACCGCTCCCCGTGGCCAGGTCTACCCTCGGCTGAAAAGTTCCATCCCCTTCTCCAAAGAACAGGCTGATGTTCCCACCTGCAAAATTGGCCACCGCGATGTCCATCTCTCCGTCGGCGTTTAGATCCGCCGTGGTCATGTAGTAGGGTTGGCCTGGAGTTGCGTAATTTGTGAAGCTAGCAAACCTTCCGGTCCCGTCCCCGAGAAGCACCGCCAGGCGGTTTGCCTGATAGAGGCTGACGCTCAGGTCGAGGTCTCCGTCCTGGTTGAAGTCGGCGAGGGCGAATCCGACAGGCCCACCGTCCAAGGGAAGATTGGTCCGCGTGATGAAGGACGAATCGGCCTGGCCCAGGAAGACGGTGACGGTCCCGTCGGAGTAGTTGTTGACGATCAGATCGATGTAGGCGTCGCCATTGAGATTCGTCGCCACGAGGTGATGCGTGTTGGCTCCCTTGGGGAGGCGGGAGCCCTCTCTGAATCCTCCCTCCATCGGGCCGTTCACGGCACTGCCATTCATGGGCGTTGCCTGTGTGATGATGTCGTTGGTGCGGCTCTCGACTACGAAGCCGCTCAGCGGAGCGACGGAGAACTTTCGAACAAAGCTGGCAGCGAGGCCGTTCCCGTAGCGATCGCGTATGCTGGAAGTCGCTGTGAATCGATAGTTGCCCACCTGAAGCGGACCGTCGGAGACGAAGAACGAGAGATTGGTGCCCCGGACGTACGAGGTTAGCCGGAGGCGGTAGCCTAGATCGTCGAAGGTGTCGAAGAGACCGTCAGGGCCGGTGGCGCGCAGGTCGAAGCCATTGAGGCGGTCGGAAGGATAGGGATCGAGTGAGCTGGCGAGCCCGTCGCCGTCGCTATCGGGGGCCACGGGGACTTCCACCAACCCGCGCCTTCCTGTGCTCAGAAGGTCGTCGTACCAGCCTCCATTCGCAACCGAGAGCACCGCGGCGTCCGCCCCACCGTTGTTATCGGGTTGTCCATTCGCCCAGGCGTTATAGGTGAACGCCCCGCCGCCCACCCACGCGAAGGTCCCCTCGTTTACCTGATCGTTTAGCCCGAGCCAGAGGTCGCCCGTAGCCGCGCCCGCGAAGACCTGCTGCAGGAAGGTGTTCTGATCCGAACTGGTGATCCTGGCTAGGTGGCCTCCGACCGATACGGCAAAGGCCTCAGCCTCGGGCCAAGTCATGGCGGTGTCGGTAGCCAGGAACTGGCTGGAGCCTCGGGTGTAGATCGGGCGGTTGAGCAGATTGATCTGGGGGCTTAACTCCTCGCTGAAGCCGAGGGTAAAGTTCTGCCATAGATTGCTGACGGTGCTGCCTTCCGCAGGCAGCGCGGCCGTCACGAGCTGCAGGGCCTTGCTATCCTGGAGAGTGATTCGAAGGAGGTACTGCGAGGCGATGGGTGCAGAGGACGGGGCAGCGGTCCCAGAGGGGGACCAGACCGGGAAGCCCATCAGTGTTCCCGAATTGCTATTGGCGGTGGTGTCGGCCGCCGACACGCCGCTGCCTTCATCCAGACGCCAGTATGCAGCGAGGCCAGGCTCGCTTCCATTCAGCCGTGCAGAGCGTGCGACCGCAATCTCGCTGGCGGCGCGTGCGACACTCCAGATGCGGAGTTCGTCCAACTTGCCACTGAAGTAATGGCTCGGATTGCCGCCGGTGGAGTCGGCTCCGATGTGGAGGGGGCGTGCGTCGTAGCTGATGGAGTTGTTCACCGCGCCCGAAGCGACCGCCAGGCCGTCGAGATACAAGACCTGGCTGTTGGCAGCGTCATCGTAGACATAGGCCACATGATACCATCGGCCGACTTCGGGCGACCAAGTGTAGCCCAGGGTGGGCCCGCCGCCGATGAAGCCGTGGAGTTGTCCCCCACTATACCAGAGGGCGTAGGAATTATCGTCCGCGTTGCCCAGACCCTTGCCGAGAAAAACATCGGAAGCCGAGAAGGATGAGAAATTCACCCAGCTTTCGAGGGTGAGGTTCACCGGACGCAGCGATGGGGCGTCGGGCACACGAACGTATTGGTCTACCCCATTGAAGAGCAGGGCGCTCCCTGGCTGACCGCTGAACATCTGCGCAGGAGGCAAGGGGTCTGCTGCGACGCGGGTCGTGTAGTTTCCACCGGCTCCAGGAGGGATTGTGAACACCAGGTTGGTGGCACCGGAGGCCGAGCTAGATTGAACCTGGCCGCTCGCATCCAGAACGGCGAGGATCCCTTGAGCGCTGGAGGAGGACGGCTTCTGGAGTCCGAGATTGACGGTGGTCCCTGGCTCGAGGAAGCCGAGGTCGAACTGATCGCCGGGGCCATCGCCGTAGCTGAGATAGCCTGCAACGGAGGCTGAGAGCTGGCCGTTGGTCTGAGTGTAGTTTGGGTAGTTGGCCCCCGCGATGGAATTGTTGTCTTCCGTCTCAAAGCCGATGCCGACCGCCGCCCGGGTCACCCGGATACGGTACTCGCCACGGTAGGCATAGTTTTCCAACACCCGAACGAAGTAGGACCCTGTATGGTTGAGAAGTATCGGAGCCGACTGCCCCCATCCGCTCGGGTTGGCGTAGAACGTGGTCAGTAAAACGTCATCGAAGCGATAGAGGTCGACGCGCAGGCCGGAGCTCCCAGGGGCCCCCGGAGTCTCGATCGCGACGACCACCCGCTCGCCGGCGATCGCGGAGAAATTATAGTAGTCCCCGTCCGAGCTGGACGACAGTGTGCCTCGCGCAAACACGCTGCGTAGTCCCGACGAGACCGGATCCTCGGCGGGAGAGCCGATGGTAGATCCGGAATAGAAAGAAAGCTGCGAGGAGTGGTAGCGGCTGATGATGAGGTCAAGCCTCCCGTCCAGGTTGAAGTCCGCAATCGCTGTGCCCAGCGGTCCGCTCGCTAAGGGGTAGACTCGAAGATCACCAAACCGTCCCGATCCGTCGTTGAGGAGCAACGCCCAGTTCGCGCTCCCATAGCCTGCCACCACCACATCCAGACGCCCGTCCCCGCTAAAGTCGCCCAGGGCAAGCTGATAGGCATCGTTCACGCCCGTGGGGTAGTCCACTCGCTTTTGGAGAGTTCCGTCGCCCTTGCCGAGAAGCACGTTCAGCGTGTCGTCGCCGGCAGCGAAGCTGACCACATCGAGGAAGGTATCCCCGTTGACGTCCCCGACGGCCACGGCACGTGTGGTGGGTCCGGAGGGATAGTAGACGGCTGCCTGGAAGGTGCCGTCCCCCTTGCCCAGCAGAACGCCGACTTGTCCGGAGGTGCTGGAGGCAACGAGATCAAGGTGGGTGTCGTTGTTCAGTTTTCCCGCGGCGACCTGATAAACGCTTCCGGTGACGCTGTAGGTGACGGTGGGCTGAAATCCTCCGCTGCCATTGGACACGAGAACAGCAAATGATCCTCCGTTGAAGTTAGGGACCGCCAGATCGGTGAATCCGTCGTTGTTAAAGTCGTCGGCAACCTGCTGGTAGGGACCAGGGATGCTCGACCGGGTGCTCCCCACAACCCAGCCGCCGGGAGCCCCGAGCAGGAGCGTGACCGAGCCGCCGCTGTAGCGCGCAACCGCCAGAGATCTGGCAGGCTGTCGCTGTTGAAGCGGCCCACGACGACCGTGGTTGCATCGCTGAGGCCGGTGATGTTTGTGAAAGCGATCATCTGGCCGACACCGTTGTTGGTGTAGATGCCCACACTTCCTGAGCGATACGGAACGGCGAGATCGACCAGACCGTCGCCGTTGAGATCTGCCGCGGCCATATACTCAGGAGAGTTGGGCCCGCCGAGCGTGTAAGCCAAGGCGAGTGTCCCGCTTGGGTTGCCATTGCCGACCGGGAGGAACGGGGAGGCAGAGCCGAAGGTCTGGTTGCCGCGAGTCTCCAGGACATAGCCAGGAGGGTTGGTGATGCTGAACGTCAGGAGGAAGGGTTCTGCCAGGCTATTTCCGGTGCGATCTTTCAAGCCCGTTCCTACGCGCAGCCGGGTCAGGCCGGTTTGTATGGGGCCATCGAGAATCGTATAGCCCAACGAGAGCCCGGTGGTGTAGGCATCGGCAGCTAGCGTGTAGAGGGCGTCGTCGGACGTGTTGAAATTGCCGTCTGCACCTGCGCTGCGCAACTCGTAGAGCGTGGTGTTGGTGACTGCGGTTGGGCTTAGATCTTCAGAGAAAAAGAGGGAGAAGCGGTCGAGGA
>CAMAVD010000155.1 GCA_945861575.1 Akkermansia muciniphila
GTATATCCGGTGGGGGGGTGGGATTGGGCTTAACTACGAACTGGTGAAACACTTCGCCCCTACACTGCGCTACGCCTATACTCAGCGGGATTCCAATCTGACGGGCCGCAGTTACACCGCCAATACCGTCAGCCTCTCCCTCACCTACCGTTTCTGAACACCCTTGATCCCTCTTTAACCACGCCGAGTCACACCGCTATGAAAATGATCCTACAACGCATCGCAGCCTTCCGCCTCGAGGCGGCCCCGATGATCGGCTGCCTTCTCATCGCACTCTTTGCCGCAACGGGCACTAGCCAAGCAGCGACCAGCCCACGCAAGGACGTGAAACCGAAGACTCCCACCCCAGCAGTCGCTGCTCCAGAGACTCAGCCCGCTCTGCCTCCCGGCTACCGCTTGCAAGAAGGCGACGTCGTCAAGATCACCTTCGATGCGACTACCAATCTCAACACCGTGGCGAAGATTCAGCTCGATGGTGCCATCGTCCTTCCACTGGTAGGCGCGGTGAAAGCCCTGGGCCGATCCCCGGTGGACCTGCGCGGAGACCTGATGAAGCAGTACGAGACCCTACTGAAGGGGGAGGAGATCACGGTATCCATCATCAGCGCCATGACCTGTGTGTATGTATCAGGGGCCGTCCTTCGTCCTGGACGCATCTCCATGGAGCGTCCGCTGACCCTCATGGATGCAATCATGGAAGCGGGCGGCTTCGACAATAATCGCGCCAAGCCGAGCGGCGTGACCGTGCTTCGCGTGGAAGACGGCAAGCAGCAACATTTCAAAGTCGATATGAAGAAGGTCCTGAGCGGCAGAACGACCGAAGTGTTCTATCTAAAGCCTTTCGACACAGTTCACGTCCCGGAAAAGACATTCAATCTCTGAGAGGCGCTCCCTTTCCTTCCCCCACCAGCCTCTGCACAAAAAAGCCCCGGCCGCATACGTTGCAACCGGGGCTTTTTGTTTCTTGAAAGCCAGCCTATTTGACCTCTATCACGCGATAGAAGTGGGCACCGGAACCTACCGGTCGCGGAACGATGAAAGAGAACTTAGCGTCCCCCAATTCCAAAGCCGAGCCTACGGAGGTCCAGGGTGTGGGAGTGCCAGGGTCAGGAGATTCGATGCTCGGAGTAGCTTCGATCTGATATTTGAGCCCAGCGGTGCCATCGAAGGACAACAGCAGGCCTTGGTCCTCAAGAACAAAACTTCGGATCACCGGGGGGACAGAAACCGCTCCGCCAAACCGCTGCTCAGGCGCGAATGAGCCCCCTTTGAGACCGCCATCAACGGCTTGCACCGACCAGTAGTAGGTGGTCTGAGGCGCCTTCTTCAGGAGAAACATCAGGCGGTGTCGGGCGTTACCCGCGGCTAGAATCCTGCGCGTTCCCTCGGCACTGGCCATAGGATTCACGACGTCTCCTGCACCCGGCTGGGTTCCCACCCGCACATTGTAGGTCAGCGACGCTGCTGCGGTCTCGGAATCGGTCGCGGCATCCCAACTAAGACGGAGGAAATCGTCCTCCCTTGTGGCGGACAAATTCGTTGGAGTAGCTGGAGCCGTATTGACCCGCCCCTCGGTATTCTGCCAGAGGGCTGTGGCTGATGCTGTGGGGTCTTCGAAGCGATTGCCGGTAGTTACGAAGTCCAAACGACCATCCTGATCGAAATCAATCCAGGCAGCGGACGCCTTCTCGAATCCAACACTCAAGCGAGTATCCAAGGCAAAACCCCCTCCGGCTTTGCCCATCAGAACGTGTGCTTCAAAAGGGGCGTTCGCCTGCACGCCACGGCCAGTGATCAGAAAATCCACCAACCCGTCGTTGTTGAAGTCGGCCACCTGGAGGCTTCCAGAAGCCAAGGCAGGAAGGCTTTCTGTCGACGCCTCGAAGCCCGCCCCGTTGTTGATCAGCAAGCGTGTCGCCGGGTTGTATCCATAAGGCGCTGCGGTGGAACCGGAGAGCAGCACGTCTTCCTTGCCGTCCTGATTGTAATCTAGAACAGCAACAGGTCCGTCCCAAGAAGGTGGCAGCTCCGCTGCCGAAAGGAATCCGACCCCGGTGTTGCGGAGGACCTGGGAGCGATGCACATCCAGGGGCGACCGCTTGGCAACACCCGCAACGACGATATCTAGGCGACCATCGTTCTCGAAATCTCCAACAGCAGCTCCGCCGGAGAACAAGACCTCGAGCCCGAGATCCTGATGAACGAAACCAGTGCCCGTATTGGTGTACAGATAGGAGAACTGGAACCCGTCAAAGTCTCCCACAAGCACGAGATCTGTCAGACCGTCGTTATTGAAATCACCCGATGTGATGGCCCCCACCGCTGGGATAACACCTGAGGCAACCTCGAATTCCAGGCCGCTGTAACGCGTGAAAGACTGGCCAGCGTTGTTCTTCCAAACTTCCCCGATGAACTCACCTTCCACATTCAGGCCTGAGACAACCAGATCCACCCAGCCGTCGTTGTTGAGATCTGCCCAAGCCAAGTGTCCGGCCGACAACTGAGGCAGCTGATCAAAAGCCTTCACAAATCCGCTGCCGGTGTTGCGCCAGATCACAGTGGAAGCCGTCGGCGCTTGGTCTGGATTCGGCTTGTCCGCCCCAGAGATGACGAGGTCAAGCCGACCATCGTTGTCGTAGTCCGCCACAGCCACAACCCCCGATCTGACTTCGGGTAATAAACTCGGAACCGCACGGAACGAACTCGCAGCCTTCGCGTCAACGAACGAGAGCACACTCAACACACACGCGAGCCGGGCAAGGCTTGATCGCCGACCATTCACCTGCAGGCGCTGGCGGGCGCTGGTCCATCGGGAAAGAAATGAAGTCTCCATACGTCTTAACTTAAGAGGGCTTGATTCGTCGCAAACAACAGGGTGTGTGATTCACTGTCTGCTGGTAAATTCGGTTTATAACCTACCTCAATCTTGTCACCTTACAAGCCCGGATCGCTTCGTTCCATGCCTTCTTAAGTGGGGCGCCCCCAAGGCCCTACGACAGTTTGCTCCGTCTCTTCCCACACCGCCACCCGGGGTAGCGAGTCTCGTAAACTCCTTCAGAACAAAACTATCCGTGTGTCGATGCGCCGCGACCCCGGGCTACCAGGCTCGGTCGAGCAGGCCCTTCAACTCCGTCACCGTCAGCGAGATAGGGTTCCCCTTCATACTGCTGGAACGGCCCGCCTTCTCAATAAGGTCGGGAAAGTGCTCGTGTCTCACGCCGAAGTCTCGCAGACGGGGCAGGTCGAGGCGATGGGTCAAGTCTCGCACCCAGGCCACTGCGGCGTCAGCCCCTGCATCCTCCTTGCCCAGCAGGATTCGCGAGACATAGCGGAAGCGTGCCAAACTGATGCTGTTCGGAGCACGGTGGCGCAGCGCCTGGATGTTGGCCTCCATCACCGTCGCAAGTAGGGCGGCACAGACAGCCCCATGGGGTGCCTTGAAGCTCCCCCCGATGGGCCCTGCAAAACCGTGCACGGCTCCCAGCGCCGCATTGGCCAGGGCTAGACCGCCCTGAAGGCTGGCAAGGGACATGTCCTCACGCGCAGCCTGGTCTTCCGGCTGAAGGCAGGCCTTCTCCAAAGACCGCGAAACACGACGCAGCCCATCGAGGCAAAATCCATCGGTCAGGGGATTGGCACGGACACTGACATAGGGCTCGATCAATTGAGTCAGCGCATCAATCCCCGTTGTAGCGGTAAGAGCCTTGGGTAGACCGTAGGTAAGGGATGGGTCCACCAACGCCAAACGCGGAAGCATCCCCGGCCCGCGCAGGCTCACCTTCACCCGATGCTCTGGCGAGGACAGCACGGCGTTGCGAGTCACCTCGGCACCGGTTCCTGCCGTCGTCGGTATGGCTATGCAAGGGACTGAGGCATGCGCGAGAGGCTTCCCGCGGCCGACCACTTCCAAATACTCCAAAGGGTCGCCAGGATTGGAAAGCAGTGCGGCCACGGCTTTGGCGGCGTCCATGGCACTCCCGCCCCCACAGCCAATCACCAAATCACAGTGTGAATCCCGAGCCACGCGGGTGGCGGCCACCACTTCGTCCACGGAAGGCTCGCCTTCCAGGGCAAAGCATCGATGCACGACCTCGGAAGCCTCCAGGCTTTGTGCAAGAGTGGCGGCACGCAGCGCGCTCTTTCCGGTAAGGATGAGGGCGCGAGAACCCAGCCCGCGGGCGAGCGAGCCGACCTGGCTCAACGCACCGACACCGAACACGATACGCGCTGCGGTCGCGAACTCGAATCCCGGTGGCAGGTCACCACTCGGCGTCGACGGGGTGGACATTGACATATTTTACGGAACTGCGCGGCTCAGCCATCATGGACGCCACGGCGTCCCGCCAAGCCAGGTAATGCGACGTCTCCTTATGCGCAGCCGGCGCATCGGCAAAGCGGTAGGCCTCGACGAGAAGGAAGCGGGTCGGATCATCGAGCTGCTGAATGACATCGAAACGGGCAACACCAGCTTCGAGCAGGCTCGCCCGGGCGTTTGCCTGGGTGGCCAACTTAAAGGCCTCCACGCACTCGGCTTTGACATGGACGTGAACATGCACCACGAACATCTGCTCACCCTATCGCGTCCTCCTCCCTGGGTAGAAGCGCGAACTTACTTAAAAGTTCTCCCCAGCAGGCAACGCCGCCCCACCAAGGTCAGAGCGGTATTCACGAGTCAGATGTGGTTTCCAGAGTAGCCATGCCACCACCCACGCTATACCCTCCCGCTATGATCATCGTCACCGATGAACGCTGCACCGACTACCATCGCGAGGGGCATCCCGAACGCCCCTCCAGAATCGCCGATACGTTGAGGTTGCTCCGCAAGCAAACCGGGGTGCCTCTCCAATGGTCTGAGCCAGATCCGGTGTCGGACGAACAAATCCTTCGCGCTCATAGACCAGCCATGCTGGATTGGATCCGATCCTCGCGAGAAGACTTCGACGGCGATACACCCTGGCACCCTGAGATCGCAGAACACGCTCTCCGATCGGTTGGCGGCGCCGTGGCAGCCCAGCGACTATCCCTCGCTGGAAACCCAGCCCTAAGCCTGTTCAGGCCCCCCGGCCATCATGCCACCGACACCCAGCCGATGGGTTTCTGCTATTTGAACTCCATGGCCATCGCCGCCCTGGAGGCATCAACCTCCGGAGGAAAGCGAGCGGTGGCGGTGTTTGACTTCGACGTGCACCACGGCAATGGCACCGAAGACATCCTTCTCGGGCGTCCTGGGATGGGGTTCTTCTCCGTGCATCAATCGCCGTGCTACCCGGGCACCGGTCTCGGGGACCGAGGCACCAACTGCTTCAACCACACCGTCCGCCCGGGGGTTCCAAGAAAAGAGTATGTGCGCACGCTCCAAAGTGCCCTGGATCAACTGAGGGAGTGGAAACCCGATCTGGTGGGGGTGTCGGCCGGTTTCGACGCCTACGCCCGCGATCCATTGGCTCAGGGCACATTGGAGGCCGAGGACTATCACTGGCTCGGCACCCAATTTCGCAGCTTGGGTGTGCCGATCTTCAGCGTGCTGGAGGGAGGCTACAGCAGCGACCTTCCCGAATTGGTTCTGGCGTATGTGAAGGGATTGGAGGCCGGGACAGAAGATCGTGCTCGTCGATGAGCCCGGTTTCCGTTAGCTACGGCGCGTGGCACACACTGGTTTAGCTCAACGGTTGGGCACCCTGATCGGCCAATTCAGAATGGCCAGCTCCCTGCTCTGGCGCTGGGAAGCCCGTTTCAAAGGCGTAACGATTGCCGGACGCCTTCTCCTGGCAGGCCGCCCCATTCTGAGCGTCGCCCCAGGATCACGACTTCTTTTGGGTCCCGGTGTGCAGCTGAACAGCTCGGTGCGCGCCAATCCGCTCGGCTGCTTCCAGCCCTGCGTTCTGAGAACCCTAGCGTCCGACGCCGTCTTGGAGCTGGGTCCGAACGTGGGTTTGAGCGCAACCGCTCTGATCGCGGGAAAATCGATCGTGGTTGGAGAAGGCACCATCTTTGGGGCGGGTGCCTTGGTGGTGGATAACGACTTTCATGCCCCGGAAGGGGAGTGGGGCTGGAGCTTCGACTGCACCACGGGGGCGAAACCGGTTCGGATCGGACGCGGGTGCTTTATCGGTGCACGGGCCATCGTGCTCAAAGGCGTGACCATCGGCGACCGGGCCGTCGTGGGCGCCGGAGCCGTGGTGACCCGCGACGTTCCCGCCGGCCATAGGGCGGTCGGGAACCCCGCCCGTGTGCTGCCTATTTCTGCTTCAGCTCGTGATCCGAAGGTTTGATCCCCTTCTTGAACTTGCCGAAACCGAACGCTGAGGGCTTATAGTCGCCCACATAGTTCACATCCAAGTCAGGCTTGATCTGCTTCTCAAGTCCGGTGGAGTAGAAGCAAGCATTCACCACAAAGCGCCGTAAACCTTCGCTCTGCAAATCCGTCGCCGCCCCCATCGTGGTGCAGAAGATCCGATTGTTCTTCCCGCCCTCGCCCCGATAGATCTGGGTCCAGATGAGAGGCATCAGCGGGCTGTTTTTGGGACCGGCCAATACCGGGTCAGACGGCTTCATTCCCTTCAATACCTGGCCATAGGCAAGGACCTCCGCCGAAGGCCACAGGTGCACGATGCCGTAAACATCGGTGTCGCCCCAGATATCGGTCACCCCAGCGAGCACCGGGTGACTGCGAAGGGTCGGATTAAAAAAGGCTCTCGTGCTTTGGCTGCCGTGATCCCCATGGTGACTGATCCAGGTGTCCCCGAGAACCTGCTGACCGAAACCGCCCGGCCACTCCTTGCTTCGCCAGTCGAACTTGGCGGCATAGGCGCCCTTCTTGAAGCGCTCGAAGGAGAAGGCGTGCGTGGAAGTGCGGAGGCCCAGGATAGGTTTGCCTGACTGCAGATAGTCGGCGAAGTACTTCATCTCCTGGTCAGGAAACTCGCGAAAGCGCCAGAGCATGACCACCATGTCAGCATGAGCAAGTTCGCTAAGACCTACCACATTGGTCTGGTTATTGGGGTCAATGGTGCCATCCGCAGGGTTGATCGGGAAAAGAACGGTACACTTGAATCCATGGCGAACCGCCAGGATCTTGGCCAGCATTGGGAGGCCTTCCTCGCTGCGATACTCTTCATCGCCGCTGAGAAAAACGATGTGTTGGCCCTTTCCAGGGCCGGACGTTCCCTGATAGACCACGCGATCCGCTGCGACCAGCGGCAGCCGCCCGGAGGTGATAAGAACGAGACAGAGAGAGAGGAGCAGTTTCATGTGAATGTTGCCCCCGACCCTGCCCGAGTCCCGCTCAGATGGCAAGAGGCGCGCACACGTCAGCGGCAGTGATCTTCCCAAGGTGCTCCACTGCCCAGGTGGGCGTATGCACCAGAAGGTCGGAGACGGAGGAGGCTCCGGTGGCCACCGCTAGGCTGCGAGCCCCAATCGCCTTCGCACAGGCCACATCGAGGGGTGTGTCGCCAACCACAAGGATTTCCTCCCCCCGCAGCTCCTTGCCGAGAAAGCGGCATCCGCGATCTCGCGCGGCCTTCGCCACAAGATTTCGATCTTCGCTGTCATCCCCAAACCCCCCGGTGTGGAATTCCTGCCAGAGATTGAAATGGCGGAGCTTGATCTCCGCTCCCAATCGGACATTTCCGGTCAAGAGCCCGAGTGTCGGCGCCTTGGGCTGCTCGCTTAACTGCCGGAGGAAATCCCAAATGAAAGGGCAATGATTCCCCTCATTGTGAGAGAGAATATGATCCAGCCAAAAATAGTAGGCGTCAAAAAAATGCTGCTGGTTGCCCGTGCTGTGCTCGATCCCATGACGCTGGAAAATCTGGCGCACCAGCCCGGTATCCGTACGACCGGCAAACTCGATCCCTTCGGTCCCATTTGGGATGCCAAAGGCCGTAGCCAAGGCCTCTCGGAAGGCCTTGCGTCCCGCGCCCCCTGTATGCAGGAGGGTTCCATCAATATCGAACAGCACCAAACGAACCATGTTTCCCTTTTATTGCTTCCCCCCCTTGCTGTAATGCTCGATCTCGGCGATGAGAAAATGGATCAGATGCTTCAAGCGCTCCTCCAGCGGCACCGTGGCCAGGATCGTCTGACGTGCCACCGGGCTCGACAGCACTGCGCAGGACACCAAATCTGCCATCTGGTCAGGTCCAGGAAGTTTCTCAAGATACTCCAAGATCTCCTTAGAAGCCACCCCGGAAGTTTTTGCCTTCCCCTTTTTTTTGCCCCCACCCGCCGTTGGCTCCAGCGCTGGAAAGGGGAAAGGGGCGGGCCCAACCTCCATCCGCTGCTTGACCAACTCCAGCACCTTGGCCACCAGAGCATCGATCACCACACTATCCACCACCGGGGTTTGTAGGGCTCGAATCGTCTCCACTCTATACGGCTTAGTCTGCACAGTATCAACAAGTTCCACACGTGTTAGACCTTGTAGGATGAGATGGGAAGTCCCATCGGCATGATCCACCGAGACGCGAATCAGGCCCAACCCGGCAATGAGACAGGGTTTCTCCCGGACGCGGGTAGGGTCCTGCATGGCGACTGTAAACATCCGGTGGGTTTGGAGGGCGTCTGCCAGCATTTTCCTGTAACGAGGCTCAAAAATATAGAGTGGGAGCAACGCCTGGGGAAAGAGCGTCGCACTCGGAAGGGTCATCACCGGGACCTGTGTCGGCAAATCCATGAATCAAATCTAAGCTTCTGCGTCAGTTAATCAAGAGATGGTCGTTGCGCTTGCCAACTGGCAAAACGATCGACACACTACAAAACAAATTATGAGGCCAGCGATAGCCATTCTCGTCATCCTTAGCCTGGCATTGGGCGGAGGACTTCTCATGCGTCATAAGAAGGCCGCAGAGCAGGCACAACTCGATCAGATCCAAATTGCGGTCCTGTCGAATGATCTTCTAAAGGCCAGCAGCCAGCGGGATGAGCTTCAGAGGATCTCCTTGATTCTCGAGACCAATCTTACGCTTCGAGGCTCTGAGGTTTCCGAATTCTCCAACAAGCTGGTCAGCATCAATGTCGCCTTGGAGAAGACCAAGAGCGACGCACAGGCGGCCGCGGAGATCTACGAAGCGGAGAAGAAGAAGCGCGACGGAAAAATTGCCGAACTGGAGCAGGAGAACACCACGCTTGAGAAGCAGTCCGATGATTTGAAGGGGGCGATCGGCGGGCTGGAGAAGGCCATCGTCGATACCGAGAAAAAGCTCGCCGCCTCAGAAGGGGATCGTGAGTTTCTCCTGAAGGAGCTCAAACGGCTTCAAGCCGAGAAAGCCGAGCTGGAGCGTCAGTTCAACGACATTGTCGAATTGCGCAAGCAAGTGAGCCGGCTGAGGGAAGAACTCTCGATTGCTCGAAGGATCGAGTGGCTCAAGAAGGGAATCTTCGGATTCTCGGATATGAAAGGAGGCCAGATGTTGCTCCCGAATGTCAAAACAACCCCGAGCAAAGCGACCAATGCCACCGGTACCAATTTCGGGCTTCAAGCTGAGCTTCGCAGCGACGGGTCCGCCACCATCAGCACGCCAAAGGTGCCGGCGACCCCCGCATCTCCAGCAGCCCCAGTGGTAGCTAAACCTGCGCCATCCCCCGCACCAGCTCCCGCCGCTCCAAAATGACCAGGCACCCTGAGGGGGTGCCGCCGAACACTGATCTTTCTTGTCAACCGACGATCCTCAATCCCTAAAGGAGGGTTCCTTGGTGGACTCTCACGGCCGTGTGCTTCGGGATCTGCGCATCAGCATCACGGATCGTTGCAACTTTCGTTGCCTCTATTGCCTGCCCGAAACGGAGGCGGCGCAGAACTTTTATCGAGGACGCTGGGCCCATCTTCCAAACTCCAAACCGATCCAGCACGAGTGGGTTCCCCGATCGCAGCTCCTTACGTTCGAAGAAATCGCCCGCCTGGTCCGAATCTCCGTCTCCCAAGGCATTCGCAAGATTCGAGTGACCGGTGGTGAACCTCTCTTGCGGCGGGACGTTCCGCGCCTGATCTCGCTCCTCTCCTCGATCGAGGGTGTGGAGGATCTGGCACTGACCACCAATGGCTTTGCCTTCCCCCCCCTAGCGGCTGCGCTGCGCGAGGCGGGTTTGAGGCGGGTCACGTTCAGTCTGGATTCCCTCGATCCCGAGATCTTCCAACGCATGACGGGCCGGGATGGCCTTGATCAAGTGCTTCAGAGCCTGCGCTTGGCCCGCGAGCTCGGATTCCAACCCTTGAAGGTCAATGCGGTCATCATCAAGGAGATCAATGACGGAGAAATCGAGCGACTGGCTGAGTTCGCACGCGACGAGAACCTCTCGATGAGATTCATCGAGTTCATGCCGCTGGATTCGGCGCGAGCCTGGCAGCGGGAACTGGTGGTCCCAGGACGCGAGATCCTTCAGCGGCTTCAGTCCCGCTTCGATCTGAAGCCCGTCGCGTCCTCGCATGCGGCCGAAACCGCCCGCCGTTGGGCGTTTCCTGATGGGCGCGGCGAGATCGGAATCATTGCACCGGTCAGCGAGCCCTTTTGTGGCCATTGCAATCGACTACGACTCACAGCCGACGGCAAACTCCGCACCTGCCTTTTCAGCGTGCTGGAGCACAACGTGAAAGAGGTGATGCGTCGTGAGAGCTCCGATGCACCGGTGGCGTCCTACTTGAGAAAAGTCGTCTGGGGAAAAGAAGAACGCCATCATATTGGCGAACCTGAGTTTGTCTCCCCGCCGCGGTCCATGAGCTGTATTGGCGGCTAGCAGGCCGTTGGACTTAGAATGTCGTTCTTGCCGCGTCTTGCGTGAGAGCCCTTCCGCCGCCAGTTCCTCGAGCAACTCCAGTCAGTGGGCGCCAGGCTTTTATGCCAGATCGTGCGCTTCCAACTCCATCACTGGTCTGGAATGCACCATGGAAACCTAGCGAGCCTCAGCGTGGCATGACCCTGCGCCGTTCACCTTCCAACTGGGATGAGCTGCATAGCCTCCATAATCTCCGCATGATGTGCGGAAATACGGATTGCGAATGCGGCGAACCGCAGCTACCATCTCCTCGAATAGTGCGGAGATTATATGTACGTTTACGAGCACGAAGGCTGGCCTGAGCTGAATTGGAATTCGGCCGAACTATCCGACTTGCTGGCCGAAGTACGCCACCTGCAAGGACGCTTGTTCGGTCGCATGGACGCGTTGGGCTTTGGGCTGCGCGAGGAAGCAACCTTGCAAACGCTGACTCAGGATGTGCTTAAAACCAGCGAGATTGAGGGGGAGAAACTCGACGCGCAGCAGGTGCGGTCGTCCATCGCCCGGCGCTTGGGCATGGATGTGGAAGCCGCACTGCAAATCGACCGCAATGTGGAGGGCATCGTTGAGGTCATGTTGGACGCCACACGCAAGTATGCCTCGCCTCTGACGCAGGAAAGATTGTTTGCCTGGCACGCGGCGTTATTCCCGACGGGCAGGAGCGGGATGCAGCGCATCACCGTGGGAGGATGGCGTACGGAAGCCAGCGGTCCGATGCAGGTCGTATCGGGGGCTATCGGGCGCGAACGGGTGCATTATGAAGCGCCATCGCATGAGCGGCTGAAAACGGAGATGACTCGCTTCCTCAAATGGTTCAATACCCCATCGGACACAGACCCGGTAATTAGATCCGCGCTTGCGCATTTCTGGTTCGTAACCATTCACCCCTTCGAGGACGGCAATGGGAGAATCGCGCGAGCCATTGCGGACATGATGTTGGCGCGCTCGGAGAAAAGCGCGCAACGCTTTTACAGCATGTCCGCGCAGATTCAGCGCGAGCGGAAAGAATACTACAATGTTCTGGAATGCTGCCAAAAAGGATCGCTCGACATTACGCCTTGGATCGGATGGTTTTTGAACTGCCTGAAACACGCCATTACCGCGTCGGAGAAGCTGCTGGAAGCCGTGTTGCTGAAGGCGAACTTTTGGAGAACACATTCCGGTGAATCCTTCAACGAACGGCAGCGGACGATCATAAACCGTCTGCTAGACGGGTTTGAAGGAAAGCTAACATCCTCCAAGTGGGCGAAACTGACGAAGTGTTCCCAGGATACGGCGCTGCGGGATATTAGCGATCTGTTGAGTCGCCAGATGC
>CAMAVD010000156.1 GCA_945861575.1 Akkermansia muciniphila
ACCCGTGTCGATGGAAGTATGGTAGCTCACCTGGGCCACGAACCAGGGGGGGCGCCAGTCGAGTTCGCGACTGGACTCTCGAATGAGAAGCTCCATGAAGCCGCGATAGGATTCCCCAGCGAGGGTGCGGCTGGGATCGGTTTGGTTGGCATCCGATTCTCCCTGGTGCCAGAGGATGGCACGGAACCCATTCAAGCCCAGTGGTCGCAATTGGGCCACCAGGTTGGCGTAGAGAGTCCCTTTGCTTTCCCACTCACCGGAGGGGAGGCGACGCACATTCTGGAGAACGGTGGGCGGATTGGTAAACGGAGTGCCTACTGGCAACCACTCTCGAACGCTCGTGCCGCCCGCTCCCAGAGCCACCACGCCCACCGGGACATGCAAACGCGTGACCATGGCATCTGCGAACGGTGGAATGAAGCTTCCGCCGCCGCCGCTGGCACCGGGCTGCGGATCGTT
Organism: Akkermansia muciniphila; assembly: GCA_945861575.1. GTDB lineage: Bacteria > Verrucomicrobiota > Verrucomicrobiia > Limisphaerales > UBA11320 > UBA11320. Next base: position 460 of record CAMAVD010000156.1, read on the forward strand.
CGCTAGTTGCCATCGCCCATTGTGAAACGCAGACACGCGCTGGGTCGCTGACGTCTGCCGCTCCTCTCCATGATTGGCAGAGTTGGATTGGCCGGCGATCACAAAGACTTCACCGATACCCACATGGGCCACACTCACCTCGGCAAGAGTGGTCTCATTTCGCTTCAACCGCAGATCGAGCCGATACCAACCCCCAGCGAGGGCTGCGAGATCGACGCGGAATCGAGTCTGACCTGCCTGGAGTCTCGCCAATTTTATCCACTGCGCCACGCTGTTGCCGCCCTCGAGCCGGGCTTCGATGCTGTCACCAAGCCGAATGCCGGCGTCCATCTCGGTGGAGATCGTGATCGCCCCTCGATCGTGGCTGCCGCGCTGATAGACCTGATAGTCCAGGGGCGATCGAACACGAAGTGCCATGGGTACGGTTCCTGCTTCCACAACCTTAGATGTGTTGGGGCCAGTAGCTGAGTGAGAGTCAAAAGCTCCTAAGGCTGACATCAGCGCAAAAGAAAGGGCAAGGCGATGTCGCATGAGCTGACGCGTTCGGAGTGTGAGCATGGGGTCCAGGCTATAAGCGCAACGCCGAGAGTCAATCGCAGCGTGCGATGCTCGGTGTGAGCAATCGAGTTCAGCACGGTCCTATTATCGGTGACGGCTGCATCAAGAGTCGCAGTGAGAGTTGCGGTAGGGTGCCGTTCTGCGAAACCAATCGATCGAGTAACCTTCGTATGCCAACAAATCCCAATTTCCTTTCTATACCCACCCCAGAGGCGAAGCGCCCTGCCAGTTCCGCCGCGGGCGGCAAGATCACTTGGTTGTGGGTGGAGACCAAACTGAGATCGTTTCGCGCGACCACGGCCGCGTCTTTGGAAGCCAGCGCTCCCAAGCCCACGGTTAAAACGCCGAGAGAAGAACTCTGCATCGCTTGATTCGGTTACACAGATACGAACCGGGCCAAGGGGGTAGAATTAGCCAGGGGTACGGCATCCATAGCAGACAGAAGAGGCAGATAAAGGGCTGTCCAAGGTGGGTAGGGAAAACGTGCCTGTTTGGTCTTGCAATACACGAACCGGCGGTCCCATATCCTGGGACGCGGAGGCTGTGGGTGAATGACCTATGACTAAAAGGATGAGAGAATTTCCGACGGCGATAAACGACTGGCCGTCGCGTAATAACAGTTAGGCCACATTCGCACACCATGCACATCTCTCACGTCGTCATCCTTGCGGCGGTTGTTGCTCTGGCGGGTTGTTCGCGTACGTCACCAGTTGTGATCATTACCAATCGCTCGACCAACGCGCTCGCTAATGTTGTTATTTCTGGTTCTGGTTTCACCAACCGCATCGACAGCATTGCGGCTGGAGCGCAGAGCAGGCTTTTTACAGTTCGTCCTCGCGGCGAGTCTGGTGTTCGCATCGCGTTCGACGCGGGCGGTCAGCACATTGATTCCGGCGAGCAGGGCTACTTCGAGGCTGGCGGCGGTTATCGTGTTGCTATTACAGTTGCACCGGACCTGAAGGTTTCAGTGTCCTCGGATTTGCGGAGTTACTGACATGACCACCGGTCTAACGAGGCTACTCCAGTGAACGCGCCGAGCGCATCCAGGTTTCAGGTTCAGCGTCCATCCCGGCGCGTCCCTGAGCAGCGGCGTTGGGCCACTCGACCACATCACCAGCCATGCGACGTTTCAATCTTCACACGCTTACGACCCTTTGGCTCATGTGTCTCGGAGTCGCGGGCTGCTCGTCTTCGCCGACAGGGCACAGTTCCCAAGCCGCTCCGAGTTTTAAGGAGATTGAGTCCCAGCTCGAAGCTTTGCGCCTGCGTTGGGATGTTCCGGGCATGTCGGCTGCCATTGCACAGGATGGCGTGATTCTCTGGGCGCGCGGGTTTGGCTACGCTGATGTCGCGGCCCACCGCCCTGCCACGCCCGATACGGTGTATCATTTGGCGTCTCTCACCAAGCCCTTCGCCGCTGCCCTGCTGCTACAGTTGGTTCACGAGGGGCGACTCAACCTCGACGCTCCGGTGTCCGAGTTTGGCGTTCAGTTGCAGAGCGAGGGAGTCATCCGAGTGAGGCATCTGCTGTCGCACACCTCCGAGGGAGTTCCGGGCGAGGCTTATCGCTATAGCGGGACTCGCTTCGGCCAGTTGGACAAGGTGTTGACGGGTGTGACAGGACAATCTTTTGCTACGGAGATCGGTCGCCGGATTCTCCAGCCGCTGGATCTTACCAATACATGCCCGAATCCGCACAGTCCCGATGCTTGCAAAGAGGCAGGGCGCGATGCCTTTACGTTCGCGCATCGCTTGGCGCAGGGTTACGGGCCGGATGGTGTCGCACCCGTGGATTACAAGCGGCACTTCGTGACTGCGGCAGGGCTGGTTTCCACCGTGGGCGACATGATTCGTTTCTCTGCCGCGCTTGATGACGGACGGTTGCTGCGGGAAGAGGTTAGGCGCATAGCTTACGCTCCTGCCGTTACTTCGAATGGGAAGCCTTTACCTTACGGTCTCGGGTGGTTTGTGCAGGAGCGCCGGGGTGTGCAGGTGCTTTGGCACTACGGTTGGTGGGTTGGCGATTCGTCCCTCATCGTCAAGATTCCAGACCGAAAGCTGACGTTTGTGCTGCTGGCGAATTCGGACGGCCTGAGTCGCAAGTTTGATTTGGGCCACGACAACAACGTGCGGCGCTCGCCGTTCGCCCGCGCCTTTCTCAATGCGTTTGGCCTATGAGTCCTGTCCCATACGCATGGCCTAGCAAAATCACTGGAGCGAACAGCCGCCCCGCTTCGCAGTTCGAGGGTCGCGGGCTCCGGCGGTGCGCACTGGTTGCCGGGAGTCACGGGCGTTATCACGGCAGGGCGGCTGTCGCTCAGTTCTGTCGTTAGGCGACTCTGCGCAATGACTCTCTCCAAAGCACACAACGCCAGCCTCTGCGTGGAGTTAGTTCGTAAGGGCTACCATCTAGACGAACTCGATGGCGTCATCCTGAAGCTCTCATCGCGTTGGTGCCTGCTTGCTAGCTTAGACTCACTCGACCCTGATGGATACTGGATCATCCGACGAGATACCGTGCGGCACGTGCGGTACAGGCGGTTTGAGGCATTTCGTCATCGCATCCTACGCGCGAACGGCACGATTTCTAAGTTGCGTCTTCCTCGTGGCATCGACATCGCTACGACTGACAGTCTTGTGACCTCCTTAGTGAGCCAGCGCCGTTATGCCATCGTATACCGAGAGACCGAGTCAGAGTGGTGGTCCTTACACGCCGCGATTCTCGGGCAGGAACGCGGTGGGCTTCTGCTGCACGGCTTCGACGGAGCAGGCGTTTTCGAGTCTCGCATTCGGCGATACCCCGTTGCAGACATTACCTGCATCCGCTTCGGCGGTCGCTACCTTCGCGAGTATCAGTCCGCTTCCCCCTATGATTACGACAAGCCACGGCCTATCACCGTCGCCTAACAAAATCGTCGACCGAACCACCGCAAGCATCGGGATTCCGGACATGATGACCTTTACTGCGGATCGATGTGGTGGGAAAAGTCGTTTCCGTGTCGGTGAAGGTTTTGCAAAGTTCAGGAATGACCCTAGGCAGAGTGAGCATCCAGAACGCGACGTTGAAGCGAAGGGCGTGAGACCCGGAAGAGGCCATTCATCCTTCAGCAGCAATGTCTCATTCGCGTTCATTGGCGTTCATTCGCGGTTAACGTTCAAATCCCGGCAGCGTTCAGGCTGAATCTGAACGATTGTTCTGAGGCGTGACATTCTCTGGTCAGGCAGGCTAGACTGCCCTCGATGATATCACGGTGTTACCTCGCTATTGCCCTCTTGGCGTGCTTGACCTTGTTTTGCATGGCGGAAGTGCTAAGGGCGGATGACGTCCCTCCATCCGCTGGTGGGTCGACCAACAGCTTGCTGGCAGGCCATTCATTGCATGGCGAGGCGCTGAACGAAGGACCCCGTCAGAGCGCCGTGCTCATGAAAGGCACCGGGCGGGTCAAAATCTCCATCACGACCTCGAACGCGGAAGCCCAGACCTTCTTTAATCAGGGAGTAGGCCAACTCCATGGTTTTTGGTTTCTTGAAGCAGAGCGAACCTTCCGCCAGGTAGCCTTTCTGGACACGAACTGTGCGATGGCCCATTGGGGAATGGCTCTGGCGAATGCCAACAACACCAATCGGGCGACCCAGTTTATCGCCAAAGCCAACGTCCTAAAAACCAACGCCAGCCCACGGGAGATTCTCTGGATCGAGGCCTATCACGCGTTCTACACCAGCAAGGATTCAGCAAAAGACCGGCGTCGTCATCTGGTTAAAGCACTCGAGAACATCATTCAGGAACATCCCGAAGAGCTGGAAGCCAAGACGTTTCTGGCCTTTCAGATCTGGACAAATGAGGGGGAGGGGATCGCGATTGAGAGTCGGCAGGCGGCGGATGCCTTGATGAACGAGGTCCTGGCCGTAGAGCCCATGCATCCCATCCATCACGCGCGCATTCACACTTGGAATTATAAGAAGGACAAGCAGGCGCTGAACTCTGCCGCCCGCTGCGGCCAGTCTGCCCCCGGCATCGCTCATATGTGGCATATGCCCGGGCACACTTACAGTTCGCTCAAACGCTACGACGACGGTGCCTGGCAGCAGGAAGCGTCCGCCCGCACCGATCATGCCTATATGATGGCAGCCCGGATCCTTCCGGACCAGATTCACAACTTTGCCCACAACAACGAATGGCTTTGCCGGAATCTGCGCTACTGCGGGCGCATCCAAGACGCCATTGACCTTGCGCGCAACATGGTGGAACTCCCGCGGCATCCAAAATATAACACGCTCAATCGGAAGGAGGACAACAGCGCCTACGACAAGAACAACGGCAGCTCGATCAAGGGGCGCGAACGCTTGTTGGACGCCTTTCTCGACTACGAGCTCTGGTCGCAGATGATCTCATTGGCCGACACCTTCTACCTCGAGCCCACCGAGCTTCCGGAGGAGCAGGCTCGCCGACACTACGCCCTTGCGCTTGCCCAGTTCGCTCAAGAGCACCCCGAGGCTGGCGCGGAGAAGTTGGAGGCAATCGATGGGTGCTGGAAGCAGTTAAAGAGGGAGCGCTTTGACGCCGCGGAGAAGGCGGAACTGGAGAGCAAGGCCAAGAAAGGTGAAAAGGGCGACGCCAATAAAGCGATGGTGCAGGCGATGGAAGGCTTCAACTCCCGTCTCGAGCGCGTCGAAAACTATCGAAGCGAGTTAAAGATTTGGACCGCCTTGGGCAAGGGCGAAACGAATGAGGCCAGCACGCTCCTGGAAGAGGCCAAACAGATTCCCAAGACCCAGCGTGCACGGCTCTGGCATCGTATTGGTAACCGGACCAACACCATCCATCTCGCCGCGGAATTGGGAAAGGACTCAACCAACGAGGCTCCAGCCCTCGCTTTGGCCGCGCACCTTCTTTGGCAGTCTGGCGAGACAAACCAGGCTACAAACCTGGTTCATCAGCTGAGGAGCATCTCGTCGCGGTTCGATCTAGGAACGCCTATCCTGGCTAGGCTTGAACCGATTGTCCGGCATATCGGACTCACCGGGGATTGGCGTCTGGCCGTCTCCACCAAAGACGACGTGGGGGATCGGCCAGATCTCGAGACCCTCGGGCCCTTTCGGTGGCAGCCTTCTCTCGCGCCTGCGTGGACACTGGTAGATTCCGAGCTTAAGCAATTCCACCTTTCGGATTATCGTGGCCGAGCCGTCTTGGTGGTCTTCTACCTTGGAGCGGGATGCATTCATTGTGTTGAGCAGCTCAATCTGTTGGCTCCTGTGACGAAGGACTTCGGATCCCAGGGCGTCAGCGTGGTGGCCGTTGGCACGGATAGCCCGGGGGGCCTCGAGCGGACGTTGAAGAAGGCTAAAGGAAAGGAAGGGTTTCCCTTTCCCATCCTTTCGGACGAGAAGCTAATGGCTTTCAAGGCCTACCAGGCCTATGACGATTTCGAGCAGATGCCCTTGCATGGGGCGTTCCTGATCGACGAGGAAGGGAAAGTACGCTGGCAGGATATCGGCCCAGATCCGTTTACCGATTTTGGCTTTCTGCTGAAGGAGTCCCGGCGCCTGTTGGGTCTCTCGCGCAAGAATGTGGCTGCCCGCTAGCAGGCCTTCTTCATCCCGAGGCTCTTCGAACGTTACTGATGTTCGGTTTGGGGAGGGTTTCTGGGGGAGTCTCAGTTTACGCTCCACATGAAGACGTTCTAAATCGCTCGCCGCCCTGAAGGCCCACAAGAAAGGGCTGACGCAGCAGCTTTCATCCCCGAAGGAGGTGGAAGCATGAATCTCACGCAAAGATGCCAAGACGCAAAGAATGAAGGGAACAGAGGGGGCTCTCAAACCCCCACTTCAACACGACTGAGTTTCGCGAGGGCGATCTTCAATTCCCTGAGCGGCTTGGCCATCTTATTGGCTCTTTGGATGGACTGCTGGGAATCGCCCACCCCGCAAATCACAGCATAGGTACCTTGAGCGTCCGTTAACGAAATGAGCAGGAGAGGGCGGCGTTGCACGCTGGCGCGCAGCCATTCTGGAACGAACCTTTTGATGCTGTCCTCGGACGGATTCTGGATCAAGACATCCTCCCCGCGAGTCAGGCAGATGGTGAAGATGTTTTTGGCATCCTCCGACAGAAGAGGCTGGGAGCGGATATTGCTGAACAACGTTCCGTTCCCCAGACGGGCGGACCATGTCGGCAGCACCTCATCTTTGAAGAAAACCACTGTTTCAATCAGTGCGAGCTCTTGCTGAAGCACCACGAGGACTTGATTGAGGGCAACACGCAGTGAAGCGGCGGTCCCGTCGACATTTCGGGGGAGCTCTGCAAGCACAGCATCGAGGGTTCCTCCAGGGGTCAGAGACTTCTGCGGGGCCTGGCTCGCGTGATTGAGTTCAGGATTAGCGATGGAAGCAAGACGACGGATCAGGGGACTGCGAAAAGATCCGGTTCCTTGGCCTCCGGCGAACGAGCTCAGCTGCCGTGCAACCTGCTCCAGCATTTCCTCGAAGAACCTAGGTTCCAGATCGGCGAAGGTTTTGCCGTATTCCTTGGCCAACTTCGCCGCCTCTTCCGCTGGGCTTCGACCGCTCGATTTTGAGTCAATAAGGCAGTCACACAGACGAGAAGCGTAGTCGGAGGCTACAATGATCAGGTCGGAGGGGGCGAGCCCTTTGGCCGTTATGAGCTCGGCTGTACAGGGTCGAAGCGAGGAGAGAAGCGACTTGGGTAATTGGGAACGGCTCAAAATCTTCCGAGCTACATCCAGCATCGTGAGGCCGAAAACCTCGCGACAAACCACATTCCAGGAGCGCTGTGGGTTAACCAAGGAGCGTGCTTTCGCATGTTCCTCAGGCAGGAACGTGGAAACGAGCAGCTCTCCGTAACTTCTCAAAGCGGTGCACACGAAGGCGTGCTCTGCGTCCACGGCAGGTCTTTGCTGGAGGAGGGACTGAGAGATCAGGCCGCTCGTGAGCGCGTAGGCGGCGACATTCTGCTTTTCTTCCGTGCCGTTGCCTGTCCCGGCGTCGTCTAGCAGGAGAAGGGCGATGGCGATGTTGCGAATTTTGTCGAAACCAATGATCTGTATGGATTGAGGGACAGTGGTGATCCCCGAGCCGGTGGGATTGTAGCCCATGGTATTGGCGACCTCCAGTACGCGGGTCATGGTCGCGAGATCGTGACTCACCGCATCGGCCAGCTGACCGACGGAGATCGTCTCGGCGCGGGCAGTGATGTCCTGCACCAGGTTGATGACTTGCGTCAAGCCGGCGGACTTGCCGGACTCCAAACCATTGATCAATGCCGAGAGGGTTCTTTTCTCCAGCGATTCAGCGGGCGCAGTTAGTGCAGTGTCCATCATTTCCTTCTTTATCATGAATCGGCCATCCTGGCTTGGGGTGAATAGGGATCTTAGAACGGCATGCGCCTTCCCTGTGAGACGAGGCGACACGTCGTCCCCGCTACCAGGGCAAGGCCTTCGGCCTCACCTCGTTTGGGGCTCGTTTGGCAGCGTTTGCCCAAAGCCACTTTTCCAGGGTTTCCTTCAAGCTCTCACTGCGGAGCGGTTTGGTGAGGTAGTCATCCATGCCGGCTGCCAGACAGCGATCTCGGTCGCCCTTCATGGCATTGGCCGTGAGCGCCACGATCGGCACCCTTTTCAGTGAATCCACCCCACGCGCCATGGACAGGGAAACATGTTCTGCCTCAGATCTGCGGATCTCCGCTGTGGCTCCAAAACCATCCAGCTCGGGCATCATGCAATCCATGAGGATGAGGTCGTAGTCCCTAGCGTGAAACGCCGCTACCGCCTCCGCTCCGTTTCCCGCGAGATCAACCACGAGTCCGAGCTTCTTAAGTAGGTGAACGGCCATTACTTGATTTGTTCGGTTGTCTTCAGCGAGTAGGATGCGAGAGCCTGCAATGCTCAGTGTCCCACGGCTGGATTGGATGGCCTCGAGGGAGACAGCCCTGAGGAGCTTTGGTTCCTGAGTCTGTAGTGCGGCGCGTTCGGCGAGCTCTGCTACGGAAGGCAGGGGGAGGAGGAACCAGAATGTCGATCCCACCCGCGGCTTGCTGACTAATCCCATTGCCCCGCCCATCCGTTCCGCGAGCTGACGACTGATGGCAAGCCCCAGTCCCGTCCCTCCAAACTGACGCGTTGTACTCGCGTCAGCCTGGCTGAACATCTGGAAGAGCTTTCCCTGAGACTCCTCTGGGATCCCTATTCCTGTATCGACGACGCGGACCATGGCGTAGCCCTGGGGGAGACGCTCCTGCGTGTTGAGCTCGTTCAGATCTGCAGCGTTTGCCCGCTGGATGTCGATGGTCACGGATCCTTGCGCCGTGAACTTGATGGCGTTTCCGACCAGGTTGAGAAGAATCTGACGTGTGCGCCCTGCATCCAAATGGAGTTCACTTGGGATGTCGCCAGAAACTTTGAGAAGCAGCTCGAGCTTCTTCTTGGTCGCCTGGGAAGAAAGCAGTCCAAGGACTTCGCGGCCCGCCTCCTGCAGGTCAAACCACACGGGCTCAAGCGTCATGCGCCCTGCCTCAATTTTGGAGTAGTCCAAAATGTCGTTAATGATTCCGAGCAAGGATTCGCCCGAGTTCTTGATGGTTGAAGTAAATTCCTTCTGCTCGCTGTTCAATGGCGAGTCGAGGAGGAGATTCGTGAAACCTATGACACCATTCATCGGGGTGCGGATCTCATGGCTCATCATGGCCAGAAACTCCCCCTTGGCTCGCATCGCATCTGTGGCTTCATTCGCAAGCCTCTCAGCATTGTCCTTAGCCTGCCGCAGGCTAGTCGCCTGATGTTCGAGCTCGTCCAATGCCGCTCGTAGCGCTTCTCCAACATTCTGCACTTCATCTTGACTGCTCACGGTTTCCGGTGCTTGTCGTGTCGATGTCCGTGCGATGACGTCGTCATGGATCACCTTCAGTGGTTTGATGACAAGGGAGGATAGAAGGGAGTAGGCCAGTACGGTCAGAAAGCCAATGCTCAGGACCGCGCAGAGGTTCATGGCGAAACTTGCGCGTGCGAGTCGGGTCAGGGTCGGGGTGATATCCAAACGCACCAGAATAGCACCACGGCTCAGTCGTCCCTGTGTCAACACCAAGGGCACGGTCAATGAGTAGCCCTCTTCGCTGCTTGGCGCCCGACTGGTTGATTTTCCTGATCGAATGCATTCGGCCAACCGCTCGGCCACCTTGAGCTCTGGAACCCGCGCTACGGGTAGCCCAATCCATGCGTTTCGAGTGGAGGCAATCACCTGGAGGGGATCACCGGCCACGACCGCGATCAGTCGGACGTTCCTTTCTGAACCGAGAGAGCAAACGATCCGCTGCATTTGGGAGGCGTCGGCAACCGACTCAACAACGGATGAAACCGCGTCTGCCACATGGGCAGTCTGAGCGTTGAGATTCCGTTCGAGTTCCTGCCTGAACTGCATGCGCAGCATCCACACCATAGAAAGGAGGCAGAGCAATGATCCCGCGAACAGCGGCCAGAGAATCTTCGACCGTAACGACCTCGATGTAACGAATGGACCTGTTCGGGTCATTTTCCAGTTACCGCGACGTGCGAGGAGAGTTTCGCTTGAGGTAGATAGGCACTCGAGTAGGAATCAATAAGACGCTCCGGCCCTGAGATCATCTGGACTTGGCGCATGACTGAGTTCACTCGTTGGATGATCTTTCCCAATTTTCCGTCGGGGGAAAGGAAATCCATTTGTTGCTCCTCTGTGACAATGACCATCCCCCTTTCGATGGCTTCGCTAAACTCGGCTGCAGTGACTCCCTCCCGAGAGGCCATAATACGGTAAGCCTCCTCAGGCTTGGCCTTGGAGTAGGACACAGCCTGTGAAAAAGCCTTCAGCAGCTTTTGAACATCCTTTCCCCGCTTATTCAATATCTCAGTATCGATCGACAAAACATCAACCACCTCTCCGGGAAGGTCGGAACTCGAGAAAAGCGTTTTAAGGTGCCCCTGCTTTTGCAGGGCGATCGAAGTGGGGGGATACGTCACAATCGCATCAAGTGCTCCGGACAGGAGAGAACTCGCCATGCTGGTCTGGTCCTGATAGATGGGCTCCACGTCTTTCAGGCCCATGCCCGACTTCTCGAGGGCCTGTGAAAGAATATAAACACCTAGGGAAACCATCTCGACGCCTACCCTCTTCCCCTTGAGGCCTTTCATGTCTTGGATTCCGCTGCCAGCGACGATAATGTCCGCGCCATCCGAGTAGTCTGCCACCCACACTACTTGAGGCCCCGGAGTGCGGAAATGGCGCGCCTGAAGAGTGTCGATCAGCGTCGTGCCGAATCCGTCGATCAAACCCCGCTCATAGGCACGCCGTGTGTCCGCCAATGATGCGAGTTCCACAAGTTCCACGCGAACTCCCTCCTGCTGGAAGAAACCTTTCTCCTGCGCCAGGTAGAGGAATTCATATCCCGGCCAGGCGTTGAGACCGATTCGCAATGGGGTGTTCGCCTGCTCTCCCGGGGTGCAGCCGGAGACGCAAAGCAGGAGGCACATACGCCCCAGCCAGTGGGCGTTCCTCAGTAGGCGTTCCCCGAGTCCGAGATTGCACAATCGCTCTCTCCGCAGGTTCTTGATCATGAATAGCATCATCCCTTGTTTCCACAGCCCCGTTAATGGTTCCCTGGTTCTGTGCGTTATATCGTCGCGCATTCAATTTCTTAAACGAGTCATCAGCGAGCACTGGAAGCGCTGCCGATGTAAAGAGTCCGCACTCCACTATCGACCTACCAGGCTCACACTTTAGATAGAGGGCTGGAACTTTGGCCTCCACAAAAGAGCGTGGGGCGTCTAAACCTCTGCCATGAGCATTTTTGCACGATTCATCCAAAGCGTCCCACTAGCCCTGGCTCTCACGCTTGGTGCAGCGGGCGCGGAAACACTGTTTGTGGCCACTCCGCTGACCCAGGGCGATTTCACCGACGGGATCGAGGGTCCTGCGACGGATCGGGAGGGTAACCTCTACTGCGTGAGTTTTCGCCATGCGCGCAACATCGCTCGAGTGACGCCGGAGGGCAAAGCAGAGCTTTTTGTCGAATTACC
>CAMAVD010000157.1 GCA_945861575.1 Akkermansia muciniphila
CGTCCTTATTCAAGTCACCGGTGAGCACCTGCGTGCCAATACCAGAGTTATCGTCAATGCGATGGGGAATGAAGTCAACCACGCCACCCGCTGGCCGAGCCAGCTTGAACCAATAGAGAACCGCCGGCGCATTGGGCTCCGCGTCACCCATTGGGCCATGTGCCCAGAAGCGCTTGCCGGTAATAATATCTTTCAATCCGTCGCCGTCCATGTCGACGAGATCCACGGCGTGTAACTGGGAGAATCGAACTCCATAGCGGTTCTCGGTCACCTCCTTGTTCATGATGACATGCTGAACGAACTTGGAAGAGCCTTTATCATCCTTCTCAGGCAACTGTTCATACCAGGCCAATCCGAAGCCATGGGCCGCCAGCGAACTGATCACATCGTTTCGTCCATCGCCATTCACGTCGTAGACATGCATCTGAGCGCTTCCGCTTCCCGGCGCGAATGGAACCAAGTGGCGCTTCCATTCGGGATCACCTACCAACGACACTGGCTGCTCCCACCAGCCGTCCATATCGAGAACATCGGCACGTCCATCGCCGTTGACATCCCCTGCGCCCAGACCGTGGGTGAATCGCTGCCAGTGTCCTTTGGGCGAGATCTTGTGCCAAGTCCACTTGGCGCTAGGATTCGACCAATCCGGGGTCGCATAGCCGAAGTAGCCTCCGGAATTACAGAGGATCTCAGGCTTACCGTCGCCGGTAATATCCGTGAATGTTGGGGACTCGTTGTCCGTGACATCGATCGCTGTGTGCCGCGCCCAATGGCCCGATTTGCCCTGTGGGTTCTCATACCACCAGGACTGCTCGCCCGGGAAGCCAAGGATCAGAATGTCGGTCCATCCGTCGCCATTGAAGTCATAGGTGTGCGCAATGAAGTTTTTGGAGTAGGCGTTATTTTTGCCCAAGCCTCCCTCAAACCCCGGAACGGTGACTTCGGTGAGGGGGCCCACCTTCAACTTGAATGTCTGTGTCGCAGGGGAATATTCATGGCGCTTCTTGAAATCGGGACCGGCATACCAATAGGGGCCCGAAACCACATCCATCACGCCATCTTTGTTGAAGTCACCGAAACTGGCGCCCTCCGACCAGAACTGATCGGTCAACTGTATCTTTCGAAAGGAACGCAAGGTCGCCTGATCCGAGGAGGTCTGCGCCATGCCCTGCGAGGGGATCAGCAGCCCAGCAAGCGCTAAGGCCGAAAGGGGTAGAGCGAAGACGAACGGGCGCACAGAAGGGCGAGGAAAGGGCTTAGACATCCCTCTTCTCTGGCAAGAGAAGCCCCAACGGTCAAGCGGCGAAACGAAAGATTGCCATGACGACCTCAACTCGCGACCTCAGGAAGGAACGGCTGGAAGGGCATGGACGCTACCACAGCGGATTGAACGACTTCGCCGGTGCGGACGGAAACGGCATCGCCGATCTGATTGTGCTCACGGCGAAGATAAGAGAGGGCGACGTTGGTCTTTAATGTCGGGGATGCGATGGCGCTCGTGACATAGCCAATCTCTTTGTCGCCCCAATATATCTTATCGCCCTTTTTCGGAAGAACTTGAGCCTCGGGCGCGAAACGCAGGCCACGAAGAGCTTTGGCAACCTGCCCGTAGGTGCGAATGCGCGCGATGACTTCCTGCCCGATATAGCATCCCTTTCCGTAATGAACGGCCTTCGCCTCTAGACCCGTCTCAGGGGGAAGATTGGTCTCATCCATGTCGGCTCCGAATCGCGGAATGCACGCTTCAATGCGCGCCATCTCCAGTGCAGACCACCCCCCCGCCCTACCCCCTGATGCCGCCACCGCCGCCACCAACTTGTCGAAAATCATCCCAAGGGACGCCGCAGGCGCAAAGAGATCGAAACCGTCCGTCCCGGTGCGCGCTCGACGCATCAAATAAACATCTCCGAGCATCGGATCGGATCGGAGTGCAAACTCACCCTCCGTAGCGGGATACGAAACGCCGAACTCGAGGCGCTCAAAGACCTCCAGGGACTTTGGTCCTTGAACGCTGAGATGACCAAAGGGCTCCGAGACATCCACCACCTGAACATCCTCGGCAATCACGTATTTTTCCAAGCGCTGAGACACCGTCGATGCAAGTCCCGGCTCGAAGTCCAGCAGCAACTCATCGGCGAGACAGTAGATCATCAGATCGCTCTGCATCCTCCCCTTCGCGGTCACCAAGGCGGCATAGGAACTCTGTCCTACCTGCAACTCATTGACCCGATTGGTCACCTGCCCGTGCAGGAATTTCTTGCGATCAGCTCCCAGCAGGCAAAGTCGGCTGCGAAAGCTAAGATCCAAGGCCACTGCGCTGTGACGGAGCGCTTCAAACTCAGCCCCTGCATCACCGTAGGAGGACACCGCTTCCATCCCCTGAATCTCGAGGAACGTCGCTCCCAGGACGTGGTGAACCTCGTGAAGGGCAAGCGGTGTCATGATGAAATCCTCTCTCCGGTGGCCGCATCAAAAAAGCGCATCTGAGTCAAATCGGCATGGACCCGAACCGTGGCTCCCAGCTGAAAATGCGCCATGAGCGGCAGCCGCGCCACGCAGCGCTCCGATCCACATCGCAGGTGCAGCAAGGTCTCCGCCCCCATCATCTCGACCAACTCCACCCGTCCTTCGATAGGAGCCCAGCCGGGCCGCACCTCAATGGACAAATGTTCCGGGCGGATGCCCAAGACCATCGCCTGCCCTGCACTGAACCGTGACGAGATGGGGACCCGAACCCCGCCTTGTGCCTGAACTGCACCCGACTCAAACCAGATCTGCCCCTCCACGTTCCAAACCTTTCCGGTGAAAAAATTCATCGAAGGGGATCCCATGAAGCCCGCCACAAACCGATTCGCAGGATGCTGGTAGACCGTGGCCGGATCGGCAGCCTGCTGCAGCCATCCCTCCCGCATAACTACAATACGATCCCCCAGAGTCATGGCTTCCGCTTGATCATGGGTAACGTAGATCATCGTCGCCTTGATCTGATGGTGGAGCCGCGCCAATTCAGCACGCATCTGCATCCGCATTTGCGCGTCGAGATTCGACAGAGGCTCATCAAAGAGAAACACCTTAGGCTGACGCACAATCGCGCGGCCGACCGCAACCCGTTGCCGTTGTCCGCCTGAAAGTTCCTTAGGAAGACGCCCCAGCAATGCCTCAAGTCCCAGCATCTCAGCCGCCGAGCCCACTCGACGATCGATCTCCGGTCTAGAGAACTTTCGGAGTTCCAGACCGAACGCCATATTCTCGTACACCGTCATGTGCGGGTAGAGCGCGTAGTTCTGGAAGACCATCGCAATGTCGCGGTCCTTGGGCTCGACCTTATTCACCACCTGATCTCCGATGCGGATCGTGCCAGACGAGATCTCCTCCAGTCCCGCGATGAGACGGAGCGTTGTCGACTTGCCGCAACCGGAGGGCCCCACGAGAACCAGGAACTCGCCGTCCTGAACCTCCAGCGAGAGATCATGAACGGCGTAGACAGGCTCCGCCTTCCGGGAGGACTGATAGAACTTGTTGAGCTTTTCGATGACGACACGCGCCATGGGCAGACTCTGCGAAGAGACACGGCGACTGTCCAATGTAATTGAGAAAGGCCGGAAGAACGTTTTCAGTCCTTGTTCCGCTCAGGAGGCAACGGTTAGTTTCTGCGCATGGCTCGCCTGAATCGCCGACGCTTCCTGGGACAATCCCTCCCCCTAACCCTCGGTCCGCTCTTGATTTCCGGAATCACTTCCGCGCGCTCGTTGTCCGAGCGGAGCACGCTCCGACAGGGCAAGCGAGAGTTACGAGCCGACCTCGTGATCATCGGAGGGAGTCTCGGGGGCATTGCGGCAGCCCTCGCCGCACTGCGAGCGGGGCTGCGGGTGATTGTCACCGAGGAGACCGACTGGATCGGAGGCCAACTCACCTCTCAAGGGGTTCCGCCTGACGAAAACCGCTGGATAGAAACTCACGGCTGCACCCGTTCCTATCGTGATCTCCGGAACGGGATCCGCGATTACTATCGTCGCGGGTATCCGCTCACCCCCGAAGCCGCTGCCCGAAAGGAGCTCAATCCCGGAGACGGCAATGTCTCCAGACTCTGCCACGAGCCCAGGGTGGCCCTCGCCGTCTTGGAATCCCTTCTGGCCCCCTATCAAAGCTCCGCCCAGCTTTTGCTCCTGCTGAACCACACCGCCCTTTCGGCAGATGTCCAGGGAGACACCGTACGTGCAGTGCAATGCCTCAGTCGGAGCTCGGGCGGAAAAGTGACGCTAGAAGCCCCCTGGTTTATCGACGCCACTGAGCTTGGAGAATTGCTCCCTCTGGCCAAAGTGGAGCATGTGATGGGTGCAGAAAGCCGGAAACAACATGGAGAACCTCATGCACCGGAGAAAGCCAACAGGGCGAACCAGCAGGCCTTTACGGTGTGCTTCGCCGTCGATCATATCGCCGGCGCCGACCATCGGATCGCTCGACCCTCGGACTACGATTCGTGGAAGGCTTACGTGCCCGCCCTGACTCCCAAATGGCCGGGTCGGCTCCTGAGTCTCACCTACTCACACCCGCAAACACTCGCTCCGCGAACCGTCGCCTTCGATCCTCAGAAGGACACCGCCCCCAGCACTTTCAACATCTGGCGCTACCGACGAATCGCACGTCAGGCAAACTTCAAAGCCGGGGCTTACGCTGGGGACATCTCCCTGATCAACTGGCCACAGAATGACTATCTCGCAGGCAATCTAATCGGGGTGGACGAAGCCGAAGCGGGGCGCCATGTGCGCCGCGCCAAGCAGCTGAATCTCTCCTTGCTGTATTGGTTGCAGACGGAGGTACCGCGAGAGGATGGTGGGCAAGGATGGCCTGGCCTTCGACTGCGCGGCGATCTGATGGGGACGGAGGACGGGATGGCCAAGTATCCCTACATCCGCGAGTCGCGCCGCATTCAGGCCGTCTATACCGTCACCGAACTGGATTGCGGTCGGCAGGCGCGGGCCGCCAAGCTCGGCGTCGCCGAAAGCACCGTGACAGCCGCCGCCTACAACGACAGCGTGGGCATCGGCCATTACAACATCGATCTGCACCCCAGCACTACGGGTGAGAACTACATTGATGTCCCTTCTCTGCCCTTCCAGATCCCTTTGGGGGCGCTGCTGCCCGTACGCATAAAGAACCTCGTCCCCGCCTGCAAGAATCTGGGAACCACTCATATCACCAACGGCTGCTACCGACTGCACCCCGTGGAATGGAACATTGGAGAGGCCGCCGGAGCATTGATCGCGTTTTCTCATCGTCGGAAAAGCCAGCCGCACGCGGTGCGTTCCACGCCCAGCTTGTTGACGGATTTCCAGACCCAGCTGATTCAGGATGGCTTCGAACTTCGCTGGCCCAACCCCTAGCAGCGCCTTTGCGTTTCCCCCTACCACTCACTCAAAAAAGTGGCGACATCCCTCACCTTGTTCAGGGGCGTTCAGGGCACAGCAGGACGGGGCGGGCCATCGTAGGATGCGGCCCCGCCTTCTGGGATCTCATCGAGTCGAACCGTGATCTGCGATCGCTCGTGGCTAGCGGGCCCAGAAATCAAGCCGCTGTGGCGCCCCAGCCAGTAAGCCAAGAGCCATCCTCCAGGTTCAATCACACTCTTCCCCCCGGAGCCACCGTCGGGTGCCAGCGTCCAAGAATCCCAACGCATAGGTTCACGCTCGCGCGGCGAAAACGCTCGACGCCCCCCCTTAAAGGACTGATACCCCGTCGGTGTTCGATGATCGGCCCGCTGTGAGTTCTGAAAACTCCACTGACGCAAGTCCAGCGGCCACTCCCGCAAATGGGCCACAGCAGCCAGGGTGTCGCCATCATTCCCGGTGAGCGAGGCATAGAGCAGATTATACCAGGGATTCTGCTCGATACGCACAATCTCAAAGCTCCGTTCATAGCCCCGACGATACAGCGCCCGCAGGCCGAGATCCGTCTCGTAGCGCAACAAATTCCGCCAGCACCAAAAGGCGAGCTGATCCTCGAAATGGGCGATATCCTCTGGAGGAAAGGTACTGCGCTGGCGCAAAGTGTATTCGGGATACCCCAGCCCCACCAAACGATCATAGGCCTCCTGAAATCGAGCCTCTTTGCTGAAGTGGGCGGCGGTCTTCATGAATGACAGCAGCTCGAGCGCCTGGAGTCCGCGGTCATGGCGCCCCTCATCGGTGTTGAAATAATCAGGATCCCAGCGCCCCCAGCGAGTGGGCTTCCCATCCACATCCACCAACTTCCACCCATGCTCAAGCAGATGACCTGCCATACGGGTGAGATGACGCACAGCTTGCTCCTTCTCGCGGCCTTCAGCCGCGAGCTCGAGAAACAAGCTGACAGAATAGAAGTGAGAGCAAATCTCGTCGCTGGACGTGTCGCCTTTCCACTCAAAGCGACCGTCTGCCGTGTCGTGCCACTCAGCGGGATACCCGCCGGATCCGATCATGCTTTTGTGTCCCACCTCACCCTTAGCCCACATCGCGCGCGCGGGAAAGCCAGGAAGGCCGGTTACCGACTCCATCCAACGAAACGCATGAAAGGTATTGGTGGCTTCCCGACGGGCCACTAGATCTTGCGTGACGGCCCACCGATAGCATTGCGCTGCCAGATAGTCCCCGGAATAGCCCCCATCGTTGTCGCTCATCTCACGAACATAAGCGCGACGCTCCTCGTCATACTCCAGCTTGTGAGTGAATCCCAAACGCTTCTGGCCCCACTTCTCCAGATGCGCCTCGTAGAAGGCCGCCTTCTTCGCCAGTGTGTAGGGCTCCAAACGGATCACCCCCAAGCCCTCATCCGTTGCGGCAAACACCTCACGGCCGAATACCGCCAGAGCACGAACGTGATCATGCGGGAGCCAGCGCCGTCCTGCGTAGTAGTGAAAGGCCCCGTCCACGTGTCGAATCAGCCCCCGACTGGTGCCGATCCAGAGATCATTGGTGAAGCCGGCCGCGAGACAGGTCACGTCAACAATCGGCAAGCCCGCAGATCCGTCGACGCGGGTCAATGACATCCCCCGAAGCCGCCCCAGTCCCTGATCCGTCCCCACCCACAACGAGCCGCGAAAGCTCAGGAGATCGCGCACATTCGGAGACGGAAGATCGCCCCAGTCCCAGGCTTGATCCGCGGGAAAGCCATAGGAGTCCTTCCCACCAAACCGCCCGCGATTAAGGTAGGTGAGGCGGCCCTCGCCCTGGAGGACCAGCGATTCATTGTGGGAAGCCAGATGGCTGATGGCGAAGGGCGATTCATTGGTGGTCAACGGATTCAGTACCTCGCCCCTCAGCTGGGACAAACGTTTTCCCTGAGCCACAAAGATCTGTCCCTGGTGCCAGGCAACAGCGTCAATGCCCGTCGCCGCGATCAAGCGCCAGCCAAGCGGCCCTAAACGATGGATTCCGACGGTAGATATCGCGCACAGATTGGTCTCCTTCACCACCAGATGCCCAAGGGAATTCGTCACCGCCTGCTGCGGAAGCCATCGATCGCCCTCAAGCAGAAACAACCCCTTCTCGCTTCCTGCGTAGACCTGCCCCGCGACGACAGCCAGGCTCCGGAGCGGCACATCAGATTTCCGCTGCCAGCCAACTTCCTGAAGGTAGACCTCATCGGTTACCCGAACCTCAGCAGCGGAAGCGTGCGGAGAAAAAAGCACCCCCAGAAGGCCGAGTTGAAGTCCAACAAGGACGGTGCACAAAGAGGCATTCTGCCAAGGGGTTTTCGAAAGGAGATATATCATATTGAAGGGAGCACTTCCACAAAGCGATGAGTGATGCGTCCATCCAGAGCCGAGCATACAAAGTAGCCTTTCTCCTTACTCCCATCGTGATTGCCACGCTTGAGAGCGCAACACCGATTGGTGGTGAGAACAAGCCCTTCCGGAGTGGAACGTTCGGTGTGCGCGTGGTAGTGGCCACCGAACACCACCCGCAGGTTGAAGGAACGGAAGCGGTCCAAGAGCGCGTCCGCATTCAACGGGCGATAATTCACACCCGCCCCCAGGGGAAAGTGTGTAAAAAGCACCGTCGGTCGCCGAGGGTTCAGCCGGGGCAGCTGCGCATCCAACCATGCCAAGGTGGCGGGCTGGATCTGGGTCTTTTCAAACTTCTGACCTTCCGTGCTGTCGATCCCAATAAACTGCCACCCACGGTGGCGGAACCGGTAGTTGAGTTGAGCCGGAAAGATCGTCTCATAGGAGGATCGGTCTGTCGGCTGAGCATAATCGTGATTCCCGATTTGAAAGTGGACCGGTAGGCCCAACCGGCTAAAAGACTTTCGTACGGACTCCATGCTGGCTCGCGTCCCCAGATCAGTGAGGTCACCCAAGACAAGGCAGAACCGAGCGGATCTGTGTGACCTCAGTTGTGCCACGACCCGATCCAACCAGACCGTACACTCAGGACCAACGTGGTGAAGGTCGTTGATCACCAGAAAATCAAAGCGACCCGAGCGTGGGCTCGATTCAGCGCTCAGGGCCCCCGGCCACAGGCCAGCCGTCAGCAAGGCCCCTGAGGACCAACGGAGCATCTCCCGGCGGCTCAGTTCCATCGGTGTTCGCAACATCCCCCATCGATAGTCCGCAGCAGCTCCGAAGACAATGGCATTGTCGCCGATGACTCTCAGAAGGGTTTACCACGTAGTAACTGGTTTGGTCGGCCCTACGCGGAATGAGGACACCGAGTGCCGGACTGACATCCGATGAGGGCAAGTCCGACAGGCGGTTGGACCCTCCTTTTCAACCAAGAGGTTAAACTGTCCAGCACTCAGCATGACCTCTATCTCAATCGCAGATAAGTTTGGAGTTTTATGTTCACGGTAGGGCTCCTGGTGCAGGATGCTGACCTCGAGGGATTCCCAACCCAACCCTACGGAGCGATGTCAGGCGTTCTGGCAGGATCCAATGCAGGCCAAGCCGTCTGCACTTCTCCCGCAGAGCGAACGCACTACCGGGGCGCGCCTCGACCTCGAACTCTTCACCGCAAAGTTTGGGTTGGCTCCTTTGGGCCAGGGTGCTTTAGTGCTGTCCGCGAACTGATGGCAACATGACCGCCGCATTTTTTAGAACCCGGGCGTGGAGAGGCGGCCTGCTACCCTTGGTAGTCTGGAGCCTGATCGCCCTCTGCTTCGCCGGACAGTTCTACATCTCCATCTCCCAACTCGGCCGCCCTATACTCTGGCGTCAGGTCCTGATCTATTCCCTCGCCGACTGGTATGTCTTTGCACTGCTCTCCTTCATTCCCGTCCATTTGGCTCGCCACCTAAATCTTGAAGGCAAGGGATGGGGCCGCAGCCTGATCATCCACCTCGGAGCCAGCGTCTTCTTCTCCCTCGCCTATGTCGCCCTACGCGGATTGGTCACCCTCTGGCACGGTTCCCCTGACGGCCGGGTCCTCACGCTGAAGGACACGCTGCCGGCCCTGTTCCTCAAAACCTTCTACTTCAACATCCTGATCTACTGGGTGGTGGTCAGCGTCACACACGCCGTCGGCTACTATCGCAAGTTTCAGGACCGCAGCCTGCGTATGGTGGAACTGGAGCGCAGCCTGATGTCGGCGAAGCTCCAGGCACTGCAGATGCAACTGAACCCTCACTTCCTGTTTAACTCATTGAACGCCATAGCCGAGCTCATCCACTCGAAGCCGGACGATGCGGAGCGAATGGTCACCCGGCTGAGCCAACTTCTCAGAGCGGCACTGGATACCAGCGACACCCAGCAGGTGCCCTTGGAGCGAGAGTTGGACTTCGTCCGACAATACCTCGAGGTAGAACAGGTCCGCTTCGGACCACGCCTCAACGTCACTCTATCCATCCCTCCGGAGACGCTTGCCGCCCCGGTTCCCAGCCTGATACTGCAACCCCTGGTTGAGAACGCCATACGACATGGCATCGAGGCGCAATCCAGCCCGGGACGGATCCGGGTAGAGGCTTCCCGGGACGGCGAGGATCTGATACTGATTGTGTCCGACAACGGGATCGGGCTGCCCGCCGGTGGTTTATCGAGAGAAGGGATCGGCCTTTCCAACACTCGCGCCCGCCTTCGCGAACTCTACCGAGAGGGGGGGCTTATGGACTTGAGCTCAAACCCCGAAGGAGGGTGCCAGGTCAGGATCCGCCTACCCGGAGCCCTCGGGCTGAACGCATCCAAAACATGAACGCATTGCATGTATTAATCGTTGATGACGAGCCGCTCGCACGCGAGCGACTTCGCCGTATGCTCTCCGATCAGGAGTCCGTACGAATCGTAGGTGAGTGCAGCCATGGCGGGGAGGCTATCCCGGCCATTCAAACACTCTGCCCCGACCTCGTCTTCCTCGACGTCCAGATGCCCGAGGTAGACGGTTTTGGCGTCATAGCGGCCCTCCCCCTTGAGACCAGGCCCGCAGTCATTTTCACCACTGCCTATGACAAATTCGCCCTAAGAGCATTTGATGTCCACGCCGTGGACTATCTGCTAAAGCCGTTCGACAAGGACCGACTCGCTGCCGCGCTCTCCCGGGCGAGGCGCGTGATTGGAAAGCCGGAGGCAGCCAAGGCACAGGACCAGCTCAACCAACTTATCGAGGACGTACGCCCCTCGAAAACAATCCCCGACAGGATCTCGGTAAAAAACGCCGGACGGATAACGCTGATTAAACCCGAAGATATTGATTGGGTGGAGGCCTCCGACAACTACGTCACTCTCCATGTGAACAAGGTCAGTCATATGATTCGGGAAACCATGAACTCGATGGAAACTCAGTTAGTCGGCAAAAAATTCCTGCGCATTAGCCGATCCATCATCGTGAACGTGGAGCGTGTGAAGGAGATGCAACCCATGTTTCATGGAGATTTCGTCCTGGTTCTGCACGATGGGACAAAGTTGAACGCGAGCCGCAACTACCGCGACAAACTCAAGACGGTTTTCGGGGTGTGAAAGGGTTTTTGAGATTTTTCTTGGATGTCACAGGTTCCGACTGGTAGAAGAGCGCATCCAGATCGGAATACTGTCAGCCACGGAAGGCTGAGATGACCGATTAATAAGTGCCGCTGCTTTGCCCTGCAGTTGTTGCGCGAAGGACACAATGCGTGAGCATTGCCTTCGCCGATACCGGCGGGTGGCGTGACCTCTCCAACTCAGGACGTCCCCCCCTCCGGAGGCTTACATCTGAAGCTCCATGCAGCTATTTGTGAGAATCATCAGTACCATCCAGGGTTTGGCAGGAGGCCTCCTGCTTTGCACCCTTATCGGAAGCCACACCCTTCGAGGCGCTGACCCGACTTGGAGGCACAGTTACGGCGCACCCACTGGGCTGGATCTCTCAGCGGTCGCTTGTCGCGCAGATCCAGGCCTTCGCACGTGGGTGGCCGCAGGCGAACGTGGAAGCCTGATCGTATCCTCTAATCTTCTCGCTGATATAGAGACCCGCTGGCACTGGGTGGACACGGATACCGACGAGTGGTTGCGCGACGTCTCCAACGGTGGCAGGCAGTTCCTCGCGGCCGGAGACGGTGGCATACTCCTGCTTGGGTCCCCGCCTGAGCCCTGGCGCAGACTGGGTGGTGCGGCCGCCGACGCCCGCTGGACCGGGGTTGCGCGTGGATCCAATCAATGGGTTGTGATCTCCGAAGAAGGGAGACTCATCTCCGTCAGCGACAAAGGTGAGGTGAACCCGCTTCCTCCCATTCGCGCTGAGCGGCCACTCTTTTTAACCTCGATTCGCTACGGGGGAAACCAATTCGTAGCCACCGGGATCCGTGGTGCCCTCTTCGTCAGCTCAAGCCTCACCGAATGGAGCGACCTCTCGCTGGCAACCCTTCATCCGGTCTCACGCCCCCGCTATGGGGGGGGACGGTGGTGTGTGGCGTCCGGCGGAAAGATTTACACCAGCACGAATGGTTTGGACTGGTCAGAGATTGAAATAGGAAACCGGGCTCCCATCGCAGATCTTGCCCATCGACCCGCTTCACCCTCCAATCCGTCC
>CAMAVD010000158.1 GCA_945861575.1 Akkermansia muciniphila
CGTTATAAGTATGACAACGCCGGATCTAAGGAAATGGGACGGGGCAAACCGCAACTGGGCGGACAGGGCAGTGCTTCTCTGCTTATTGGCCCTGGCATTAGCGCCTCTCAGTTGGGCCCAGACTATCCCCAACGGCACGATCATCCAACCCAGCTACGCTGGATACAACACTGTCCTGAT
The DNA here is from genome assembly GCA_945861575.1 of Akkermansia muciniphila. Taxonomy (GTDB): domain Bacteria; phylum Verrucomicrobiota; class Verrucomicrobiia; order Limisphaerales; family UBA11320; genus UBA11320. The sequence goes on from CAMAVD010000158.1 coordinate 181, forward strand.
CAACGAGCTTCAGTCCTCCAACACGTCCACAGCCTACGACAGCCAGCAGAGAACCGGCGCTTGGATCGAGCTCTACAATCCGGGAGACCTAACTGTGTCCCTGGAAACCTACGCACTCTCGGATAACTACTACAAATTCCGCCAGTGGCGTTTTCCGCCCACCAGCGCCATCCACTCAAAACAATACTTGCTGGTATGGATGGACGGCGGAGAAGGGTTGATTGGCACGTCCGAGATTCATTCGAGCCTCGGGCTCAATCCTCGAGGGGGCTCACTAGCCCTCACCACGATCCGCTCGGGGAAACCCCTCATTGTCGACTATGTGGACTACCCGGCTCTCGGGGAAGACCTGTCCTATGGGTTGATCCCCTCTAGCCCAGGCATTCGCAAGGTATTCACTCAACCCACCCCAAGGAAGGTCAACCGCCACCTCCCTCCACTTGTTATCAATGAATGGTTCATCACGCCCCCCTCAGAAGCTGGATGGCTGGAGCTCTACAACGCAGGCCGCGAGAGCCTCGACCTGAAGGGACTCAGCCTGCGGCTCTCATCCCCCGAACTCCAGGTGAGTCCCTATGTGATCCCCAAGACTTTTCTGCTGGAGGCGGGCGGCTTTACTCGTGTCTGGGCAGATGGCTCTCTCTTTCCACCTGCGAACGACCCAAAGAATCTCCATCTCCCCTGGAAGCTTCCCAGCCAACCCTTTACCCTGTCGCTCGTCCTGCCGGACGGGACGCTGATCAGCGAAGCGGTCAGCGAAGCGCGAGATCCCAAGCGTCCTGAGGCACGCTATCCCGACGGCGGGAAGCAGGCCTTCAGCGTCAACCTCGCCACTCCCGGCGGCCCGAATGTCGGACTTCCACGCCTGGCCCCAGAACTTCAGCCGCTGCGGGTCCGAGAGCGCAGCAATGTCGTCTGGCGCGTTTCGGCCTCAGGGACACGGCCCCTGAGCTACCGCTGGTTCAAAGGACTGACCGAAATCAACCGCATCAACTCGCCCGAACTTAAGCTGCCTTCCGTGAGCCTTCGGGACGAAGGGACCTATCGCGTGGTCGTTAGCAACCCGGCAGGCCAGGACTCCAGCACGGCGACGCTGGACGTCCTGGAGTACCCCAAGCTTACGGTGGACGCTCCGATTGATCTCTCCGTCTCCCTCGGCAAGGCGCTCAGCCTGCCTACCAGCATTGCAGGAACGGGCCCTTTCCAATTCCAATGGAAGCGCAACGGCGTAAACATCCCCGAGGCGCGAGGCCAGAACTACAGCAAGAGTGTCATCGATCTGGAGGACGGGGGAAGTTACACGGCGGTGATCAGGAACGGGGCCGGAGCCGTATTGAGTGTGCCAGTCCGTGTGCTCATCGACGTGCCCGTGGTCCGAGGAGGGGACGACTTCGCCGATCGGATCGCCCTCAGCCGAACGTCATCAGGAAGCGTGCGCTCAAGCAATCGGACGGCAACGCGTGAGCCGGGGGAACCCGCTCACGCGGGAAACAAGGGGGGGCATTCCGTTTGGTTTTCGTGGACTCCCCCCGTTTCAGGAGTTGCCACCCTGCACACTCGGGGGAGCACCTTTGACACACTCCTGGCGGTCTACGCAGGGAAAAGCCTCACCTCTCTGCAGCCCATCGAGAGCGACGACGACCGCGGGGGCTATTACACAAGCGAACTGCGGTTCAACGCCTCCAACAGGATGGAGTACCTCATCGCTGTCGACGGCTTTGGTGGCGACACCAACGACTTCCTCCTCTCCTGGCGGATGGATCTCGAAAGCCCGCCCATCCCGGTGATCCTTCGCCACCCCGTCAGTCAAACCCAGATCCTCGGCAAAGAAGCCTCCTTCTCGGTTTCGGCAACCGGCAATCGCTTGAAGTATCAGTGGTTTTTCAAAGGCAAGCCGATTGCCGATGCCACCAAGGAATTCTTGATCCTCCCTCCCGTGAGCTTGGCGGATGTCGGCCCTTACTGGGTCACCGTCCAAAGCGCGGATCAAACACAGATCACCAGCCACGCAGCGCGCCTTGAAGTGGGCAGCCCTACTTTTGCACCCAGCGAGGACAAATACGAGCCGCCCTCCCGCAGATTTTCCTTCCCAGGGCTGGGAGATCCAGGGCTAGCCGACTTGGGCTTGCCTGTGGCCGCAGGCTCAATCGGCTACCGGTCGCTGAGCCTCCTAGGCTCGGCAACCTCCGAGAGCGAACCGCCGCCGTGTGGCCAACTAGGTGGCGCTTCGCGTTACATCGGCTTCGATCTCGCGGGTGACACCGAAGTGATCATAGACACCATTGGCAGCGCTCAGGACACGGTCCTCTCCGTATACTCTCTTAACGCCAGCGCAGAATTCGTCTATGTGGACTGTTCCTACGACTCTTCCAATAGCTTGGTGCGTTTCCCAGGCCAGGGAGGCACCACCTATTACGCGTTCGTCGATAGAGCGGACGGTTTCGCCAACGAGAACAACACCTGGATCAATTGGCGCTTCGGTACTCCGCCCGTCCTGCTGAGCCCGACCCCACCCAGCACGAACACAGTGGATTCAGGACAGAGCTTCTCGCTCCCTATCTCCGTAGCGTCTGTGCCCAGCTTGATGAGTTTTCAGTGGAAGGTCGACGACGAGGACATTCTCGGAGGCACCACAGCCAAGATGAGTGTGACGGGGGCAAGTCCAGACGACTCAGGCACCTATTCCATCATTCTCAGCAACGCGATGGGAAGTGTCACAGGAGTGGTCGCTCAAGTGCATGTTCGCGTCCCTCTCATCTTAAGTGTGGCAGAGGTGGCAGGGAAACAAGGCAAAGACATCCGTCTCAACGGGAGCGGAGAGCAGGGCTTCTGGGTAGAGACCTCCACGGATCTGGTGAACTGGTGCGCCTTCGCGGTGAATTATGTGCCCCTGTCCCCCTTCGACTACCTCTTGACCCTGCCTGAGTCTCATCCACAGCTCTTCTTCCGCTGCACACCCTGGCCAAGGGCCCCTGAGGACAGCCCAGTCCCATGCACCAGCGGCTTCCCTTGATCCTGGAAAAGTGAGCGCCCCCTCGAAGGGTTTGCCAGCGTGAAAGTTTGAATCCCTCCATAAACCAAGGAGTCATCGAACAACACATCGCAGGCCTCACCAATCGGATGTGGACCGAGGCCATCCTCGACCGTAAACGTTGGGGTGGAACCTGGAACATCGCGCAGGGCACCAGTGCTGAAGCGCATCTCCCCGTGGGGATCCTCGATCTGGAGAAGCAATTCATCGAACCACGACGCGTCCACCTCTACCGCACCCATGCCCTCAGCGCCAAAGCCCCGCCGCAAGGCATTACCAGCGCCCATCGCGCAGGCATCCCCGAACCGCAAAGGGCAGACATCCTCCTTGGGCTGCAAGCGGTAGAGTGGCAAGATTCCAAACCGGGATCACGAAGTCTGCGGGTCACAAACGCTCTGGACGTGGCGGTAGATCTCAGCGGCTGGCAACTCAAGGGAAGCGTCCGCTTCACATTTGATCCTGGCACGGTCCTTCCCCCGCTCAGCGCGCTCGATGTCGCAGAGGACCTCCGGGCAAGAAAAGCCAAATTGCCTGGCCAGTTCGTCGTTGGACCCCTGAAACCTAGGGATTCCGACAAGAGCTGGGTGAGTCTGAGGGATTCACTCGACCGGGAAGCAGCCCGAATCAGCACCCTGGAAAGGAATCGGTAGGATACGGACTGTAAGGCGCTCAGCCTGGGATCCACTCCATCCCCAGATAACAGCCATTCGTTTGCACGCTAAGATGCACACTACCGGGGGGAAGAATCACTTTGACCCCTCTGTATGGTTCGCGTAGAACTGACGATAGGAATCATCAGATGCGTTCGCTTTATTCCAATCCACGGTCCGGAATCACCTCGGGGAACACACGTCGGCACTTCCTCGCGATGAGCGCCAGCGCTGCCTTCAGCTTTCTCGCCTTGGGCGGGAGGGTCTCAGCCCGCCACCCAACGATACCGATGAAAGAGCGCTCCCTCCAAGATCTGCGCTTGGAAACTTTCTCCGAGCAGTTAAGCAGTCACTTCCAAGTGATTCCTGTAGAAGGGACAAGCCTGCCCCTCCTGCTGGTCGAAGTGGAACGGCGCGCTCCCCGAGCCTCCAGCGCGCTCCCCACCCCGGATGCCGATTACGAGCAATTCTGCCTGATCTTCGCGGGCCCGGCGGCCAGCGTGCTTCCGGAACGCATCTACCGCTTTGAGCATCCGCAGATTGGCTGGTTTGACATGTTCATTGTCCCCATCCTCACTCCGACGCCAGATCTTCAGCACTATCAGGCCGTCTTCAATCGACCGCTTCAACCCATGCCGCAGCATTCCCAAGCCCACACCTAACCCACACGCCTATGTCAGAACCCTTCATTGGAGAAATTCGTATGTTCGGCTTCAATTTCGCGCCACGGGGCTGGGCCAGCTGCTCGGGACAACTCATCGCCATCCAGCAAAACACCGCCCTATTCTCCCTGCTAGGCACGACCTTTGGGGGTGATGGCCGGACCACCTTCGGGCTTCCAGATCTGAGGGGTCGGACCCCTATGAACTCCGGCCAGGGCCCCGGACTCAACCAGCGACAGCTTGGAGAGTCCGGCGGATCCGAAACGGTGACCCTTTCCGTGCCACAGCTACCTCCGCATGTTCATCAGGTGTCGCTCCCGTGCAGCACGGACGATGGAAACGCAGGCGCTGCCAAGGGTAACTTCCCAGCAAGCACGCCCACCCCAAATTACGCGACCGTCGCCAATGCGAGCATGGGAGCCGGCACGTCGGGCCCAAGCGGAAATGGCCAACCCATACCCATCGTCCCACCCTTCCTCGCCGTGAACTTCTGTATTGCTCTGGAAGGGATCTACCCGTCACGTCCCTAACTCCGCCCCGCCTAGGTTGCTGGAGGCTCCCATGAGAACACTTTCGCTGCTGGCCGCTCTGGCTCTTCTCTCCCTGACTCAGCCGGAACGGCTGTGCGGGGCGAGCTTTACGAATGCGTCGCCCGTCGCCTTCGCGAGCACCGTGCCCAACGGCAAACCAGGTCCATCAATCCCCTACCCTTCGACTCTCACCGTAGCCGGCCTCTCGGGAACTCTATCCAAAATCACTGTTACCCTAAACGGGCTCAGCCATGAACGTCCCGACGACATCCAAGTCCTTCTCGTCGGACCTACCGGAGCCAAATGCGTCCTCATGGCCGACACAGGAGGTACCACGGTCCCAGCGTCCAATCTCACCCTGACCTTCGACGATACCGCAGCCTCGCTCCTGCCTGACGCCGCTCCCCTCGGCACTGGCACATTCCGTCCCACGTGCTTCGACGCTCAAAATTCCATTCCCACGGACTTCCCTGCACCAGCGCCCCCAGGTCCCTATGGTGTCCCCCAGCCTCGGGGAACGGACTCTCTGACCTCCCTCTTCGCCGGAAGCGCCCCCAACGGAGTCTGGAGCCTCTACACAGTAGATGACGTAGCCGACAAAGGTCCAGCCACTCTCGCCAAGGGCTGGAGCCTGACGATCACCACTGGTTCGATTCAGCCCACGGCAACAGCTCTGTCCTCCTCCCTCAACCCCTCCTTCACCACAGCCCCCGGGAACAGCGTCACCCTCACAGCAACCGTCCGACTCAATGGGACGCCGGTAAATGGTCAGGGGAACGTCCTGTTCAGGGATGGGGCCACTTCCCTGGGAGCCGCGGTCGCCCTGAATGCCAGCGGCCAGGCCAGCCTCGTCACCAGCAGTCTGAGTGAGGGAACCCACGCATTGACCGCTGTCTACAGCGGCACCCCATCGCTGAGCGGGAGCAGCGCCGCGCTTGTCCAGATCGTCGACCGTCTCACGGTCGTCTCAGGTAACGCCTTCTGTAACCCCAGCCCCATCGCGCTTCCAGACAACGCCTCACCGGGGTCTGCCACCGTCTATCCCTCCCGCCTCCGAGTCTCTGGAGCGCCGACCACACTCACTAAAGTCACCGTGACCCTGAACAACCTGAAGCATCCCCGGCCCGATGACATGGACCTGCTGCTCGTCGGTCCGACAGGGGCGCGTTTCTTCCTGGTATCCGACGCAGGCGGAACTCTCAGCGGTGCGCTCAACGCTACCATCACCCTGGACGACAGCGCCGCCTCCTTCATCCCTGACGCGGGGCCACTCGCGAGTGGAACCTACAAGCCCTCTGCCTACGGCAGCTCCAAGGATGTCTTTGCTGCGCCAGCACCCGCCGCCCCCTATCCCACGGCATCCCCCTCAGGATCCGACACGCTGGCCTCCGTCTTCAACGGCACAAATCCCAATGGCATCTGGAGTTTGTATTTGATGGACGATGTCGCCAGCCCCGGGGAGGCCGCTGAGATCGCCGGAGGATGGTGCCTGACCGTCCTCGGACCTCCGGCATCGATCAACGGAATCACTCGCAACGGTGGGCCTACCACCCGAGGGAACCTCGTCTCCTGGACGCTCAGCTTCGATCAGCCGATCGGCGGTCTAACCGCGACGAACTTGAGTCTCAGCAGCACCGGCCTGGGAGGCCTTATTGACATCGAGTCCGTCATTCCCTCTGCAGCCTTACCCTCCCGGGCCTGGGTCGTCACCGCCAGCACAGGAAGCGGCGAGGGGACCCTTCGGCTTGATCTGATCAATAGCTTGAACCTGACCCATTCCATCACCCAGATTCCGGTCCAGGGACAGACCTGGAACGTCGACAATCTGCCGCCTGCAGCAACCCTCAGCGCGCCCTCGGAAACAGTGACCACGAATGGTCCGGTAAGTTTCACTGTGACCTACGTGGGAGCCAGCCTGGTGAACCTTACGCCCAGCGACGTGATTCTCAACACCAGCCATAGCATCACCGGCCTGATCAGCGTCACTGGAAGCGGACTGACTACCCGAACGGTTACTCTCAGCAACATCTCGGGCGTTGGCAGTCTAGGGATCAGCCTTCGCGCCAACACCGCGCGTGACACGGCGGGGAATCTGGCACCCGCTGCGGGCCCCAGCACGACCTTCAGGACCTGCACCTATATCGCTGTGGCGACGAGCGCAGACAAAGGTCCGGGCTCGCTCCGACAAGCCCTCCTCGACGTTTGCCCGCCGGGACTGATTGATTTCTCAACCACTGCCTTTTCATCCGCAACCACACTCGCTCTCTCCACCCTAGGGGACAACACCTATGGTCCCTCAGCGCTTCGGGTAGACAAGCCAATCACTCTCATCGGGCCTGCGGGAAGCAACAGCCTCACACTGGCACGTTCGCCACAGGTCGCGAGTCTGCGACTCTTCTACATCACGACAAACGGCAGCCTCACGCTGAGGAACCTGACCCTAAGCCAGGGGTTGGCCCTGGGCAGTGACGGTGGAGCGGGCGGGCAGCGCGGCGGTTCCGGTGGGGGTGCCGCTGGATTGGGAGGAGCCATTTTCAACCAGGGCAAACTCGAGATCAACGGCTGCTCACTCATTGCAAACCAAGCCATCGGAGGCAACGGAGGCGGCGGTCTGGGTGCCGGGCTGGGCAGCGGGGCTGGAGGCGGTGGGTTACAGGGGCCTGGCGCAGTCGGAGGCAACAACATCGTCGGGGGCATCGGCGGCCCCCCTCTGGGAGGCTCTGCCGGAGCGAATAGCGGCGGCGGGGGCAGCGGAGGTGAAGGCGGAGGAGGTGGTGGTGGTGGAAGCGGTACAGCCCTGCTTGGATCCAGTGGACCGGGTGGCGCAGGTGGATTTGCGGGTGGAGGGGGCGGCGGCGGAGCCTACAACACGGCAGGGTTTGGTGGCGGTGCGGGAGGAGGCGGCGGCTTGGGTGGCTTTGCAGGAGGCGGCGGAGGGGCCGGCGCAGGCACTCCGGACGGTGCCATCGGACTGGGAGGCTTTGGCGGGGGCAATGGATCCCACACAATCGACAACGGTAATCTAGGCGGCAGCGGAGGGGGAGGGGGCGGCTTCGGGGCCGCCGTGTTTAACCACCAAGGGACCTGCGTCCTGTCCGAGAGCGTTTTCGTTGTCAATGCAACCCGAGGCGGCAGAGGCGGGACTTACGCGAACGCTCCGGCGGAAGCCGGGGCAGGCTTGGGAGCGGTTGTCTTCAATCGGGGAGGAACCCTGAAGGTCAGTCACTGCACCTTTATCGACAACCAAGCCGGGGCCAAACCAGGGGGCCTCTTCACACTCGGCGGACGAATGCAGACGGATACAGCCCCCGAGGAGAACTGCCTGCGAACCTATTTCGCCTTCGACCGTTTCAATCTCAGAGACGCAAGTGGGGTGGCCACGCCAGTCTACTTCGGAACGGGCGCACAATACTGGAACACCGATCATCGCGGGCATCCAAACTCGGCCATCGCCTTAAATGCCGTGCCCGGCAACCCAACGTTCGGGGTCAGCAATTACTATCGCCTCACCACAGCGATCGTCAGCAACTCCAATCTGGAGCTGGGATTGAAGGGCGACTTCACTGTCAGCGCCTGGATCCTGCCCAAAGCGCTCAATGGAGACAAGATGGTCTTGGGAAACACCGGGCCAGGCGGGACAGGCTCGCTCCTCCTCGGATTGCGTGGCGGCAGAGCTTACTTTGGATTCTGGGCTAACGACCTCGCCGGCGTTCGGAGCATCCCGATCGGTAGCTGGACGCATCTCGCGTGGCGCTACAGCTCGTTCGGCGGACAAATGTCCATCTACGTCAACGGCGAACTGGACGCCTCGACCGTCGGACGGCCGAACACGACCAAGGACGCCGATATACTGCTAGGCTACAGTGAAGCGATTGCGGGCTCCTACTTCCAAGGCTTCATCGACGAGTTCACCATCTTTTGCGAGGCGCTCGAACCGAACCAGATTGCTGCCATCGCGGCACCAACCGGACCGCCGCCTGCGTCGACTCTCGCCCCACACGTCCTATCACCGGGACTAAACATCGTCGACAGCTGTCGCTGGAACGTCCGCGAAATCTACGGGCACGTCGATCCACCCGGTCTCTTCCCCTTCGATCTCGCGACGGCTGACTATCTCAGCTCAACGCCCCAACTCGGTAAAGTCGCGCAGTACACCACCTCTCTGGTGAACCGCGGTGACAACGATGATGGATTCAATAATGTCGGGTATTTCGGAGGCGATGATCCGTTCGGCCTGAATAATCTCACGCCTCAAGGCCTGATCAATTCGGATGACAACTACTTCGTCCTGGTAGCCCGAGGCCAGATTCAAATTGGGGAAGAGGACGACTATACCTTCGGCTTCGCCACGGACGACGGAGCCCGTCTCCGGATCCTAGGCGCTACGTTCAAAAGCTCAAGTTCACTGACCGGCGGCAATCCGGCGGTTCCAGCGCATCGCCGAGACACGCTTGCCTATGTCGGTAACACCGGCAATTCGGCAACCTTGGGTGTCGTGCATCTGAAACCCGGAGTGCATGAGGTGGAATTTCTGACCTGGGAAGTGGGTGGTCATGCCTTCGCCGAAGTGTTTGCCGCACGTGGCGCAAAGTCCTCCCTTGACCAGGAGTTCTCACTCGTGTCGCCCGTGTCCTTTCTCCCCGGGCCACAACTAACTATCACGCCGCTCCCACGGTCATCCGTCCAGATTTCCTGGGCTCCCCAAACCCTCTGCGACCAACTCGAGAGCGCCAACTCGGTGTCGGGTCCGTGGAAGCCCTTAAACGCCAAGAGCGGAGACGTCTTCATCGCCAAGGCTGCGACACTCTTTTTCAGAGTCGTCCGCTAGAAGAAACTCCGGCGATCGGAGCCAAGGAATTAGCCCAAGATTCCTTTGAACGGCTCGCCCTCGTTCTGCGTGGGACGCTCTGGCCGCCCTTTGTATCGATAGGTGAGACCCATGTTGTCGAGTCCCAGGAGCCAGAGAATGGTCGCATGAAGATCGTGCACATGCAGACGGTTTTGCTCCGCATGCAGTCCCAACTCATCGGTGGTTCCGATCGCCTGACCTCCGCGAACACCGCCCCCGGCCATCCACAGGGTGAACCCTGTGGGATTATGATCGCGTCCGTCGCCTTTCTCAGACATTGGCGTCCGCCCAAACTCTCCACCCCAAATGACCAAAGTCTCGTCGAGCAAACCGCGGGACTTCAGGTCCTTGAGCAAACCCGCAACCGGCTGATCCATTGAGAGGCAGAGCTCGGTGTGATTCTTTTCAATTTTATCGTGAGAATCCCATCGATTGCCCGCCCCGTGATACAGCTGCACAAATCGAACGCCCCGCTCCACCAGACGGCGCGACATCAAACACATCCGACCAAAGGTCCCGGTCTCACGTTTTCCAATCCCGTAGAGCGCGCGCGTGGCCGCAGTCTCCTTTGAGAGATCCACCGCCTCCGGTGCCGCAGCTTGCATGCGAAAAGCGAGTTCATAGCCGGCGATCCTGGCCTCCAACTCGGACTGCTCGGGATGCTGCTCTGCAAAACGCCGGTTGATGCCACTCAGAAGCTCGATCTTCGCACGCTGCTGTGGATCCGTCATTCCCTCGGGAGTTCCCAGGTTCGGAATGGGCTCCGAATCAATCTGCATGCGCACGCCTTGATGCACGGCGGGCATGAACCCAGCCCCCCAGTTCCGAGCTCCGTTCACCACCTGTGCCGGAGCGTCCTGCATCACGACGAACGCGGGCAGGCTCTGATTCGGAGTGCCCAGACCATAACTAACCCAACTCCCCAAGGAAGGCCGACCTGCCAGGATGGAGCCGGTGTTCATCTGGCAAATGCCAGAGGAGTGGTTGATCCCATCCCCCCAGCAGGAACGGATCACCGCTAAATCATCGGCCGAGAAAACACCAACCCAAACTCAGACCTGACATCCGGCCAGCAAGCCGCCGAGATCTGAAAGAGGGGGGGGGGGGGGTAAAACAAACAGCTCCGAAGCCGCAGACCGCGTCAGACTCTCCAGAGTTGAAGTGAGCTTTTCCAAGAGCACATCAGCTACTAGCGACACAACTCGGTGAATTGCAAGAAATAGTTTCACAGAAATTGTTCGCCGCGCTGCGGGTAGGGAGAGTTAATGCAGAGCGTCACATTCTCCTGCAAATCGGGAGTTGAAACGGGCTAGATCATCGGCGATCGCGTTGTGAGCATGCGCAGCTACTTTTGACGCACGTGTAAGCGCTAAAAGGACACTTTCTGAATCACTCGGCGAGTTTGAGATAGGTGAAGAGCTGCTTGTGGTGAACCTTGGCGAGTTGCTCCACGGACTTGAGTTCGAGGATGACCTTGCCTTCCACCAGGATGTCGGCACGGAATCCTTCGGCACATACAGGAGACGAGGGAACGAGGCCTCCCCTCCCTTCGGTTGTCATTGCAATAGGAGACATGTCAGTCGTTTGGCCTGGCCCCTGCCTTGCGGTATTCCCCACCAGGGTTCCGCTCCCCCCTCCTTCTTGCTGGCGTCTTGGCGTCCTTCCCGCGCCTTTGCGTTACTCCCCACGACGCAGACCACCCCTCGCCAGGACAAGGACTTTATCGCAAAGGCGCGGGGCCTGCCGCAAAGGCGCAAGCCAGACAAACCCCATACTAATGAACCAAAGCCACGGGCCCGACATACCACCCTTTCCCTCCTGCCCTTCTCGCGCCTTTGGGCCCTGTCCCGCGCCACCGTAGAAAATGCCTGCGTTACCCACCACCAAGCCCTCACCAATCCCAATCACCGTGAAGTTTAAACAAGCAAAACGCTGTCTTGTTTACGCTTGAAGCGAGCAGGAAAGGCGGCTTCGATTGCCGAAGGAGGTTTTGAATGAATCAAGAGAACGCTATTGCCTCGATAGTTGTGGACGCCGCCATCGAAGTGCACCGGACCTTA
>CAMAVD010000159.1 GCA_945861575.1 Akkermansia muciniphila
TTTCCGGTGCCGGCCTTTGTGGTGGATCTGCTTCTGGCCATGAGCATCGCCCTCTCGTTGCTCACGGTCCTGGTCATCCTCTATCTGCGTGAGCCTTCGGATTTCAGCGGGTTTCCCACCCTCCTGCTTGTCGCCACCTTGTTTCGCCTAGGACTGAATGTCGCCTCGACACGGCTCATCCTTCTCGATGGTTACGCAGGGAATATCATTCAAGCGTTTGGAAACTTCGTGGTCGGCGGCAATTTCGTCGTAGGACTCGTGGTGTTCATGATCCTGGTTCTGATCAACTTTGTGGTCATTACCAAGGGCGCAGGCCGCATCGCTGAGGTAGCAGCCCGTTTCACTCTGGACGCCCTGCCGGGAAAGCAGATGGCCATCGACGCCGAGCTCAACGCGGGCGTTATCGACGATGTCGAGGCCCGCAAGCGACGCCGAAGGGTGGAACAGGAGGCTGATTTCTATGGTTCCATGGACGGTGCCAGCAAGTTCGTTCGAGGGGATGCTATTGCGGCGATTTTGATCACGCTGGTGAATCTGGTGGGTGGCTTTGCCGTAGGGGTGGCGCAGAGGGGATTGTCCATTCCCGAAGCCCTACGCCAATACACCTTGCTCTCAATCGGCGATGGATTGGTAACGCAGGTCCCTGCCCTGATCACCTCGACCGCGGCAGGTATTCTGGTCACCCGGGCTGCTTCCCGCACCGACCTCGGTCATGAGCTGGGATCCCAGTTGCTCTTCAGCCCTCGTGCCCTGGGGATTCTTTCCGGCATGCTGGGCCTTCTCGCCCTAGTCCCGGGCTTGCCCACCATTCCCTTTTTGATCCTATCGATCGTGACCGGCGGACTCTGTTACTCAATCGTCCGCTACGGCCCCATCCTGACGGAGACTCCCGCGGCCAATCAGTCGGGAGCCGGAGCGGCAGGCGAGGGCTCGAACTCAAATTCCAAGGGCGGAAAAGAACCGGCAACAGCAGCCGCAACAGGCTCGGTGGGTGACAAGCTCGAGAACCTGTTGAGCCTGGATCCTTTTCAAATCGAGCTTGGCTACGCCTTGGTAAGTCTCGCGGACAGCCGCCGGGGTGGCGATCTGTTGGAACGAGTCACGGGCGTTCGACGGAGCTTTGCCCAGGAGATGGGAGTCATCATCCCTCCCATTCGACTGCGGGATAATCTTCAACTCGGAGCCAACGAATACCGCTTTCTGCTCAAAGGTGCCATCATCGCATCGGGCGATCTGATGCCCGGCTATCTGCTGGCGATGAACGCCACTCACAGCAAAACGCAGCTGAAAGGGGTGCCGACGGTCGAACCTGTCTTCAAGCTCCCAGCTACCTGGATCACCGAAACGGAGAGGAAAACCGCTGAAATGTCGGGCTATACAGTGGTCGATACGGCATCCGTCTTGGTCACTCATCTGTCAGAATGCCTGAAACGGAGCTGTCACGAGATTCTGAGCCGACAGGATGTGCAGGGCCTGCTGGACAATCTCAAACTAACACATGGCACCGTGGTCAACGAGCTTATACCCGGCCATTTGAACGTGGGGCAGGTTCAACGAATCCTCCAAAACCTCCTGGCGGAGGGCGTTTCCGTGCGCAACCTGGCCGGGATCCTGGAGAAGGTCTCGGACTATGCGCCGATCACAAAAAACCCCGATGAGCTTTCCGAGCACGCACGACGAGCCCTCGGCTCTCAAATTTCTAAACCCTATCAAATCGAGGCGGGACGCATCCGGGCGGTAACGCTCGACCCAAAACTCGAGCAGCAGATCGCTCCCTATGTGCGTCACACCGCCAATGAAATCACGCTTGCGCTGGACCCCAGATTGGCTCGGCATCTGATGGAAGCACTCTCACGACACCTCCAGCAACTGCTGGCCTCGGGACATCCGCCTGTGGTGGTCTGCGCCCCTCAGATTCGCTTGGCCTTTCGCAGGTTTTTTGAATCAACCTTCCCTGACTTGGCCGTGCTCTCCTACTCCGAAATGCCGCCAAAACTGGATGTCATCAATACCGCCTCTGTCCCAGCTCTCGCAGACGCAGCCTGATACCCGCCATGCAGATCGTACCCTTTGTCGCCCGCACCGCCGCAGAAGCGTTTGATCGAATCCAGGCCCAAATGGGGCCGGATGCCGTGGTTGTCAACGTCCGGCAGCTGCCTGTCTCGGGCCTTGCTCGGCTGTGGAGAAAACCCCGGATCGAGGTGCTCGCTTCCCCACCTGAGAACCGTCGGCAGACGCCATCCACTCCAGCAACAGCGCCCCGCGTTGAGCCGCCGGCTGAGCGGTCCATCGACATGACCGATCAGGAACAGGTTGCGCTTCCTTTGACTGACCGGTTCGCAAGTCGCTTGCGCCCCTCGCGTTGGAAGGTGGTGGATCTCCTCCCCGCTGCAGGCCTCACACATCTGGCAATTCAAACGGTGCTGGACGACCTGGAGTCTCAATGGGGCAAGGAGCCCCCAGGTGCCTTGGCCGAGGAAATTGTCCGCTTGCGAGAAACCCTGCGCTCGCACTGGGTGATCCAAGGACCTATCGACCTAGCGCGCCCGCAGGTCCTGGTAGGTCCGCCTGGATCGGGGAAAACCACACTGCTTTGCAAGTGGCTCACACGAATGGTGCTCTCCGAGGGCCGCCGGGCGAAGGTCTTCCAGCTGGATGGGACCGCGGCCAATCATTCCGAGACCCTACAGGTCCACACCGAGATCCTCGGAGTGCCCGTGCATCGAACGGGTGAAGATCTTTCGACAGACACTTCAGGTGAGGCACGGCTGGTCGATATACCTGGAGTCGATTGGAGAGCCCCCCGCTCACTGGGAGAATTACGCCGGGTATTGGATAAAATTTCCGGTGCTCAGGTCCATTTAGTCCTCAACGGTGCCTACGAGATCCCCGTACTCCTGTCCCAGATCAGGGCTTTTTCTTCTCTCCCCCTGGCCGGCATCATGGTCACCCACCTGGATGAGGAGGTTCGCTGGAGCAAACTTTGGAATTTGATCTTAGGAACCCCTCTGGAATTGCGTTTTCTCGGAGTGGGCACAGCGATTCCGGGTGGATTCATACCCGCCAAGTCAGACGTCCTAAACGACCGGTGGCTGGGCCCCGCACCCGCGGCAATTCGGTAAAAAAGTCTCTGCAGAGGAGGTTGGCAGCTCACCTGCTTAACAGTCGGAGTGCCTGAACCCTATGAAGCTCATGATGATCCTTGGTGGCCTGCTCGGCTTCACCGTGAGCTTGGCTTTCGGACTGACTCGCGAGGGCTCCTGGCCTGCGATGCTGGCCAGAGCCTGTTTTTCGGCGCTGATCCTAGGATGGATCAGTCGCTGGTGGAGTCATCTCTGGCTAAGAAGCCTGCAGGAAAGCAATCAGCACCGAAGGGAACAAGCCCGACAGGAAGCAGCACGCAAGGCTGCAGCGAAGAAGGCAGGCACGCCATCCGACAAACCCATCACCAGCAACCATAAACCATGAAGACCACAACAACCCCCTTTCCGGAAACCACAGCGCTGGTAGACATCAAGGCCGCACAGGCCGCGCTCTGGAAACGGTATCGCAGACCGGAGCCGGACAACTCGGTGGAAAATGAGCTCATTCAACAATACCTCCCCCTGGTAAAGACCGTCGTGGGGCGATTGGCAATGACACTCCCGCCGCACGTCGATATCGAGGATCTTTTTAGCGCAGGCATGGTTGGCTTACTCAACGCGGTCCGGCACTTCGACCCGAAGCTGGGAACCGTTTTTGAAGGCTATGCCCGGCTCCGTATCCGAGGGGCGGTGCTCGACGAACTTCGCCGGATGGACTGGGTTCCCCGCTCTGTGCATGTGAAGGCACGGGAGGTAGAGGGAGTGATGCGTGGCCTGGAGCAACAGAAAGGTCGGCTTCCTACTGACGAGGAAATGGCCAAGGCCATGAATGTCTCGGTCAGCGACTACCAGCAAACGTTAGAAGATATCCGCCCTGCCACCTTCGTCAGTTTGGACGCAGCGGCCCATCAGGACGTCGACGACGGCACTGGCCAGAATGAGACGATCGCCGACCCCCGACAGGAGGAGCCAGGGGAAGACGTCTCCCGCAGAGAACTGGCGCGCCTCATCAGCCAGAGATTGAACACGCTGCCCGACATGCAGAGAAAAGTTCTGGCGCTCTACTACTTTGAAGATCTTCGTCTCCGTGAAATCGCGGAAGTGTTCGGGCTGACCGAGTCTCGTATCTGCCAGATTCACGCAAAGGCAATTTTAGCAATCCGCTCCTCTATCAACCGACTCGATCAGCGAAAGCTGGAATCGATGGCTGCCTAGAGGGCACTAGTCCGAGCCCTACGCCATCATGTTTGTAATTATCGGCAGTATCATCGTCATTGCCTCCGTCATCGGTGGCTTCATGATGGCCGGCGGCAGTCCGGGATCGCTCTGGCAGCTCTCCGAAGTCATCGTGATCTGCGGCGCCGCTTTCGGCGGCATGGTGATCATGGCTCCAAAGTCCGTGCTCGTTTCGATGTTTAAGATGATCCTGGGTTGCCTCAAGGGATCCCCTTACAACAAGAAAGCTTACGAGGAGCTTTTGAAGCTGCTCTACGAACTGTTCATGCTGGGTCGTCGCAATGGGATGATCGCGCTCGAAGAACATGTGATGAAGCCCGGATCGAGCAGCATCTTTAGCAAATACCCAACCTTCCTAAAGAATCATCACGCGGTGGAGTTTCTCTGCGGCGGCCTAAAACCGATCATCGACGGCAAGATCAAACCCGATCAACTCCAGTCACTGATGGATGCAGAGCTCCATAAGGCTGCGGAGGAAGACCACGTGCCCATCGCGGTTCTGAGCAAAACCTCGGACGCGATGCCCGGCTTCGGAATTGTGGCCGCCGTTCTGGGTATCATTATCACCATGGCGTCCATTGGCGGCCCCCCCGAGGTGATTGGACATCACGTTGCGGCCGCGCTGGTGGGAACCTTCCTGGGCATTCTCGTATCCTACGGATTCCTAGCCCCGCTCGCGACCAACATGGAAATCAACTGCGAAGCAGAACACAGCTATACGAAGTGCATCGCGATGTCGGTTGTCAGCTTCGCCAACGGCATGGCCCCCATCATGGCGGTAGAGGTGGCGCGTCGCGGCCTTGCCCATGACGTGAAGCCCTCCGCCGACGAACTGGAGGCAATGATGAAAACTCTGAACTCGGCACCAAAGGCATAAGGCCAAAATCCTATGGGTGGCGGAGGTGGATCATGGAAAGTAGCTTACGCGGACTTCGTCACCGCGATGATGGCGCTATTCCTCGTGCTTTGGCTGGTGTCGCAGGATCAAAAGATCAAGGAATCCGTCGAACGTGCTTTTCGAAATCCCTTTGCGTCGCTCACCAAGGACTCCGTAGGCATCATCCCCAACAAAGAATCGGCAGCCATCCGTTCCGACAAGGGAAATTTCGATTCCGCATCCGCCATCGAGCTCGACATGCTTCGACGACTCTCTCAGGACCTCATCAAGCAACTGAAAGATCAGGATCCCGAAGATGACCCAGTGAAAATGGAACTGACCAGCGAAGGGCTGAAAATCAGCATATTTGACCGAGCTCGCAGACCCATCTTCGAAGGGGGAACAGAGAAGCTAACGGAATACGGAAACTGGATCCTCAGCACGCTTGCTTGGGATATCGCTCGCTACACCAGCTTCAACATAGAGCTGGAAGGTCACACAGAAAGTTCGAAGGATAGGACCGGACCGGAGCAGTGGCGCCTGTCCGCTGGCCGCGCGAACGCCAGCCTTGAAATCCTAGCGCGTCACGGGGTCAAACCGGACCAGTTTAGAAAGGTTGCGGGATTCGCGGACACCGAACCCATGGCAAACGTCTTACCTAGCAGCGAGGTCAACCGGAGGGTGACAGTGATGCTCCGAGTAAAAGGCACATGATTTCCAAGTTTCAACCACTACAGATCTCCAGTTTCCCGAAAAGTTCTGGGGGATTCATCCCCAAAATCCTGCCAGCGCCCTCACTGGGCGATGGGAGCTCCTCCGCAACCGAGTTCGAGGCAGCCCCATCGGGCGCCTGCAAAGCTAGCCCAAAAACCTCCCCCACCATCGAGCTGAAGCGAGAAAACGAAAGGGTCGTGGAAATCCTGGTGCGCTGTGGCTGCGGAGAGATCATCCGCCTGGAATGCGGGGAGTAAACCGAGCTCCCCTCCCCAAAACCTCAACGCCCAAGGATGCGGCGTGCTTCAGCTTCTGCGGTAGGCTCGGTACGACGGATCAACAGATAGCTGTTGGTCTGGTAGATAACGTCGCCTGGCTTGAGGAGGTGGAGAGGGCCCAGCATCTCCAGCTCTACATAGCTGAGTGGGTCCGGATTGGTATAAACTTCAGCACTGCTCCCCTGGTCTGGATAGCGGGCCTCTTTGCTGCGCGGCGAGTCGATGCGGAGCGCTATACGTTCACCGATCCAGAGAAGTGTGGAAGAGTCGCTTCCGATTTTATGCGCGGCTCCTGGGTTACGCTTCAATGAGAGTAGATTCTCTGATCGGGTCAGATCCAACGGAAGCGCTTCAGACTGCCTATTGTAACCCTCCGGATAGAGTGTGTCAGAGGGAATCGGCAAGAATACCGCCTGAGGATCCTTCAGCTGCGTGATAATCCACACTCCAACCTCGTTGGTCACGACGGCTCCTCCGGCTGGAGCATCGGCATCCACCTTCTCGAAACGAGTGGTAATAACCATCTTGGGCTCCTCAGGATCGATACGAATAACCCGTTCGGTGCGAATCCTAAAAAAAGGATCAACGGGAGAACGTAGCAGCACCTGGCCCTCCTTGATCACGCCTTCCACCGCCATCGAATCGAACGCGGGCGGGGGCGGCCAGGCCCGGGGTGTCCAGCGACCCCATGCCTCTTGCGGCGAGGGCCAAGACTTGTCACCACCAAAATTCCCCCAATCAGTTGAGGTCGGATCGGGCGACTTCCCGGAAAGCGCCGGATTCTCCCAGAATGGCCCCTCCTCTCCCACAAAGCGGAACTGCATCACCCGCCCTACGGAGGGAACAACGATAGCTTCCACGGTGGAGGAAGCAATAAAGAGCGCGTTGCTCCACCCCTGATAAGGGCCGCGCCGAATCTGAATGGCCTTGGAGGCTTGATCGCGCGCGAAAAATTCCCGATAAAAAATGCCGAGCGGGATGACCAGCAGCACCGCGAACACGAAACCCATCAGTTGCCGCGCGAGGGTTGAAGGAGCGGAAGCCACTCCCTCAGGAGTAGGTGAGTCGGTATTCATGGAAGCATTCACGCTCTATCAACCCACGCCCCACAAAGAGGCTGATGGTTTCAGGCCTTGGTCGGCAACCCGGGGAGCATCTGATGGCCCTGACGAAGCATGCGCTCGGTGGTTTCCCATCCCACGCAAGCATCGGTGATCGAAACACCGTATCTCAAATGGGAAAGATCGGGAGGGATGGGTTGACTGCCGTCTTCCAGATTACTTTCAACCATCACACCAATCACTGAGGTGTTCCCAGCGGCGCGCTGGGCCACGGCACTTTGCATGACCTCCTCTTGACGCGTGTGTACTTTGCCGGAGTTCGCGTGGCTGCAGTCCACCATCAAGGCATCGCGTAGGCCAGCCTTCCGCAACTGCTCAACCGCGGTGGCGATGCTCGCGGCGTCATAGTTTGTGGCGAGACGTCCCCCGCGCAAAACCACATGCCCATCTGGGTTTCCTACGGTGCGCACGATGCTGGTAGCCCCCTCCTGATCAATTCCAAGAAAGTTGTGCGAATGCATCGCCGCTTTCATTGCATCGATGGCGATCTGGAGGCTGCCGTCGGTGCCGTTCTTGAACCCCACCGGCATGGAGAGACCGCTGGCCATTTCACGATGCGTTTGGGACTCCGTGGTCCGGGCGCCGATGGCGGCCCAAGTGACCAAGTCCGCAAGGTATTGGGGGGTGATGGGATCCAGGAACTCAGTGGCTGCTGGCAGGCCCATTGAGTTGATCTTGAGCAGGAGCTCCCGAGCCGTTCGCAGGCCCGTCTCAATGTCGTAACTGCCATCCAAACGAGGGTCATTTACCAGGCCCTTCCATCCAATAGTGGTGCGGGGCTTTTCAAAATAAACCCGCATGACGATCACCAGTCGATCCTGCAAGTCCAGGCGCAATCGGTTGAGCCGCTCAGCGTAGACCATGGCCGCGGCCGGATCGTGAATCGAACAAGGCCCCACAACCACCAACATTCGTGGGTCCTGATTGTTAAGAATCGCCTGAACCTCGGTCCGCCCCCTCACAACGGTGGTGTTGACCTGCTCAGTCATTGGGAGCGCGCTCTTGAGTACGCTCGGTGTCGTTAGCCGCACGGTCTGCTGCACTCTTAAATTGTTGGTCTGCTGCATAAAGATCGTCCCGCAAAACGCCGTCCCCCGCAAAGGGGGAGCGTGCAGGAACTCCTCCCATCAAATCATCTTTGAGGAAGAAGGGAAAACTGTTTTTCATGGAGCAACAGCTCAACCTTCCTTGGAAATCCGTGCGATGCCTAGTGCGCTTACCCCGAAAAACTCAAAACAATTGACAGCACGCAGCGCAGCGCCAAGGATCAGAGAATGACTCTCTCCCCTAGGCTCGAAGCCGCCACGGCTCTAGCAGTCCTGCTCTCCCTGGGACAGTGCACATCCTTGTTCGCTTCCAATCCCCCCAAACCTTTCGCCCGCTCGCCTTACGTTCAATTCAGTAGCCCCACCTTGATGCATGTGGTTTGGCGCACGGAAGGCCCCGTTGAAGCGGTGGTGCGCTATGGTAAAGCCCCGAATCAGCTTACGGAGCGGGTGCGGGGGAACTCGATCGTTACCCGCGTTTCATTAGGCACGAATGGTCAGGAGATGCTCCCCCGGTGGAAAGCACTCCGCACCCCTGCAAACCTCGCGCTGGACAAACTCCATTCGGCGCCCGTCGGCACCTTCCAATACGAGGCAAAAATCACCGGACTTGAGCCAGACACGAAGTATTACTATGGGGTGTATGATGGGGAAAAACGGATCACCCCCGAAGAAGCCGACTACCAATTCACCACCCAGCCGCCAGTCGGCACCAAACGCCCCTACCGTTTCTGGGTAATCGGCGACGGCGGGACGGGACGGGAACCGCAAAAGGCAGTCTTCGATGCTATGCTGGGCGCCGTCAAACAGGAGTCAAAGCAGCTCGACTTCTGGCTCCACACGGGGGACATGGCTTACGGCGTAGGCCGTGACAACGAGTTTCAGTCCAGATTCTTCGAGTCCTACGAAAGCCTTCTCCGGAACAAGGTTTGCTGGCCGACCATGGGCAACCATGAAGGCTACACCTCCAAGGGAGAAACAGGAATTGGGCCCTACTATGACGCCTACGTGCTGCCAACCAAAGGCGAGGTAGGCGGGGTAGCGTCCGGGAGGGAGGCCTACTACTCGTTCGACCATGGAAACATCCATTTCATTTGCCTGGACTCACACGACATGGAGCGGAAGCCAACAGATCCTATGGCAAAATGGCTCAAATTGGATCTGGAAAAAACCAAGTCGGACTGGGTGATTGCCTTCTGGCATCACCCCGCCTACACCAAAGGGAGCCACGATAGCGATAAAGAAAAGGACCTGATCGAGATGCGCCGCCACATCATGCCTATTATCGAAGCGGGCGGAGTGGATCTTGTTCTGACGGGGCATTCCCACATCTACGAACGTTCCATGCTCATGGACGGGGCCTACGCCACCAACACAGTTGCTGAGAACGTCATTTTGGATGATGGGGACGGCGATCCAGCAGGTGATGGTGCCTATCGTAAAAGCTCCGGGATTCACGCTCACGAGGGAACCGTTCAAATCGTGACAGGCAATGCAGGCCAGACCCTCGGCCGGGTCGGGACGCTGCCGGTCATGCGCAAAACAATCAGGGAGCATGGCTCGGCGCTTATAGAAGTCAATGGAGACACACTGATCGGGCGAATGATCAACCGCAATGGGTACGAACGCGACCTGTTCAGCATCGTGAAACGAGGCTCTGTCACACCAAACCGACTGTCGCTGCCTTGGCAACCTCCCGAGTATAAAAAGCCCGCCAACGAGCCCAAAGAGAAGCCAGCACCCGCTCTCGACCACACAGTGCTCATCGCGAAAGGTGCTGAGTGGCATTATTGGACAGGTGCCCCGCTAAGAGGGGTCGAATGGACGCGTCTTGGGTATTCTATGGAAGGGTGGAAAAAAGGGGCCTCACCATTCGGCTTCGGAGAGGGGACCTTCCAGACCGAGTTAAAGAACATGAAACGCGGTTACTCTACAGTGTTCCTCCGCCGTAATTTTCATGTTGAGCAAGGAGACCGGACCACGGAGATAGGGCTTTGGATCGATTATGATGACGCGTTCATCGCCTATCTGAACGGAAAGGAAGTAGCGCGGGTGGGAGTTGGAAGGAGCGCGGGAAAGAACGCACAAGGAATCAAGGCCAGAGAGGACAAAGGCTTTCAGTATATCGTGCTTAAGGACGCACACCTTCACGTGAAGGATGGAGAAAACACGCTTGCGATCGAAGGGCATATGGCCTCGATTGAGGGGCCAGACTTCCTCTTGTCCCCGTCACTCCTCTTGGAGGACTAACCCCCATGAAAAGAAAGAGCGACGATCGGATACTGGCTTGGGTAGCGGGTGTCACTCTTGCGATTGCGCTCGCAGGCCGAGCCCACGAAGGGCCCGAGCACGAGATCGAGGAACTGACAGCTCAACTCAAGAATGGAGGAGACACCTCAGATCTCCTCCTGCAACGAGCGATTGAGTATAGGGTGCTGGGCCAGTTGCACTCAGCGATGAAGGATCTCGAAGATGCCGCTCGGACCGACCCTTCGGACCATCGAATCGGCCGTGAGTTGGCCAAGGTTCAGTTCGGGCTGGGAAAGACAAACGAGGCACTGGCCACGATCACCCGAGCCCTTGGGGAGGAGGAAATATCCAAAGAGGAGAAAGCCGGACTCCTGATGATCCGCAGCGGCTTCCTTATCGCGAGATCAGAACTAAAGAAAGCACTGGCGGACAATCACCAAGCCATCCAACTCTACGATAGCAATCCTGAGTGGTATCTACAGCGCAGCAACCTTGAATGGCTATTGAAGCAGACAAAAGAGCGCATCGCAGGGATCGATGCCGGGCTAGCGAAGACAGGGGCCGGGATCCTGCTGGTTGAGAAAGTCATTGCACTCCTTACCGACAGTCAATACTCCGCCGCTTTGGCACTCATCGAACCCGAGCTCGAATCGTCACGCATCAAAAGCTCGTGGCTGCTGCGCCGGGCACAAGCCCGCATTGGCTTGGGAGAAAAAGAGAAGGCGAAGGCGGACCTTGAGGAAACCCTTCGAGAAATCACGCCGAGGATTAATCCCAGCGCCCCAGACGTTTCCCTTCTACTGGATCGATCACTAGCCCACGAGTTGCTGGGGGATCTGGCCCTCGCAAAACATTACTACCAGCAGGCGAACGACGCCGGAGCTGAACCGTGGGTGAAGGAAAAGGTCAAATCGTTGAAAGAACGGCTCGCGAAGAGCAATCCGTCGGTTGGCGGGAGCGAAGAAAAGGTCCCTTAGACTTCCAAGTCCCTCCCAGAGAGATAATCCACGAAGGGAACTGTAAGGGCCACAAGCAATCGCTAAAAAGAAAAGCCGAGAAACGTGTTCTCGGCTTAAAAAAAAACTGGCGGCAACCTACTCTCGCGGAAGCTTTACAACCACTACCATCGGCAAGACTGCGTTTGACGGCCGAGTTCGGAAAGGGATCGGGTCGGACCACAGCTTTATAGCCACCAAAAAGTGTTAAAGAACCATTGTTCTCTGAA
>CAMAVD010000160.1 GCA_945861575.1 Akkermansia muciniphila
CCTGGATCGCAACGGCCAAAGGACTGGCCCAAATCCACCGGGAATCTATGACGCTGCGGGAGAAGGCGCTGCGCTATGAGGAGGAGATCGAACGTTACATCAAGCGCACCCCCTTCGGCTTCACGGCGCAAGCCTTCCTCACACGCCCCACCGACCGTTCCAGCGCCTCGACTCAGGATGACGACAACGACGGACTCTGGACCGCCATGTATGGGGCTGGCGAGTGCTTCGCTTACGGCGCCACTCAGGATCCCCAGGCAAAAGCCAGGGCCAAGCAGGTTTTCGAAGCTCTACGTTTCCTGCAAAAAGTAACCCAAGGAGGCCCTCATTCTCCGCCCAAGGGTTTCGTGGCGCGGAGCATTCGATCCGTGGAGCTTCCGGACCCCAACGCAGGTCAACTAGAGAGCGACAAACGCTCCCTCACGCACGACGCGCTCTGGAAAGTATATGAACCTCGGTGGCCGAAAAGCGCGGACGGAAAGTGGTACTGGAAGAGCGACACCAGCTCCGACGAGCTTGATGGCCACTACTTCTTCTATGGGCTTTACTACGACCTCTGTGCGGACAGCCCGGAAGAAAAGGCGCGCGTTCGTGAAGTCGTGAAGGATCTCACCGATCATTTGGTCTCCCACGATTACCTGCTGGTGGATCATGATGGCAAGCCAACCCGCTGGGGAGTCTTCGGTCCCCGCCAGCTGAATATGGATCCTCGATGGTGGCCCGAGCGCGGGCTAAACTCATTGAGCATGCTTTCCTATCTGGCCGTGGCGGCCCATGTAACCGGGGAAACCTCTTACGAAGACGCCCAGAGAGACCTCGTGGAGAAGCACGGCTATGCCCACAATCTGATGTTCGCCAAGCTACAGCGCGGGCCCGGTTCAGGGAATCAGTCCGACGATGAAATGGCGTTCATGAGCTACTACACTTTGCTACGCTACACGCGGAACGAAACCCTGCAAAAGATGGCGCGGTATTCCTTCTTCGAGTATTGGGTCAATGAGTTTCCTGAAATGAACCCCTTCTTCAACTTCAGCTACGCCGCACTGGGACGGGGACAAACCACCGAGAACCCCTTCGGCCGTTTCAGCCTCGAGCCCTGGGCAGGGTGGCTCGAGGATTCACGGGCTACTCTCTATGGCTTCCCGATCGATCGGATCGGCTGGGCTCACAAGAACAGCCATCGCCTAGACATCACCTTTCTGGAAGCACACAGCGCGATTGATCTCTACTCGAAAGACCGCCGGGAACGCGGCCATCGCATCGGAGGAAAAGTTCTGCCGGTTGAAAACCGGCACTTCGGCCATTGGAACACCGATCCATGGACCCTAGACTACGGCGGCCAGGGAGCGGAACTGAGCTCAGGCACAGTCTACCTGCTCCCCTACTACATGGGGCTGTATCACGGCTTCATTGAGAAGCCTTAGGCAGAAGCCTTAGGCGCCTGTCCGCACGAAGGACTCCAGAATCGGGCGGAAATGCTCCAACTCTGGCGTCAGCATCTCTGGCACCTTGCCCAGATCGTCGTAGTAGCGCAACCGAATCGCTGTCTCGAAGTGCGTGCTCGCCTGAAAGGCCAAGGCCTCCGCCTCGTTCATCACTCCTCCTTGCAGCTGCAGGCTTTGCATCGAAGCCTCGGAGAGACCTTGCAGATAAGCAGGGTCCTTCCAACAGAGGTAACGCTTGGCGGGAACGTGCAGCCGCACGGGCTCTGCAATCTCCTCGCCAAACCATCGCCGAAGGCGGTTGGCCCCAATAGCCTCATGGCGAGCGTCCACTCCCTTATCAGCAATATCCTCCCCGAGGTCGTGAACCAGATGACCGTAGTCGTGAAGCAGACAGGCCGCGATCATCAGGGGCGTCTCTCGATCCCGTTCGGCAAAGGTCGCACACTGCAACGCATGCTGAAGCTCGGTCACGTTCTCTCCATAAGACCGGCCACCCTTCTCTCGAAACGCCACAAAGAGCTCGTCCACCACCTGCTTGGGGTTGTTCATAGGAGAATGAGGATGACAGTCCAGGGACCCAGCAGCAACCCAGAAGGGACGCACCCTCCTCACTCTAAGGAGCAGACTCGGCCCTCAGGGCGGCCAAAGCGCGCGCGCGAAACTTTAGATTGGGATGGCTCTTCAACATCGCTTCGAAACGAGAGGACACCGCCTCCCTTGGAACCCGGCCGGATTCCAGGCCACCTAAAAGCAGGGGCCACCATGTTTCCCGGCGCTCAAACGCTTCTAGAATTGCGGCACGGAGATCGCGTCCCGCCTCACCAATAAACGTCAGAAGAACACCGGCGTCGGCGAGTGTCCCCACCTCCTGGAAAGCCTCCACAGCTGCGCGCTTGACCGCCTCGGGCGACTCGTTTCTCAAGCACTCCAAGAGCGCCCCTCGCGCCTCATCGCTCGGAATCAGTTTGGTAAACTCGATGGCGCGAATGCGCTCTGCCTCGGACAAATCCGGCTGAACAATGCGGCGCAAAATCGCTTCTTGGGATTTAGGATTCCCACAGAGCGCCTCCACTCGCTGGGCAGCGCTCACAAGCTCGGGACTGGCAGTCTCGGTCAGCTTTCGAAGAAGCCTTTTCACAGATTTGCTCCCTGTCCACGCCTTACTCACTTTTTGTCCCTGCATCATTCCCTCCAGACCGAAGGCGCAGAGCGATGGAGCCGTATCTGCCAGCGCCAACAACTGATCCAGCACGCGATCCACGACTCGGTCATCCTGACTAGAGAACGCTCTCCACACCGTCTTGCGAACGAGCGGACCCGCAACCGAAAGCGAAGGTCCACCCACCCCCGTCAGCCTGGTGAGAACGTCCACAGGCACCAACGCCGCGTATGGCTCAAGGGCAGCCCAGATCAAGGACTCGACCAACCGGTCGGGCTGGCGCTCGGTCGTCTCAATCAGAGGGACGAGGATCTGGAACGCAGCAGCCAACTCCAGGGCCTGACGGCTTTTCGCTCCACCGCCTTGTCCCATGGAAAGTGTGCGAGTCGACACCGCCACCTCCCGCCTCACCCGGGGATCCTGGTCTGATGCCAGTCGGACGAGCAGCTGAAGGGCTTCGGGAGAAACCAGCCTCTTTTCCCCAATCACTTTCGCCACCTGCAGACGCACCTCAGCCTCCAGGTCCACCGCAGCACGAGTCATCCAAACATTCGAACTCCGGCTACGGGCGGCGAGCAATTGAACTGCGGCCGCGCGGCGACGCGACGGAGTCAACGAACCCCAACTCCCTTCCAGCAGTCCAAGCACCGCGGCCTCCTCCGCGTCCAGCAGACGACGGTCAATCAAACGTTCCGTCCAGAGATCAGCCGTCTTCCAAACCTCCAGCACTCGTGCCATCGAAGCCGCATCTCGCAGCCCTCGCACCCGCTCTACCGCCCTCAACCAACCTGGAGGTGTCACCCGCACAAGCCCCCCGTTTACCCGAAAGAACAGGGAATCCGCAGGCCCTTGCACCGCCGATTGAGACGCCGTATCGATGCGGCCAATGACCGGCTTGCTCCCTGACATCGGACGGAGCTGAACTGCGGCGCCAGAAGGAAGGGAGTGCAGTGGAAGCCAGGCCGAGACATTGGAGTGTCGAAGCCAGAGAATGTCGGAGATGCCAGAGGCTCCCGCCACCATTCCCGCGTAGCCGTAGGTTCGAAGATCCGCACCTTGCAACGGTTCACCCACATCCAAAAAGGTCCGGACCGGTCTGGGAAACTGATGCTTCTGCACATAACATGCTCCTTCGATGACGGAATACAATGTCTCGCGGGTGGAAGTCAGAACAAACAGATGGCCCACTGAATCGAACTCCAGATCAATGGCCTGGAAAGGGCCCTCGGAGTATTGTTCCAAAACACCGAAACCCGGATGAAAACGAATCACTCCTGGTGTGAGACGCGGAGGCGCCGTCAGGCCTTTGGCGAGAAGTTGGGGAGTGACGACGTCCGAGGATTGCAACGCCCCATAAAGCCATCCATCACGGTGGCGTCGCAAACCGTGCACCACCGCACCATGTGCCGTCGGCGTCCCCCAGCCAATCAGCGGTTGCGCCTTGCGGGCACCGCTCTGGTTGTCCACATCGGACACCCAAAGAAGTCTGGAGGCCGCGGCCAGCCATACCCCTGAGCGGCTCACCTCAAAACCACTCGCCTCCGGAAGATCCTCGGCATAGACCTCCACCCGCCCTTGCGACCAAGTCTCCTCAGGGAAATCCACCCGAAGCAATCGACTCTTCACGCCGACGGCGGAGGAAGTCGATTCCAACAACCACAATCGACCGGAGGCATCCCACTGCATGGCCACCGGTTGCGAAGCCAACTCGACACCCGCGATCCTCACGCTATCCCAGCCAGGCTCGGCTGGAGCAGCGCCGCGCACCCACTCGGCCAGAGGCCAAAGCAACAGCACCGTCATCAATGCCCATCCAGGAAAGCGTTGCATCATATATCTGCCCAATGAATCGAAACAATCCGCTCCCCATTTAGACCCTGATTTCACTTACCTTCAACCGAATGGGGGCGGTTGAACCCGTCACTTTCGACTTTCCCGATCCCTCAGGTAAAGGGACGATGTCTCCAACGAACATGCCATGACATCCACCTCACGACAATTCGAAGGAATTCTGGACCGCCATTTTGAGGAGCTTCTGGCCGACCAGCCAATCTACGCCACCTACACCGGTCTTCGCACGGGGGAGGGGCGACTCGGCCGCGCGAACCTGCCCTTCGAGCAACGCCAGGAGCGCCGTCGGCGCGCCACCCTGAAGTCTTTGAATGCGATCAACCCCCGCGAGCTAACCGCGGAGCAGCACCTGGACCGACTCGCCCTGCGCAGCCAACTCAACCGCGAGAGCGAAGACTTCGCCCGAGGCCGCCACGGCATGGACCCTGCCGCAGTGGATGGCATTCTCAACCTACTCCTTCACGAACTTCAGCGTGGGGAGGACGAGCCGCGCCGGGCCGCTGCCAACCTTCGCTCGCTCCTGAAGGAAATCCCCTCCTATCTGGAACAAGCGTCCACACTTCTCACCAACCCCGAACCGGTCTGGCTGCGAATCCTCGACCAAACAGTCGTAGGAGCTCCGTCACTCTTCAGCGCCGTAACAGCCTTCCTTGAGCGTGTCGCCCACACACCCAACGATACCCGCCTGGTGGCCGCTGCACTGCGCGCCTGTCGGTCCTACCACAAGGCCGCCCACCATCGACCGACGGCTCCAGCTGGCTCGTTTGCTGTCGGACCGGAAACGCTGGCAAGACGCGTGCGGGACCAACTCGGCCTCGACTACACCCTCGCCGAGATCGAGTCGCTAGCCCTGGCCGAGACAGGAAGGCTTGCCCAAGCGCTCCGGAAGGCCTGCACCCGATTCGGCAACGGACGCTCCGCTGAGACGATTATTGGCGAGGCCCGATCTGAGTGGAACCCTGGGCCCGACCTTCTGGCACACTACCAGAAAGAAACCCGTCGTGTGGCGAATGCTTTTAAGGCGGCGAACGCTGTCACATTCCCTGAGAACGAAAGCCTGGACGTCCGCATGGTGCCTGAGTTCATGCGCCATCTCTATCCCACGGCCGCCTACTCCTCACCTGGACCCTTTGCCAAGCGGCAGCGAGGTATCTTCTGGGTCAACGACCTAAGCCTCACCAAAAGCGAACCGGCGGAACAGTTGAAGGAGCGACAGCAACACTTCGGCCTGAGCCTCACCTGCGCGCACGAGGCCTATCCGGGCCATCATCTCCAATTCATCTTCGCCAACCAACACGCCCGTCGATGGCGCCGCCTTTTTGCCCACGCCGTATTCTATGAAGGATGGACGCTCTGGTGCGAGCAGATGATGGTCAACTTGAAGATAGACCGATCCCCATGGCTGGAGGTTCAGCAGCTGCACGACGCCCTCTGGCGAGCGCATCGCGTCCTGGTCGACCTTCGGCTTCAGACCCGCCGCTACACCTACGAGCAGGCCGTGAAGCACATGCAGACGCATCTCGGCTTCACCCAGTCTCGTGCCCAGGCGGATGTGAACTGGTATACGAGTTCCCCGAGCGTGCCGATGAGCTACTGGCTTGGACGCCTGGAGAACGAGCGGCTGCGAACGAAGCTCATGACAGGCCGCGGCTGGAGTCTGCGTACCTTCAACGATTGGCTCCTCTCCTTCGGAACCTTGCCGCAGTCGTGGATCGAAAAATATGGACTGAGCTGAGGGGGAAGCGACCCTTCACTCGAACGTGCGAAACCGCTTCGAATGCTCCTAGCCTTCAACAAACCGTATGGGGTTCTTTCGGCCTTCACGCCGGACGGATCTCCCAATCGTACGCTGGCTGAGTTCGGATTCCCGAAACAGGTGTATCCGCTGGGGCGCTTGGACGCCGATTCTGAAGGGCTATTGCTGTTGAGCGATGAGCCCGGACTCAACACCCGTCTGCTCAGCCCCACGTTTCAACACCAGCGCACCTACTGGGCTCAAGTCGAACGGATTCCTAGCACGGAGGCACTGGCCTCGCTGCGAAGAGGGCTGCAGCTCCAAGAACACCGCACCCTGCCCTGCAAAGCGTTCATCATCGATCCACAACCGGCACTCCCGGAAAGGCACCCTCCGATTCGGTTCCGTAAATCTGTCCCGACCTGCTGGATCGAGCTGACGCTCATCGAAGGAAAAAATCGCCAGGTCCGCCGCATGACCGCCGCCGTGGGTCATCCCACTCTGCGACTTCTGCGCATGCGGATAGGATCTTACAGGCTTGGCACGCTCGAACCTGGCCGTTGGATTCCTCTGGGAGAGATCGACCGACAGAGCGTCCTGTCCTCGGCAGCCGAGCCGTGATTCAGCCTAAAAACGCGAGTGGAGCGGCAGCGCCGACTTCTTCAAGAGCTTTGAGGCAATACCACCGGATGGCACCGCTCAGGGGCGGCTGCAGAAGATCCAGCTCAGCAGGGGAAAACCATCGCAGATCATGATGTTCCTCCTCGGCCCGTCGTAACTCACCACCGATCGGACGCGCCCAATAGATCATACCGATATGTTCATGAGTATCGCTGATCCGATGGATATCCAGAAAGCGGGGAGCGATCAAAGCTCGGGTGCCCGGTTCTGTGGTCGGAGGGCGATCACCGAGCAACTGGAGATCATAGCCGCACTCCTCCTTTCCCTCCCGCAAAGCAGCCATCTCAGGATCCTCATCCAATTCGATATGCCCTCCGAGCGGGAGCCATCGCTTTAGCTTGCGGTGCAGAACCAGCAGCACCTTGCCGCTGTCGACCACAAACAGTGCCACCGTAAAATCAATCTTCTCGTGAATATGAGCCATAAAGAGAAAAGGGCGTCCAACTCGAAAGAGCCAGACGCCCAAGAAACCGGATTTGAAACACTCAGGTGAGCGCTGCGGAGATCAACTGATGCTCCTGCTGCCAATGTTCGATGGCCTCACGCAGCCGTGCGGTCGCCTGCTCGAACTCAATCTGGATCGCTGACGCCTTCTGGCGAGACTCCGCCAACTTCTGCTCCACAGCCTTGGTGTATTCAGCCTTCTTCAACTCCCAAGCCTGAGCGGCCTGATTCAACTGCTGCTGAGCGAGTTGTATCCGGGTCTGCAACGCGCTCGGCACAGACGCCCGGTGATCTTCCAATTTTTGATCGAGCTGACGCTGCTTCTCAGCGATCTCAGAGAGGACAATCCTTTCGGCCGGGACCCGGCGCAACTGACTTACCAAACCTAGCTTTGACAAAGTCCAGATCGCCCACTTGGTCGGATCAAACTGCCAAGCCTTCACCCCATTGCGATAATCGTGCTGAAATTCGTGGTGGTAGTTGTGATACCCTTCGCCAAAGGTAAAAACAGCCATGATGCCGCTGTCACGGGCCGTGCACCGGGTGGAATACGGACGATTGCCAACAGTATGGCACAAGGAGTTGATAAAGAACGTCATGTGTTGCACACAGACCACGCGAGCGACGCCCGCCAGCAGAAACGCACCCAAGGCTTCCTTCCATCCACCCCACGCATACCCGATGGCGGTGGGAAGGACGAAGCTCACAAACAGCGCGATGGAAAGATAGTGCTTCTCCTGCCACATCACCAAGGGGTCTCTCTGCAGATCACCCACGTTCACATAGGGAGGCTGGGGCTTAAGCTTAAACATGATCCACCCAATATGGGCATGCCAGAATCCTTGGTTGATGTTGTAAGGATCCTCGTCGTGATCGACGTACTTGTGATGCAAACGGTGATCCGCAGACCAGATCAAGGCAGAGTTCTCAAAGGCTCCCGCACCAAACGCGAGGGCGAGGAAACGAACCGGCCAACTCGCTTTGAAACTCAGATGAGAGAACAGACGATGATAGCCCAGGGTGATGCTCAGCCCGGTGGCAATGAAGAAGCAGGCGAAGAGAGCACCCTGAAACCAGCTGATACCATTGTGCCACAAGTAGTAAGGAACCACGGTAAGCGTCAGGAGCAGCGTTGACATTAGGAAGATGCTGTTCTTCCAACTCACTCCATGCCAAGGGATCCGGGGAAAAAGTTTCTTCATCTCTGATATTATAGGTATTTGCTCACCGCCTCATCGAAACGGGCCATCGGATCTAGGACCGATAAGATACAACTCCCAAGAGAGCCGTTATGAGGGCTGGCGTCAAGCCACCCCGGCTATGCTTCGATTCCGACGGTCGGCCAGGAAATTCGCAGAACAGGGGTGAATGACAAGCCGTTTCTGTGGGGGCTTTGCACGCTTTCTCTCGCCATTTTATAGAGAAAAACCGACCCCACACCTGCCCCCTAGTGCAAACTCCTCACGATCCACCCCACAATCACCAGGCACTTTAGGCGAAGTGAAAAGCAAAAAGCAGCCACCTGGCAAGAGGCTGCTTCTCGACGATTCAGGCGGCCCGACTGCGCGGGCGACCTTTCACTTAGTTTCAGGCTTGTGAACGCTATGGCAGGCTTTGCAGTTCACCGCTTCCTTGTATTTGGCAGCCGCGTCTGGAGCGCCGATCTTGAGTCCCTCAGCGGCAGCCAGGAGCGCCGTGGTCTTGGCCTTCCAGCTTGCCTCGTCACCCCGGGGCGGCTTGGCGCTGATCAAAGTTTTGTAGCTGGCAACCAACTTGCTAAGCTCTTCGGCGGAGGCCTTGCCGTCGCCGGCCTTCTTGCAGACTGGATCGACGCCTTTAGGAGCCTTGTGGAAGGCCTTCATGGATTCCTTGATAGGGTTACTGGCTTCGTCAGCATTCACATGCCAAACCAAGCCGCAGGCAGAAACGAGCGCCGCCACCAATAGAGCCGAAGTCCGAGGAGTAGATGATTTCATGGATTTACTTTTTTAGATGACCTTCTTTGGTGGATTTCACAAGAAAAAAGGCCGACTCTACTGGCGATTTCCGAATTTTGAGGTAACCATAGCAGCCAGTAAACCTTCTGGTAACCGAGTATGACACGTGTACGTCTCTTTCAAGTCGCGATTGCGGGCTTTAGCCTCACGACCTTTTTGCTCTCTGCCCTGGTTGGCTCCGCCAAACCAGAGAAAGCGGAGAACGCGGTCGACAACTTTCATCTGCTCGATCACCGGGGCGCTTCACGAGAGCTCTATCGCCAAAAGCATTCCAAAGCTATTGTGCTCTTTGTCACCGGCAATGGATGCCCCATCGCCCGACAAACCCTTCCTGCCCTTCTCGAGCTGGAAAAGGAATTCGGCCCCAAAGGGGTCCAGTTCTGGATGCTCAATGCCAATCCGCAAGACGACCGGGCCTCGATCCGCAAAGAGGCGGAGGAGTTCGGGATCACCGCTCCCATCCTGCTCGACAAGGGCCAATGGGTCAGCGAGATGCTGGGGGTGCAGCGCACCGGCGAGGCTCTCTTGATCGATACCACCCACTGGACCATCGCTTATCGCGGGGCCGTGGATGATCGGCTAGGCTACGCCACCCAAAAGACCGAGCCCACGCGCCGCTTTCTTGCCGAGGCACTCGGTTCCTTCTTGGAAGGAAAGACGATCGCCTCCCCTCGATCCGAGTTCAAGGGCTGCAAGATCACTCTGAAGTCCGAAACGGACCACACCCCTCCTACCTACACCCAGCATGTGGCTCCCATCCTAGCGCAACATTGCGTCCGCTGTCACAGCCCGGGAAACATCGGCCCCTTCGCGATGAGCCACTACGAGAAGGTGAAGGGCTGGGCCTCCATGACCCGCGAGGTGCTCTTGGAGCAACGGATGCCGCCAGCGCCTAACGATCCGGAGATCGGCGTCTTTGGTGGGCATCCCCCACTGAGCGAGACAGAAACCCGGATCCTCCTGCGATGGATCGCCGCCAAAACACCCCGAGGTGAGGGTGAGGATCCCTTGGCGACCACTGCCCCTCCCAAACCGGAGCCTTGGCCGCTGGGCAAGCCCGACGTGATTGTCGCCATGCCTCAGGAATTCGCCATCCCCGCCACCGGAGTTGTGCCCTACCAGTACTTCGAGGTGGAGAACCCCATTCAAGAGGACGTCTGGCTGCGGGCAGCTGTGGTGAAAGCAGGAAACCCAAAGGTTCTGCATCACGCACTCATCTTCGTGAAGTATCCGGAGCATTTGAAATCGATTGAACCCAGGCAGAATGCCGGGACAGCGGGGTTCTTCACTGCCTTTGTCCCCGGGGCTGAATCCATTCCTTTCCCCGAGGGCAGCGGCAAGTTCCTCCCCAAGGGAACTAAGATCATCTTTCAGATGCACTACTCGCCTACCGGGAAGCCGGAGCTCGACCGCTCGGAGATCGGACTCTATCGACTCCCCGCCAAACCGCAGTGGGAGCTTCGCACCCGCGCGATCACGCAAACGGAACTCCTGATCACCCCAGGGCAGAGAGACTACAAGGCCAAGGCGAGCTACAAGTTTCGCAAGGAAGCGGTCCTTCACCATCTCAGCCCCCACATGCACGTGCGCGGGGCCTCCTTCAAATACGATCTGGTAAGGCCGGATGGCACGAGCCAGACCCTCCTCTCGGTTCCACGGTGGGATTTCAACTGGCAAACCCTCTATCGACTGAAGCAGCCGCTCACCATCGCTGCGGGCAGCGAACTGATCTGCTCCGGCACCTTCGACAACTCGGCCTCGAATCCCTCCAATCCAAACCCCAAGGCCTGGGTGGCTTTTGGGGAGCAGACGACCGACGAAATGTTCATCGGCTACTACGACATCGCTGTCCCTCCTCTGGAACCGGTCACAACGCCCAAGGCCGTCAAACCCACGAAGACCGCAGCCGCGACCCCTCCCGCCAGCGAAAGCAGCACGCGCAGGTAAAAGCTCGGGATCCCTCCAGGATCCTTCCACTAAAACAGAGAACCGGTGGTGTCGTCCCGGAGGTCCTCAACCGACCGGCTATGGGCTGTGATCCCTTCGGGATCCGGAGCGGACAGCGGGGCTATTCGTGTGAACGATCTCTTGGGCCGCCGACCCCGGAGGGGTCGAAGCCGGTAGCCCCGGGTTAACCGCAGGTAACTGATCACGAACTGGGTCGGCATTGAGACGGTTGCTTTAGGTTCACCGAAACCCACCGACGGGATTTGAACGTTAACCGCGAATGAACGCCAATGAACGCGAATGAGACATGGCTGCTGAAGGATGAAGTATACTTGGTAGTTGGGTGTGCCTTGGAGGTGATCAACGGCATCGGCCATGGGTTGCATGAACTCCAAAGAACGATAATCCAGAAGTTACAACCCAGGAGCCTTTTTCGCATTCGCGTCTA
>CAMAVD010000161.1 GCA_945861575.1 Akkermansia muciniphila
CGACGGTCACCGCGTTCGTCGAGCGATTGTGCAGTTCGACGAACTCGTCATTCCGATCGCCGCTCACCGGGTGGTACATGATTTCGTTGATGACGACGTCGGGAAGACGCCGACGAGCGTTGGCGGCTCCAGGTGTTCGCGCTGCCAACGGGGAGAACCCTGAAGCGCCGTCCGGGGATCGTCCCATGGACGCACCCCGTTCCTGTCCGGAAAACCGCACCCCGTCCACCACGCGCCGGGCACCGGGCGCCTTGAAGTAGATGGTTTCACCAGCGGAACTGAGTCCGAATCCAAATTGAGCCTCGTCCAAGGCAAGGAACCCGAGCGCCGGAATCACAACGCCCGGCGAGAAGACGTACTTATTTGTTTCGGCGTCGTCGGTCAGGATGCAGCCGGCCAGATCGACCGGCTGGGTCGAGTAGTTGAACAGTTCAACAAAATCCAGGTCCGGCAGATCACTGTTGGCAAAGAACTCGTTGATCTGTACCGCGTCCAAACCGCCTGGGAGCGAGGTCCAAACCTCATTCGTGCCCGGAGAGCCGCCCACCCATTGGCTCACGGACCAGGCGCGGGGATCGGCTTCGCCCAAGCTGGGGCGGGCCAGTGCCAGGGAATGTCCGGCCCCGTCGGCACCCGTCGGCCAGGGCGGCTCGTCCCGATAGTCCACCTCCAGCAGAATGGCCCCGGCCCGATTCCGCAGACGGATCAAACCGGTGTTGTTCGGCAACCCGTTCGTGCCCGCCCAAGGTCCCAGCGCGCCACTGAACCCATACACAGACTGCACGTCCGCCGGCGCCGCGGCGACAACCCGATAACTCAGCGCCGGGATCGTCGTATTGGACGGAAAGGTGTAGTTGATGGCGTCGGTGAGCTGATACCCGCTCAGATCCTCGGCCCAGGGATTGGAATTGTAGAGTTCGATAAACTCGAGGTTCTTCCCATCCACGCGGTTGGTTGGATGATACATGATTTCCGAGATCACGATCGCGGTGCTGCGCGACGACGGACCCGGGGGTTCCGGCTGAGGTCGCGCCAGGCGCAAATCCAACGGGACAACGTCGGCGAGGTTGACCGCCGCTCCGGGCAGGGAAAGGGTGGCCCAATCGGTCGCGGGGGGCTGAGTGCTGAAGTCGTTGGTGTAGCCACTCACGTTGACCGAGGCGGCGCGGGCGCCGACGGCGAAACACAAAAGAGCCAGCAGGACCGGACGCCAAACCAGCGGAGAGCTAAGATTTTTCATGAAACAACTTAGAGTAAGACGGCCGGGCGAGCTTGTAGCCGCCCGGTCGTGACGTGGAGTGGATGACTCCTGATCCGTCTCGCCGGTCCCGCGAGGCCTAAGGCTGGCGCAAGCGGTAGAAGCGGGGCGCCTCCGACGCCGGGACCGAGACGCTCTTATTTCCGACCCCAGGCACGGCGGTCCAGGAGCCGACAGGCAGCGCGTCGGTTGATTCGATAACCCAGGAACCCGGTGCGGTCCAGGAAATGTTCACGGTGTTGCCGGTGCGCGCGATCGTGAGGTTCGGCGGGACTACGTAAGCGGACCTCACGCCGTATTTTAGTCCGAGATAGACTCCCGTCTCGTTGAGTTCCTGAGCGGATAGTTTGCGGCTGTAGATCAGCACTTCGGCAATGTGCCCGTTCCACTGTTCGTTGCCATCGTTGTTGGCTCCGATCTTGATCGCGGCAGAAGTAAAATCGTTGAGCGGGGCAGTGCCCGAAGCCACCTTGCTGCCATTGTTGTAAATCGTGATCAGCCCGTTGAGCCCGGTCGCCTTGGTGATCACGGTGACGTAATTCTGGTTGGCCAACACTGGGCTTGAGCTGTTCACGTCAGCGCCGTAGCCACTGAACGTGAGGATGCCGCCGCTGTTGGGCCATCGCATCATGCCGCGCCTCTGCCCGACCGCCTCATTGCCCCACTCGACTGAGGTGTCGAACTGGTTCAACCCGTCGTTCTCGAACACCACGAACATCGTAAAGGCGTCGTGCAAACTCTCCCCGCCGCTGGCCGTGCTGAAATAGGCGCTGCCATCATAGGTCACGGCCGGCCGCCCATTCAAACCGGAGCTGTCATAGGTGAGGGTGCCCGTGGCCGCGGCGTCGTTGCCGAGGCCCGACTTATCCGTCCAGAGCGTGACCTCCGTGCCGTCGGCCGTGCTGTCCGGCTGCCCATCGCCATCGATGTCGGTGGCATCCAACCATAGCGTCAGGTCGCTGGAGATCGGCTGTCGCATCACACTGACATCCAAGCGTGCCACCACGCTGGTCAGGCTGCCCGACGGGTTGTTCACCACCATCGAGTACCCCCCGGCGGCGGCCAACTGAACGTCCGTCAGGACCAGGCTCGTGGCCGTCTGGCCGGCAATCGGCATCCTGTTTTTGAGCCATTGGAACGACAAGGGCGCATCGCCTGCGGCGTCGACGGCAAAGGTGGCCGTCTGGCCAACGAACTTGATCTGGTCCTGCGGTTGGCTCGTGATGATGAGCCGGATTCCCGCCACGGCCGCTACCTCGACCGGCGAGAGAGCCCGGTCGTAGATGCGGGCCTCGTTGACGTACCCGTTCATGTAACCGGAATTGGCAAAGCGCGGCCCCATCACCACCTGGCCGTCCGCGGGGTACGACCGCAGCGTGCCCTTCGAATACTGAGCGTAAAAGACGCCGTTGCGGTAGAGCTTGATCTGGTTCGCCGCGCCCGAGTCCTGCGTAATCGCCAGCATGATCTCGTTCGGTTCCACGAGTGTTTCAATCGCCCCGCCATTGTTGCCGACAAATGTGCGGGCGAAGTTGTCGCTGCCATTCATCCACTGCCCCCCAAACGCCTCGCCGTAGGTGATCGAGTCGAAGGTGCTCGTGGCCAGATCTTGCACGCCCAGCGGGCCGCCCGCGGTGTTGTTGGGCGTAAGTCTCGCGAGTGTGAACCAGGCCACCAGCGTTTTGTTCACCCCCAGGGGGAACCCCAGCGGGGCTTCCATGCGGTTGGCTGCACTCGATCCGCTCAACTGCAGCCGGCCGTTAACGATCTTCGCGGTGCCAAAGAGCCTGCCATCCGCAAAGCCGTATACGTCGCGGGCGGTGCCGTCATCAAACGTCCACCGGGCTAGCAAGCCCCCGTCGGCCGGCGTGCGCACGACGACCCGGGCCACCTGGCTGGTGATCATCTCGCTGGCATTGCTCGCCACAAGGAAGTAGGAACCGGCGTCGGATGCTTGCAGGCTGGGAAAATCCAACTTGGTGCTCGTGACCCCGCTCAGGAGACCCCCGTTCTTATACCATTGATAGCCGATCGACTCGTCCCCGATCGCATTCCCAAGCAGGCCGTGCGTCTCGCCTTCATACGCCATGAGGTTCTGAGGTTCCTGCGCGAACTGCAGGGAAATGGAGAGCGTGAGTGCCGCAATTTGAACCGCAGTCAGCGCCCTGTCGTAGATGCGGGCCTCGTTGATGTAGCCGTCCATGTAACCGGAATTGCCAAAGCGCGGCCCCATCACCACCTGGCCGTCCGCGGGGTACGACTGCAGCGTGCCCTTCGAATACTGAGCGTAAAGGACGCCGTTGCGGTAGAGCTTGATCTGGTTCGCCGAGCCCGAGTCCTGCGTAATCGCCAGCATGATCTCGTTCGGTTCCACGAGTGTTTCAATCGCCCTGCCATTGTTGCCGACAAATGTGCGTGCCCAGTTGTCGCTGCCATTCATCCACTGCCCTCCAAACGCCTCGCCATAGGTGATCGCGTCGAAGGTGCTCGTGGCCAGATCTTGCACGCCCAGCGGGCCGCCCGCGGTGTTGTTGGGCGTAAGGCTGGAAAGCGTGAACCACGCCACCAGCGTTTTGTTGGCGCCCAGGGGGGCGCCCAGCGTGGCTTCCATTCGGTTGGCTTCGCTTGACCCGCTCAACTGCAGTCGGCCGTCAATGATCGTCGCCGTGCCAAACAGCGAGCCGTTGGCCGTGCCCACCGAGTCATTGGGTGTGCCGTCATTGAACGTCCAGCGATGCACCATTGCGCCCTGCGCGGGGCCTCCGACAAGTGCCCCCAGGGCGAGCACCACTGCCGCAACCAAACGGAGGGGCTTGGCTCTCCAGGCAGGGAGCGTCGCCTCCTTCTTGATGCGCAGCCAGTAATGGAACAGAATCCTGAGCGTTGCGTTTGTCTTCATGCGCCGAGTCTTGCTTTTGGGGTTGGGATTCGAGGGATGCGCATTGTCCTCAAGTCGCGGCCATCCGCTGTGGCCGAGCGTTGCCGCATGGGCGCCGATCACCAGCTTCGCCTGAGCCGCTTCCCGTCGCCGCGTGCCAAACGGGTCCTCGGGACTGTCGTCGAAGCCACCCCTCGCGGCGCCCCCATGGTGGCGCACCATCTTTCCTTCCCCATCGAGCCGATCCAAATCACGGCGGATGGTCATTTCTGAACCCCCTAGCGTCCGGCTAAGATCTTTCACGGAGGCAAAGCCATGCTCGGCGATAATCTCAAGAGCGCGCGCGTGTCGTTTAGTTCCGCTCATGTCCCGAGGATCTTGTCGCACCCAGGTACTAACAATCGAGCATTTCCGCTGCCTCGCCAAGACCGTCAGCCGACATCAAGAAGAGGTTGGTTCGACGACATACTCGCGCACCCATTGATCGGTGTCCAGTTTTGAAGGATGGAAATCACATTGCAATGGACTCTTGGAACTCCCCAACGCTGCCTGAATAGTCTTTCGCCATGCACAAGTGCCTGCTCCTTCACTCAAGGATCAAGGTTGACTCTGGAATCCTATCTCCCGAGACTCCGCTGCCATCGATGGCCCGGCTTTCCTACCGTAATGCAGCGTTCGTCAGTGATCGCTGAAATGGAGCCATGCCACCGTTTTTAGCGATCATGAAGAAGCCGTCCTTGCTCATTATTTTTCTTACTGTTTTTATCGACTTGATCGGTTTCGGCATCGTCATGCCGTTGCTCCCCCGCTACATTGAGCGTTTCGGCGCGGAGGGCCTACTGATCGGGCTCGTCATCAGCTCGTTTTCTTTGATGCAGTTTTTCTTTGCCCCTCTGTGGGGACGTCTCTCGGATCGAATTGGAAGGCGTCCGGTCCTGCTGATCAGCAATGCGGGCTCCGCAGTCTCCTACGCCCTGTTCGCTTGGGCCTCCTTTCTACAGGGAAATACTGGACTCTGGATGCTCCTTATCTCACGTGTGTTCGCTGGAATTTGCGGTGCGAACATCTCGGTGGCCTCTGCTTACATCGCCGATATCACCACCCCTGAGAATCGCTCCAAGGGCATGGGCATGATTGGTATGGCCTTCGGGCTGGGCTTTATCCTGGGACCGGCCATCGGGTCGGTCGCCG
Organism: Akkermansia muciniphila; assembly: GCA_945861575.1. Taxonomy (GTDB): domain Bacteria; phylum Verrucomicrobiota; class Verrucomicrobiia; order Limisphaerales; family UBA11320; genus UBA11320. Next base: position 5,328 of record CAMAVD010000161.1, read on the forward strand.
CGTGGTGGGGGCTGTCTGGCCCGGGTTGGGTGGCCGCTGCGTTCTGTACCTTCAACTTCATTCTGGGCTGTTTCATCCTGGTGGAGAGTCGGGTGCCGGGTAGCGTGAAGGCGGCAGAGCGGCCGAAGTTCGCCCAGTGGCGTCACACATTGGGGAACCCAGTGCTGGCGGTTCTGATCCTGCTCTTCTTCCTGGCCACCTTCTGCTTTACCTGTTTCGAAACGACCCTGCCGCTCATCCTGGGATCGGCAAAGGTTCACGAGCACAATTTAAAGGATCCCGAACTTTTAGTGAAACGTCTACGCGAGGGTGTGGATCCGGTCTCGCAACATCTGCGTGGCCTGATAGCTAAAAACTCTTGGGAGCTTCCTCCCGCGGGTTCGGATCGGGTGGTCCTGATGCACAGCCTGAATAAGCTGATTGAGCTGCCCGATTTTTATGAAGCCACGGCCTTCCGTGAGATCCCTGTTCCTGACAGCGTTAGGAAGCGACAGGCGGACGCTGCCAGCAGCGGAACTCTGACTTCGCTGAACCGACAATATCTCCAGCTGGCCTACCCTGAGGGATTGGCGGCTCCCCGCTTCTTCTTCGATGAGAAGCGTATCGGCTTCATCTTCGCCTATTGCGGTATCGTAGCGGCCTTCATCCAGGGAGGGGCGATCGGCCGATTGGTGAAACGATTTGGGGAGGTGAAACTGATTTGGCTTAGCTTGTTGGCCGTCGCTGTCAGCCTTGTTCTCATTCCTCTTTCCAGCGGTCTGGCGGGCCTTCTGTTCGGTCTGGGCATCTTCGCCGCTGGCTCTGGGATCAACCGCGCGCCGACCATGGGCTTGATCTCGAGCAACTCGCCCGCCGATGAGCAGGGGGCCAACCTGGGCGTGGCTCAGAGCGTCGGAGCCCTCGCCCGCATCCTCGGGCCGGTCTGCGCCACCACGCTCTACGCTCGTGGAGTGACGCTTCCTTACTTCCTTTGTGCCGGTATCGCGCTTGCCGCGGCCATGATCGCCTTTCTTCGTCTCCGCAGCGCGGTCAGCGTTGCTCCCAAGCCAGGCTGATTTCCAGTTGAAACTCTAGGGGACGCCCTTAGGCCACTCATGTTAGTCTCTCAACAGAATATGGACCCTCTGCGGCGGGTCCTTCACTTCTATCGTCCGGATGCTTCAGGGATTCTCAGCGTGGCGGTCCTGCTTCTGCTGGGTATCGTGGCGAATGTCATCACCCCCTGGCCCGCAGCGCTCCTGGTGGATTTCCTCGCGGGCAGGCCGGGCCGCACACTCCTGCCGCAGCTCGATCTTCAGTCTGTCGGAGCGCCTCACCTGGCGGTCTGGGTGGCTCTCGCGACACTTCTTATCCACCTGCTGCGGGGTGGCCTCTCGGCGGCAACGCAGTACCTGAGCATCCGAATCGGTCTGCGTGCCCTGGCACGCGTGAGACAACAAATCGCGGAGCGGCTTCAGGAATGGAGTTGGCCTTCCCAGCAGCGGATGACCAGTGGCGATCTGATCTACCGAGCCTCCTGGGATGTCTATTCAGTTCAGACCTTGTTTCAGCAAGGCGTCATGGTTCTGGGGACGGCCGTCCTCACTCTCACCCTCATGGTGGTGGTCATGGTCCGCATCAGTCCGAAGCTCACCGGGGTCTCCTTGGCGATTGCCCCGCTCCTCATGGGGGTGATCCACCTGCTTGGACCGCGCATGTCGCAGCGCGGCGAGGCTGCGCGACAGGCTGACAGCCAGGTCACCACGCTCTTTCAGCAGATGGTGCAACATCTGCCTTTGATTCAATCCTTCCTGCGTGGGCCCTTTGTCCGACGGGCATTTCAGAAACAGACCGAAGTGGCGTGTGCGTCGCGTCTGGCCCAGCACGGATCCGAGGTTCTCTATAGTTTTGTGGTGGCGATCGTCTTTGGGTTAGGATCTGCCGCCATGCTTTGGGTGGGAGCCAATGAGGTCACGGCGGGACGGATTTCGCTGGGGCAACTGACGATTTTCTTGGCCTATCTGGGGCTGCTGTATGAGCCATTGAACCAGCTCTCTCACGTCGGATCCACCGTGAGCACCGCTCGGGCAGGAGTTATTCGGGTTCTTGAGCTCCTGGAGATCCCGGATGAGGGGGAGGACACGCCACACCCGCTGCCATTTCCTGATTTGCTCACTGTGGGACGCGGGCGTGTGCGGCCTTTGATTGAGTTTCGGGACGTGGCCTTTTCCTATACCCCTGGAGGTTCTGTGCTGCGTGGCGTGAGCTTGAAGGTGTTCGAGGGAGATGTGGTGGCGATTCTTGGACCCAGTGGCGTCGGCAAGTCGACCCTGCTGCATCTGCTCTCTCGCTTCTATGATCCCGCTTCCGGCTCGGTCGAGGTTGGCGGGCAGGACTTGAGAAAGCTGGCGCGTGGGGATCTGCGTCTCAAAGTGGCGGTGCTTTTTCAGGAGCCCGTTCTTCTGACAGGCAGCGTTGCGGACAATATCGGTTTCGGCCGCGAAGGGGCGACTCACCACGAGATCATCTCGGCGGCACGTTCCGCCAATGCCCACGATTTTATCGTGAAGCTGCCTCAGGGCTATGAGACCCAGGTCGGGGATGGCGCCGCTCGCCTGAGCGTGGGCGAGAAGCAGCGCCTTAGTTTGGCTCGGGTATTTCTCAAGGATGCACCGATCGTCCTGCTCGATGAGCCTACCAGCGCTCTGGATGAAGCGGGAGAGGCCCTGGTGATCGATGGCCTTCGCCGCTTGCTTGCGGGCCGCACGGTTCTCCTGGTCACGCATCGTCCAGCGCTGCTCTCCATCGCGACGCGGGTGGTGCAGATAAAGGACGGCATGATCGAACGGACCGCATGAGCCCGCTCCGAATGTAGGCGGCGCCCTAGTGACGCTACGCCTACGTTTGCGTGAGCCAACGCTCGCCCAGACGGCGGCTTGATCAGGCCAGCTTCACATCCCCACAGAACGCCACCTGCAGCCCCAGTTCCGCGAACGCTGCGGCCTTGATCCTCGCCGCACGGTGCGCGGCTGACTCCGATGGGGCGTAGACCACCTGGATGTGATTCGACTTGTGGCGTGCCATCATTTGGTCGCGGTTGATGCCGCTGAGCACCGCGTGCATGATCGGCCATTGGGGAGTGGTTTCGTCCCAGCGGCGCTGGGTCTCGGCCTCAGGAAGCGTCACCACCTTGCCCACGCCTACATCCGCGCAGAGGCGACCCTCGAGAACGAAGACCCGGCTCCACACAATAGACCCAGGTTTTGAGATCCCTTTGAGCGTGCCGCCGCCCAATCTGAAGTACATCGACGGCTGACGTTCGCTGCTGGCTCCGCGCCATCCACCGATGAAATGCTCCGGCGGAGCGGCACCTGAGATCAGGAAAACCCAGGCATAGTCGTCCACCCCCGCACCTTTGAAATGCTGACCCCAGCGGAGGTCGTGCAAGGTGTTGGCGGGGGGGTAGCCTAGCTCGCGCCAGAGGCGATAGGTCAGCAGCCCGTCCAGCCCGGCGCATTCGTCGACCTCATTGAAATGGGGCAGAGCCTCCCCTGGAAGGATAGGCTTGCCGGTCTTCAGCGAGCGCACTGGCGGTCGGTCGGTGTTGTTTAGCGTTCCTTCCACCAGATCGCTGGCAGGGGTGAGATCCTTCAATCCCTGCTGATATTGGATGCCGATGGTCGCGCAGCCGAATTCCTCCGCCAAGCGCAGCGCGGCGATATACATTTTGCATTGCTGCAGCACCTGATCCTCGGTGAGTTCGGTGGCCTCGTCGCTGCCGAAGCGAAATTGAAGGCCCTTCTTCTTATACCAGGCGAACACTTCCCGGGCTTCATCGTCGCCGACCTGGAGCATCGCCGCGTAGAGGGTCGACTGGCTCATGCGCTCTTTAAAGAGTCCGGTGGGGTTCAGAATCTCGTCAGGGATGATGGCATTGTGCATTCCCATACAACCCTCGTCGAAGACACCCATGATCGCTTTCTCTCGACGGAATCGAGCGCCAAACTCGCGTCCGAGTGCCGCGTCGGCCTCAGCGATCTTTACCAGATTGAAGTCCCGTACGTGCCCTTGATCGTGGGAGACGCGGCCTGTGCTCAACCACTCATTGAGACCGTTCTTAAAGAAGGCGTCGTTGAAGTCCTCCGACCAGAGGGAGCTGTAGGCAATCCCCATTTTGGAAAGTGAGCCATTGAGATTGAGCATTCCCACCAAGCCGGGCCAGGTGCCGCTCCAGTTGGCGACCGTTAGGATGGGGCCGCGGTGGGTGTAGAGACCAGGAAGGATGTGTTGGCTGTATTGCCACACCGCTTCAGCCACCACCAGGGGTGCGTCAGGATCGAGATCCCGAAAGACCTCCATCCCACGCTTTTGGGAGTCGATAAAACCATGCTTGGCCTTGGGGTCGTACTCATGCGCACGTATCAGTTGCCACCCGGCTTGCTTGAATGCTTTCGTGAGCGTGGCTTCCATGCGGGCCTGTTCGGACCAGCACTTTTGGTTGGCGGTGATTCGGAGATCCCCATTGGCCACGAGATAGGCCTTCTTGGAACTGGATGTGCGTGTTGTCATCGAATTAGATGCGGAGTAGACCAGCGCAAAACGGAACGGGAGGCAATTCATTAGTAAGGCCTCTCGTTGGGCGGGGCTTTACCTTCTATAGAGCTCCGCGTTCAGGCTTGGCCTTCTTCGAAGGGTCGGATCCAAAGCGGCTCAGGCCAAAGAAGGGATCAACGGATTGTTTGGAGAGCACAATGCGGGCAACATACTCACCGAAGGCTGGGCCGTTCTTGAATCCATGACCTGATCCCCCCCCCACCAGCCAGACGTTCGAGGCCTCTGGATGGCGGTCTGCGATGTAGCGCTTGTCGGCTGATACCTCGTATTGGCACACCTCAGCTCCGATCAGCGGGGCGCCTTTGAGTTTCGGAAAACGCCGGTGAAGGTATTTTCTGACAGCTGCGATTCCAGAGGGCGTTGGCGAGCGGTCCTGGCTCTCCGGATCCACCCGCTTACCGGGGGCGTCATCGGCCAGCTTAAAACCCCTCCATTCATTTCCAGGAATCCCATAGATAAGGCCTGGGCCGTGGTCGATCCACGCCGGGGTGTTCTCTTCCTGATGCACCCGATCTCCAGCAGGGGTGCCAAAGTAGTAAACTTCTTGGCGGGTGGATCTAATTTGGACGACTCCTGGAAAGAGCTGCCCGAGCCAGGGGCCGCAGGCGAAGACGTAGGCATCGGCCTGGATCGACGTGCCATCCTGGAGTCGTAGGCCTTTCAGGGCACCTCCGATAATCCGGTCTGGCACGGCGCGGAATTGTTGATACCTGCCGCCCTCCGCGACGAAGGACTCCATCACTGCAGCGCAGGCTCTGCGTGCCAATAGGTATCCGGCATCGATCTCTTGAATCACCCAGGGCACTCCGTCGAAGCAGATGTGGGGGTAGCGCTTGGATGCTTCGTCTGGTGTCAGGCTTTCGTAGGCCAGTCCGTGCTCCCGGAGCAGGGGAAGGGCGGCCTGCTCATAGGCGTCGTTCTTCCCGGCCATCCAGAGCAGACCCGTCTGTTGATAGAGTGGACGCTTCCATTGCTTCTCGTTTTCGCGCCAGAGCTCCAAGGATCGCTTTACCAGTCCGTAGTACGGGCGATCCGGGCCATAGGTTGCGCGGATGACACGCGTTTCGCCGCCGGAGCTGGAGCGCACATGCCCAGGGCCCCAGGCGTCGAGCAGGGTGACCTGAGCCCCAGAGCGACGCAGATGGAGAGCGGTCCAGCCCCCGAAAGCCCCAGCCCCCACCACGACGATGTGAGGGGAGGATTGTCTAGTGCGCGAAGCGGGAGGGGAAGGGGGGCGACGGGAATCCTTCGCGCGCGTGCGAGGGCGGGAGATGCTTCGCTGATCCGACTTTTTCATGGTGGGGGTGAGTCGTCCCAAAACCTGCTCGGGCGTTTGGGGGGAGTCAAATGGGAACTTGCTGCGCCAGCCGTTCTCATTTTGAAAATGGGCGTTCTGTTTATTGGTTCTTCCGGAAATGCTGTTTACACCCAGCAATGCCTGGGTAGTATGAAATGATGGCAATCCGCTTGTTCTACTCTTTTTCCAGGCTGGGCCTCCTTTGCCTGATGCTCGGGCTGCACAGTCGCTGCGCAGCCGAGGAGTCCCCTCGCTTCGCGGGGCTTTGGATCAAGGACAGCTCGGTGGCCTGGGTCGCTCGGCACGGTCTCACCTCCGCCCAGTATCAGACCGCCTTCAACGATTTCACCGCCCAGGG
>CAMAVD010000162.1 GCA_945861575.1 Akkermansia muciniphila
GTGGGAAGCACCTCACACTTTCGAGCGCAGTCCGATGCCATCAAGGGAACGAATCGCATTTCGGGCGAGATCAAAGGCCTGGAGATTCGCGGGCAGGTCTTCGATGGGGTCAAATTTTTCGTGCCGTGACCCGTTCCAAAGGCTTGAGATTTTCCACGCCGCCACGCACTCTCGGCCCTCATGTTTTCACACATTGTCATTTTTTGGACTGATCCCAAGAATTCTACGGCGGCCGACGAGCTGATCGCTGGCGCAAATCAATACCTCAAGCCCATCCCCGGCGTGACTTTTTTTCATATCGGGAAGATGGTAGGTAGCCACCGTCCGGTGGTTGAACAGACCTATCAGGTCGCCCTGAATCTTGCTTTCCCCACGAAACAGGCGCAGGACGACTACCAAGTTCATCCCCTCCATATCGACTTCGTGGAGAAGGTTTTCAAGAAGAACTGTTCCCGCGCGGTTATCTACGACTTTGAGTGAGATCCGACATCGCAGACTCGACCATTGACCCCCGTCCAATTTCCTCCCATAACATAGCCCCTATGAGCCACCCCTTGCGTCGTTTCGGCATCCTCGCCGTCGCCGTTCTGTGCATCACTGGATGTCAGCCTGAGAAGAACCCTGCGTCGCCAGCCTCCGCGGGCAGCCCCCCCGCCGCCACGGGAAAGAAGAAGCGGGTGGCCTTCGTGAGCAACGGCGTGGCTGCCTTCTGGACCATCGCCGAGACCGGGGTAAAGCATGCGGGCGAGAAGTTCGGCCTCGATGTGAGCGTTCATATGCCTGCGGGCATTGAGGACCAAAAGACCATGGTCGAGGATTTGATCACCCGGGGAGTCGACGGGATTGCCATCAGTCCCATCGATCCTTCGAATCAGACCGAGATTCTGAACAAGGCTGCGGCTCGCACCAAGCTGATCACCCATGACTCCGATGCCCCCGATTCCAATCGGATGCTCTACATCGGCATGGACAACTACACCGCTGGCCGGATGTGTGGCCAGTTAGTGAAGGAAGCGTTGCCCAAAGGCGGCAAGCTGATGATCTTCATTGGTCGATTGGAGCAGGACAACGCACGACGTCGGCGCCAGGGAGTGATCGATGAGGTGCTTGGTCGGTCAGTCGACCCGAAGCGATATGATCCGCCGGATCAAGTTCTGACCGGAAATGGCTTCACGATTCTGGGCACGCTTACCGACCAATTCGATCGCGCCAAGGGGAAGGCCAATGCTGAAGACACCCTCGCCCGGCATACCGATCTCGCGGCGATGGTGGGGCTTTTCGGTTACAACCCGCCCTTGCTCATTGAAGCTCTGGATCGCGCAGGCAAGCTTGGCAAGGTCAAGCTGATCGCGTTTGACGAGGCCGATGAGACATTGGATGGGATCCAAAAGGGAGTGGTCTACGGCACAGTGGTACAAAACCCCTATCTCTATGGGTATCGTTCCGTCGAACTCCTCGGCGAGTTGGCCAAGGGAACTCCGGGTGTTGTACCAGAGAGCAAGTTTATCGACATTCCTGCACGGCAGATCCGGAAAGACAATGTGGATGAGTTTTGGAGCGATCTTAAAGCCAAACTCAAGAAGGGCTGATGGCTGTCACCGTCCAGGGCATTGACCCTCGCCCCGTTCTAGAGGTGGAGGGAATTGTGAAGCAGTTCCCTGGAGTAAAGGCATTGCGCGGGGTAGGACTTCGCCTGGGTGCCGGTGAGGTGTTGGCAGTCGTTGGGGAGAATGGCGCAGGGAAGAGCACCCTGATGAAGATTCTCGCTGGGGTGCAAACGCCCGATGCGGGAGTCGTTCGACTCGACGGGCGGGTGGTGCGTATCGATTCGGTCGAGGATGCCTTGCGCTGTGGGATTGCCTTGATCCATCAAGAGCTCAACCTTGCGGACAATCTCACCGTTGGAGCCAATCTTTTCCTGGGCCGCGAGCCCAAACGCCTTGGCCTGATCGATCATTCGCGGATCGATCGGGAGTCGCGCCAGTTCCTTGCCAAGGTCGGATTGGATGTGGATCCAGGCGTTCTGGTGGAGGAACTCAGTCTTGGGCATCAGCAAATGGTGGAGATCGCCAAGGCGCTTTCGGTGAATGCGCGTGTGCTCATCATGGACGAGCCGACCTCGAGTCTCAGCCAACACGAGGCGGAACAGCTGAAGCGGGTGATTCGGGATCTGAGTGCTGGCGGGGTGGGAATCATTTATATTTCACATCGCCTGGGCGAGGTGAGGGAGCTGGCGCATCGGGTCGCCGTTCTCCGCGACGGCGAGAACGCTGGGGAGCTTAGGTCGACGGAGATCACGCATGAGAATTTGGTGCACCTGATGGTAGGCCGCGATGTCAGCCAGTTTTATCGTCGCGCCGCCGCCGTGCCCCGTCGTCAGGATGAGGGTCCACGAGAGCCCTTGCTCCAGGTGAAAGGACTCAGGACCTTCGCCTATCCCAAGCACGTTTTGGATTTCTCCGTTTTCCCCGGGGAGATGGTGGGTATAGCCGGCCTAGTAGGGGCGGGGCGGACTGAAGTTCTAATGACTTTGTTCGGAATTGAGCCGGCGCTTGACGGGGAGATCCTGGTTGCGGGCCAAGTCTGTGAGATTCATTCCGCGCGCGACGCCATCGCCGCCGGGTTCGCTCTGGTTCCTGAGGATCGCAAGCAGCAGGGGCTAATTCTTGAGATGGCTGTGAAGGAAAATCTTAGTCTCGCCAGCCTTCATAGCCAAAGTGGCAGGGGGGGATGGCTTCCCAAGGCTTATGAAACTGCGCTCAGCCGCCGCAGTATCGCGGATCTGAACATCAAGACGCCGCATGACGGACAGGAGGCACGCTTTCTCTCCGGAGGAAATCAACAGAAGGTGGTGCTCGGCAAGTGGCTGGCGCTCAAGCCAAAGATTTTGCTGCTCGACGAACCAACGCGAGGGATTGACGTGGGGGCTAAGGCAGAGATCTACCGCATCATGGAATCCCTGGCAGCGACGGGTGTGGCGATTGTTTTCGTGTCTAGCGAGATGGAGGAAGTCCTAGGCCTTTCGGACCGGGCATTGATCATGCACGAAGGGCGGATTAGCGGAGTTCTGCTCCGCGACCAACTGAGTGAACAGTCCGTCATGCGTCTGGCCACAGGGGATACTGGAAAACTCTGAGCGCGGAAGCTCAAAAAGGTCTTCACTACAAAACTCCTGCACGGGGAGCGGTCCATATACGGTGATTTGGGGCCAGTTGACAGTCGCTAGTCATTGGCTAAGCTTCGCCGCATGTTGAAACATATTTGCGTCCTGCTTGTCTCCTCCGTCCTTGCACTCAACATCGCCCCCGCATTTGCTGCGGGGGCTCCAGCCTCTTTCAAGGTGGGGGAATTCACTTTTCAGCGCGCTGAGAAATGGACCTGGGTGGAGTCTGCTTCGGCGATGCGCAAGGCTCAGCTGAAGGTTTCGACTGCAGACGGCAAGCAGGTGACCGAGGTGGTGTTCTTCCATTTCGGTCCGGGGAATGGTGGCGGCACGAGTGCGAATGTCGAACGTTGGCTGGGTCAGTTTCAGGAAGGGCGGGATAAGATCGATGCCAAGGTCCAGGAAGTGGCCGTGGGTGGACGCAAGCTGACCTATGTCCATGCTCACGGCACCTATATGAGCGGCATGCCCGGCGGTCCCAAGACGGCGCAAGCGGATACCATCCTCAAGGGTGCCATCCTCGAAAGCGACGAAGGCAGCGTCTTCGTCAAGCTCACGGGGCCGTCCGGCCAGGTGAAGGGCTTGGAGAGTGACTTTAAGACGCTCGTGGAGTCGGCGTTGAAAAAGTAGTCTTGGACTACTTCACCCGGATCGTGACGCTTCCGGAGTGGCTGTTGAATTCAGGAGCGTAGAGGCACTGAATCTCGGCCACTCCGCTCTGATATTCCCCTCGGAGTTGTATCCGCGAGCTGTGTTCGAAGACGTAGGTTCCGCGTCGCAGTTGATCGATGAAGAAGTGGCTAGCGGTGTCGCGTGTCGATTCGTAATAGCCCAGCCCATCCTGCCATCGATATCCTGAGAGGACATTGACCGGCTCGGTTCCGCTCCCCCGCTGGTCCTTTAGGTGGACGAATTCGAGGTCGCGATCGACACGCAATTCCATTCGAACCACTAGTTCATCTCCCACCTTCAAGGGTTCGTCCACGGCCAGCGGGCGAAGCACCGGGCCTGCCGCAGTGAGTTCTCGGCTGAAGAGCGATTTCTTGATGCGCAGGGGCGTGGATTCGTGAGGCTTCACATTGGCCAGGTCCTCGAAGTACTGCCAATGAAGGCTGCCCCAGGAGACACCGTTGTCCGTCTTGGTCACCGTGATAGCTCCTTGGGAGGGACGGATTTCGTTTCCGGCCATGCGTATTTGATAGAAACCGGTGCCGGGCTCAGGCTTGGACGGAGTGGCTGCGAAACTCCGGATCGACTTACCGGCGAGATCCACTTCCACCAGGGCTTCATTGGACAGAAGGCCATTCCCGCGCAGCAGGAGGGCAAACACCGCATCTGCCGTTGCTCGGGTGGTTTTCCAGGCCTGAGTCTGCTTTTGCTTCAGTAGCCAGACCTTGCAGGCTTCCACAGCCTCGGAGTCCTTGGCGACTTCGTCGAACACCTCCACCATCATGGCCTGCGACTCAATGGGTGCCTGATGCCACCACCAGCCCTGGTCGGCATCCCGCCAAAACATGCCCATCTCCTCACTGTGCAGCGATCGTTCGCGGAGGGAGTTGACGATGCTTTTTGGGGTGGTGGTGTCTCCCCACCGCTTCAGCGCCAGCGCCAGTTGAGCCTCGCACTCCCGGCTGCCCAGCTGGAGCCAGTGTTTTCGCGCCTGCTTCAGCCAATATTCGACCGATTGCTGAGCCTCCGGCGAGAGCGGGATGTCCTTGAGAAAGAAGCTGCGGCCATAGAGATAAAGGGCGATGGAGTGGCTGAGGTGATTGCTGTCCCCTTTCTCTTTGAGCGCACGCTGCTTCTCTCCCGCGGCCCATTGGTCGAGAGCCTGCCAGACAGACGAGATCTGAGGGAGGGCTACATCCACGCCGAGATGCCGCAGTCGGCCGAAGCCCGTCGCGATATAGAGACTGATATAGGTGTTGGGCGGTCCTCCGGGGAACCAAGGCCATAGTCCGGTGTTGAGCTGGAGCCCTTGTAGTTTCTGGAGCGTGGCCGTCTGCTCAGCGCTGAGGCGTGCTCCATCAAAAAGAGTGCCCAAGTTTCGTCGGGTCTGACCTTCGCTTTGTCCGGTGAGAAGCCAGGGTGTTTCCTCCAGCGACACCGCCTTGAGGTCGGCATTGGCCTCGAGCGGGCTTTTCAGAGCGGGGGTGTTTTTCCACAGGTCGAAAATCCGGCGGATCTTGGGATCGCTTCTTGCCACCTGCTCCGCCAGGGCGTTGGCGTAATAGCGGTTGAAGGTTTGCTCGGCGCATTCATGCGGAAACTCCATCAGGTAGGGCAGGGCCATGACCGCGTACCAGGCTGGTTGCGATACCATCTGCAGGGTGAGCGACTGATGTTTCAGGGTAGGCGAGTTTGCGGAGCGGATCAGATTGGTGAACTGAAACTGCCGCACGCCTGGGCCGCGCATGGGGAGCGGGAGCGATTCTGTGAGCAGGACGCGGCGTGAGAGCACGGGCAAGGGCCCTTCCTCACCATCGCTGAGCGCCTCCGTGGAGGCGACGGCCTTGTAGCTCAGGAAGCCCATGCCGTCGGGCACCCGGATGGACCAGGACAGAGTCTGCGATGTGTTGGCGGCAAGATCGAAGCCCTGTTCCGGCGAGGTGTTCGCGAGCGCGTCGTCCGCTAAGCGGCCGTCCTCGAGGGTTTGGAACCGGAGTTGAGCACGGCCTGACTGACGGCGATCGGAAGCGTTGGTGACTTTCACTGTGAATTCGACGCGGTCGCCTTCGCGAACGAAGCGTGGAGGGTTGGGCTGGACCATCAGATCCTTGGCGGTGACCGTGTTTGCATCCAGAGAACCGGACCGAAGCAGGCGATCGTGTCCGAACGCTAAAAAGCGCCAGCGGGTGACCGGCTCGGGCATGGTGAAAGAGAGGCGCACCCGCCCGTTGGTATCCGACAGGAGGTGGGGTAGGAAAAAAGCAGTCTCATGAAGCGACTTGCGTGCCTGGATGAACGGAGCCGCTTTTTGTGCTGGGTCGTTCGGCCGTCGCGATTGATCTGGCCCCCCTCCCCTAGCCACGACCTCACCTGCCTGGGGAGTAGACTTTGGACTTAAGGCCAATGAGTGGTCCTCTGTCACGGCTCCGGGAGCAGTTCCCGCCGCAGCCATGGCGGGTGCTGCTCCCGGCAACACCGAGGCGAATCGGCTCATACCTCCCCGCGGGTATATGTCGCTACCCCTTGACGCCCGCTGGAGCCCTTTGGCGTAGCCTCGGTAATGGAGGCTTGGATGTTTTGTCGAGGGCCATTGCCCGCTCAGGCCTTGAAAGCCAAGGAGCCTATTGGCTTCCACGGTCGGTGAGTAGGCGTGATCGAGAGGAAAGAGGTCTAGCCCTGTTCGCCACCCATGCGGGTTGAGTTGATCGAGTGACGCGTCATAGAGGGTGGCCATGAGCTCTGTGGAGGTTTGGGCGAACGGGACGCCCGTAACCCGGTTGGTCCCCGGCTGGATGATCAGAGTCCAGGTCTCCTTCGCTCCCGGCTGCAGCTTGGAGCTAAAATGTTCCCAATGAAAATGCAAGTCCTGCGAGTCCCATGGCACAGTCACAGCCTGAGTGTGGAGATAAGAGCGTCCCTCTCGCTGCTGGGTGACTCGGAGTGTCAGCCCTCCTCGCATGTCCTCCGTGATGGGCAGGGTGATGCGTTGTTGTGTGCGGCCGGGTTCCGTCCAGTAGGCCTGGATCCGCTGACCGCGGTGAATCCACTCAACGAAGGCGCGTCCTTCATCGTAGCCCGTTCCCCAGACGGCGAGCAGGCTCGCTCCAGGAAGGACCTCCCAATTCGGAGCATCGAGGTAGCTGGCGAGGCGCAATGGAAAGCGCTGAGATCCGGGGTCGATCACAGTGATATCGTGTTGCGCCCGCACCGGAGTGCCGAAACGGTCGCGAGATTCTAGAATCACACGATAGAGACCCGCCTTCATGGAGAGCGGCTGAGTCAGTTTTCCAGCAGCTGTGGTGGTGAAGGGCAGGGCCATCAGCTCGGGACCCGTGGCCCAATTTCGGCTATCCGAGAGATCGGGCTCGAGGGAGTGGTGACCTTGCGGGGGGGGCAGGAAGACCGCCCACTGGCTTCGGAGCGGACGGCGTTTTACGGCAGCGGGATGGCGGAGAGCGTACACGAGCAGCCTGCCCTCCGCTACCTGGGGCTCTTCGTCCAGAGACTGGGCGCGTATCGACAGTTCCACAGGTTTTGCTGGGGTTTGCCAGGAGGGAGCATCGAGGCTCAATTCGAGAGCCGTGTAGCCCACGCGGATGGAAAAGGACTCCGAACGGGTCTCGCCCGCCGAGTCCGTGACATCGGCGTATACGGTGAAGATGAAAATGGGATAGTTGGAGGGTGGGACCTTTAGATCCGGTTTCGCTACGAACTCCACCAGGAAAGTTCCGTCGTTCTTTGTGGATGTTGTGCCATGGGAGATTTCTTGTGAAGCTCCTTCCAGTCCTGGGCCTCCGCGCCATGGGGCCCAGTCTGGAAACTGAGCCGCACGCACTACTCGCCACGTAACCTTGGATCCATCCACTGGCGCTCCGGTGTAGGCCAGTGCGCTCCCTGTGACCGTGGTCGTTTCCTGCAACCGAGACGCGGTTTTGGGTGCAGTCAGCTGCACCTGAAACTTGGGCCGCTTATACTCCTCGACCTGAAAAGACGTCTGGTCCTGTGAATCTCCATCCAGACGGATGGAATAGCCTCCGCGCAACCCGGAGATTGGGGCGGTGAAGGTGCCGCTAAAGCTGCCGAAATCGTTGCAGGTGTGCTCAGCCGAGCTCACGGACTTTCCCTGTGGGTCAAAAAGTTGCAGGCGCAGCGTGCGTCCTGGAGTGAGCTGATGGTTTTGTGGTGATGCGTGCCGTCGGACGCCGATGCCCTTATAGTGGACAGCTTGCCCCGGACGATACAGCGCTCGGTCCGTGAAGAGATAGACCGATTCGCGGTTCTGCTCCGGGGATCCCAAAGAAGGGTTCAATGAATCCGTGAGGTCGATCCGTTGCCCATTGAACGTGGCTACAAGGTGAAGTGGGTGGCCATCGTGTGTCGGCTTTAGGCTGAAGTAGCCAGACGTGTCGGTCGTGAGGGCGTCCGTCAAAACGAATTTCCATTGGGCATTGGGTTGCCATACCTCGACCTGGGCCCCGAAGATGGGTTCTCCGGAGTTGGCGTTCAGGACGAATCCATCGGCTCGATTCGGCCAAGCCCGTGCGATAAGCGCTAGGTCGCTGACCCAAATCTGGGTGCTGCTGAGGGGGAGGCGTTTGAGCGCGAAGTCCCGGCGGTGGCTGGCGACAACCAGATACCGTCCTGGGACGAGGCCGGTGGGCCCGGGCAATGAAACGTTCTGTTGGGTGTAGTTTGTCGTCGCTGGGAGCTCGACATCCCAGGCGGCGGCCGGAGCGCGTTTTAGGAGGCGGTCCAGGCCCGCCTCGTTCAGCTCCGCTGGCTCGGTTTCACCAGGCTTCCACACCAGCGGGTAGGCACGAAACCAGAGATGCGTGATGTTTTTGTAGGAGACCTGGAGCGCTTCCGGCGTTGACGCGCCGTCGGCCAGCCAGACTCGTTCTGCCGCCAGGGTCGATGCGGGAGCTTCCAGTTCCGCGATGAGAGCGCGACACAGTTCGGAGCCAGCGCTGCTGCGGTGGATGAGCGCTCCCTGGCGAGCCGTTTGGTCTGCAGCGAGGAACTGACCCAGGCTCATCAGTTCACGGGCTTTAGCATGGAGAATTTGACTAGAAGACGAGTGGTTTGGCCATCTCGTTGCGAGCCGATCCAGGGCCTTGAGATACTGAGCGCTCCGGTTCTCCCCCGCCGTGGCATTCTTGGCCCAGCGCAGCCGATGAAGATCCACTTCAATACGAGCGGCAGGGTCTGCATCTGAGAGATGGAACTGAGTGAGATCCCGATAGAGCCACAGGGCTCGTTCGGAAGCGGGGCCTTCCGCTTGACGTTCCGTTTTGACCGGTACGATGAATTCCTCGCTGGAGCCAAAAAGGGGGATGCCCCCGAGAACGGGGAGGTCGGAAGAGAGTTCGATCTGGTTCTCGGGAGCGGATCCGGCCTGCTCGCCGGCGCTAAAGAATTGCAAGGCGCGGAAGGCGATGAAGTCGTAGAGACTGGGTCGCTGCGGATCTGAGGGCGTGCCCGGGCTCAGGATTCCCTCAAACTGACTCACAGGAGTGAGCTTCAATGCCGTGTCTGCGGAGAGCGCCCGATCAAAAAGCCGTCCGATCTCTTGAAAAAGCCGCGGTAAATCCCAGCTAGTGAAGTCGGCTCCGGGCTCGACTTGTGTGCGGCTTCGCGGCAGGAAGCGCCAGCGATTCTGCTGAAAATACGCCCAGTACCAGTCGGCGAGCAGGGCGTGAAGGACGGGATGCAGTTCTACCGGGGCGGTCTGGATGGAGCCAGTGAGACGCAGGATCGCTTCCTCGGGACGATTTCCCTCCAGGCTGGCCTCGATCTGGGCTTGCTGAGCGATCGCTCGCGCCGCGTTTCCCCAATTCCTGGCCTGCAGGGCCGATTCCTTCAAGGGAGCCAGAAGTGCCAAAGCGGACCTCGGAGTGCCGTCCTCTATCGCTTTTTCAACGGCAGACCAAGTGGGAGCTGGGGCCCGGGCAGGCTGGGCGGAGGACACCGTCTGCGCGAGTCCGATTAACAGGAACAGGAACAGGAACGCGAACACGGGCGGCTGGGTGGAGTGCTTCATACCATTCCATTGGACGGGATGCGCCTTCGTTTGCTCCGTCGAAGACCGGGGCTCTTTGAGTTGACGCCTGCAATTTTAGAAAGGCCGGGAGCTTCCAGCCTTAGCGGAGCGGACTACTTTTTAAGCTCCTTGAGCCGCTTCTGGATCTCCTCGCGCTCAACAACATTGGGGGCTTTCTTCAGGTATTCTTCGTAGAAGTCCGCCGCCTCTTTCTTGCGTTGGCTTCGGTAGGCGATTTCCGCTAAGCCGTAGAGCGCCTGGTAGGGAGCGTCGGGCTGGAGAGACCTCACCTGCTCGTAATCAATCTGTGCCTCGGTGAGTTGATTGAGCTTCAGTCGGCAGATGGCTCGATTGAGCAGCGCGGTGGTGTTGTTGTTGCTGACGGCCAGGGCTTGGGTGAATGCCGGGATGGCCTGGACGTGGTCGTCGAGTTGCATGAAGGTGGCACCGTAGTTGATCCAGGCGGAAGCACTCTTGGGCTGTGCCTTGACTTGGTCGGCCAGGGTTGCGCGTGCCTTCAGCATGTATTCCAGAAACTCGTTGGTTTGGCCGCGCCTTTGCGCGTTCGATGCCCTTTGGATGTAGAGAGTGCTGAGAGTGCTGTAGGGCAATTCCTGAGCTGGATGTTTGGCGATATTTGCCCGCATCAACTCCTCACCTCGCTTGAATTCGCCCGATCGGCTCAGGGAGATGGCATCCAAGTTCATCAGCTCCATTTGATTGGTCACATTGGCGAGAAAGCCAGGAGAGGCCTTCGAGCGGAGTTGGGTGACCAGTTTGCTCACCAGATCGCCTCGGTCCGCCTCGGAGAGCAGTTTCGCGGCGCCTAGGTCGTATTCGTCCGGAGCTCGAAGCAAGGCACCCGCGCGGCGCAGCATCAGTGCGGATTGGAGATAAAGGGGGCCGTACTCCGCGAAGGTCTTCGCTATCCCGGTGAGAAGCTGGGGTTCGTCGATGGGACCATTCACTCGAAGTAGCACGTTAGCCTGTCCGATGAATGGCTTGAGCAGACCCGTGATATGCTCCGTCTCGGGCAGTTTTCCCGACGTATTCGTTCGGCTAAACTGATTCTGTGCCAAGTTGATTGCCGCGCAAGGATTCTTCGGGTTGGCTTGGATTGCCTGGGTGAAAGCCTCCCTCGCTGAGTCCCATTGGCCGATGTGTTGGAGAGCCACTCCCCAATAATTAAGCGAGCGTGAGTAGGCGGTTTGCGTGAGGCTGCGGCTGATGTCTGACCCCTCCGTTTTGGATGGGCTGGATCCTGAAGACGAGCGCAGCGCAACTAGATCGGTTGCGGCGACGTCCTTCCAGAAAGCCTCTGTGGCTCGCGCCGATGCAGGGGTGAGCGACTCTGCGTCTAACAGACCGACTGGCAGAGGATGCAGCTGATAGATCATCCCTGTGGGTGACAAGAAATGGGATTCAAAAAAGTAGCCGAAGCTTGGTTCGCTATAGTAAACCCGGTTGGACAGCGAGAGATGAGTGAGTAGGAGACTGACCGTGCTGTAGGGGATGCGGTTGGTTGGATCGTATTCCCGGATCAGGGGAGGCCAGGTTGTCGAAAGAAGCTTGCGTTGATGGCTGTGAAAAATGGGCAGTTCCAATGCGCCGGATTCCACGGGCTTGATATGGGCGCTTCGCC
>CAMAVD010000163.1 GCA_945861575.1 Akkermansia muciniphila
ATGTCTCATGTAGTTCGACCGCAGGGGCGCGCGAGCTGTGGCTCAAAGCACGCGCCCCTGCTCGTTTAGCTGGCGATCGAATGCTTAAAAACGTCCAAAATCACCCACTCAAGTACACGAAGACCCAACAGAATGAAGGCAGGTGAGACACAATAGGTCACCTTAGCTGCGGGGCTGCCACGCCCCGATTGCATCCATCCTGTATCGAACTCTGATCCCTTCGACACGCCGGGCCGGTGCACGTTCAGGCATCCCCTATGGGCGAATTTCATTTCGGCGAGCCGTCCAGCGTCCATGCTACTGGCTGCTCCGCTTACCGGCCACAACGTCAGACCAATCTTATCGGGGAAGACGCCGCTATTGAGCAACGAAAAACTATTCGGTAAGTAAGCCTCTTCCTTCCCATTCACCCACGCCCGCTCAACGGGCGGGTGACGGACTTTCCACTTTCTTGGCCCTTTCCATGGAATCCAGAGAGTCTCCCCCGTCCCGCCCTATGGGACGGAACACAGACAAAACATTTGAAAAATCATCTGTCCACGGACGCTGCCCACGACATTCCTCGATAGGGCTCCACCGCGGATCACGCTTGAACCCCTCAAGCAGCGCGGGTTTTCGGGCAAGAACCGCCCAATGGGATGGCTCCTTCCCGGCCTCCTGCTCCTCGCTCGCATCTTCCCAATGATAGCCCGCTAACCCGGCCTCCTCCGCGAGCGCAGCCACCACGGGGGACAGCTCCAGATATCGATTGGAAATGTGTATGGCGAAGAGGCCCTCGGGGGATAGCTTCGACAAGTAAAGCGCGATGGCCTCGCGTGTGATCAAGTGCAAAGGTATCGAGTCCGAACTGAAGGCGTCCATGATCAGGAGGTCGTAGCGCCCCTCTTCAGCTTCCCTCAGGCGAAGCCGGGCGTCGCCTTCGATGATCCGGATCGGAACTGGCGAGCATCCATGGATGAAGGTAAACAGGCGTGGATTGGTCGCGATTCGAATCACCGCCGGATCGATCTCGTAGTAATCCCACTCCTGGCCCAGGCGTGCATAGCCGGCAATCGCGCCGCACCCCAATCCCACCACGCCGATCCTACCCTTCCCAGGCCCAGGGGCCGAGTCGTGCACCCGGGAGATTCGACCCAGAGGGCCCGATCGATGAAAGTAGGTCAGCGGTTCGCAGGAGCGTGTCGGGAGAATCCTCTGGCGCCCATGAATGGTATTGCCATGCACCAGACGATACGATCGACCGTCGGGGTCGATCGTCACTCGCGACACTCCGAAAAAGTTGCGCTCCACCTCCACGGAGTGACCATGGAGGCTTTCCATGAATAGGGTCGTCACCAGCAATGCTGCCAGGCTAGCAGCGAACCGCAACGTTCGGTCAATCGAGGCGAACGTGGCGAGGGCTCCTGCGGCAAAAACGGCAATCTTCAGAGGATGCGGCTTCAGCCACCCTGCGCCACCAACTCCGAACACCAAGACCAAACATAGGAGCAATACCCCCAACGGGGCTGCCACGTCCCAGCGGGTGCAGGTCCAGTTCTTGCCCGCCCCTGAGGGTTTGAGCCCCACGCGGAACAGGCACGCCGCGACGATGGCGATCGGGTACTCGGCCAGGCCAGGGAAGAGCACGGGAGCGAGCAGTGCGTTAAAGAGGCCGCCGAGCACACCACCGACGGACATCCACAGATAGAACGCTGTAAGCGACTCAGGCTCGGGGCGGTCTTCGGCCAGCCGCCTATGGCACAGGAGACCCGCCAAGAAGAAAAAGGTGAGGTGTAACAGGACGATAATCGCGATGGGATCGGTGGCCTCCGTAAACATTTGGAACATCAGAGCGAGCGCCGAAAACGGGAGCAGACGGCTCAAAAGCGTTACGCTCAAGCGCTGCTGCTGCGCGAAGGCGACGATGAACGTGGCCAGATACAACGCCAGAGGAAGGATCCCAAGCAAAGGGATACTGGCCACCTCGGTGGTGATGAACGAGGTGAGTCCGAGCATCAGGCTCGAAGGAACCGCCGCCATCGCGACCCATCCCAGACGCCGACGCCAGGCAAGATCGGGCACCGGCTCCTGGCTCCGCATGCGAGCCCAGATCTTGGGCTCAGCATTCACGGGCCCGCCCGCTCGCTGCCCAAGCCAGGCACAGGACAGCACCAAAGGCACCAGCAGTAGATACAAACCCGTCCAGAGGCCACTTGCGGAACCGAGCGTCAAAGAGGGTTCCACCAGCAGCGGAAAGGCCAGGAGTGCGACGAAACTGCCCGAATTACTGGCCACGCTGAGGGAATACGGATCGCGCGAGCCTTTGCAACCCGTTGTTGAGTACCACCTTTGCAGGAGCGGGCTGGTGCTCGACAGAATAAAGAACGGAAGACCCACCAGGCGCAGCAACGCCCCCAGCAAGTGCAGGGCCTGGTGGCTCGAGGTCATCTCGGGAGTGATGACCAGACTCCCCAGAGCGAGGGGAAGAAAGCAAACTGCCAAGGCCATGAGGCCGGCGTGGAGCGCGAGCCCCTTCAACGGAGTCACCTTGCGGGATAGCCAGTGGGCGTAGGCATAGCCTGCCAGCAGCAGAGCCTGAAAAAATACCAGGGCAGTCTGCCAGACGGAAGGGGCGCCCCCGAAAACCGGGAGGAGCATCTTGCCCATCAGTGGCTGCACCGAGAAGAGCAACAGCGCGCTGAGAAAAAGAGTGGAGCGGAAAAGCACGGTCATAGCGTCTCCCCAATTGTAGGGAGAGGCCACTTCGTACCACAAACTCGAAATTCAAAAAGAGATTGCACACGACCTGCCCGCCCCGGATGATGCCAACTCAGCGGCCGCCATCATGAAAATCTTCAGGACTCTCCTCTCCCTCGCCTGCCTTGCCTTGATCGTGTCCCCTGCCCGCTCCGAGGAATGGCTCTGCGGCCACACCCACACCGCCGGGATGCTCGCGGCTGCCGCACGCGAAGGGCAGCGCCACTATGCCCCAAGCCGGAAAATGGATATCCAGCACCTCATCCTCGATGTCCGCCCCGACTTCCGAAAACGCTCCATCGAAGGCACCGCCACTTTCACTCTCGCCCCTATCGCCAAGCCTCTGGAGGAATTGCGCCTCGACGCCGTGGATCTGCAGATCTCGGAGGTAAGCTCAACCGAACAGATTCGGGCCTGGCAGAATACCGACACGCATCTGGTGGTCAGCTTCAGCAACCCAATCCCCGCCGACAGGAGCATCCGGCTCACCGTGAGGTATACGGCGACACCAGAACGAGGGCTTTATTTCCGGACGGCGGAAATGGGCTATCCAGCGACAGATGAACACCTCTGGACCCAAGGTGAACCTACCGAGTCTCGTCACTGGTTTCCCGCCTTCGACTCTCCCAACGAGAAGTTCACCAGCGAGCTGATCTGCCGGGTCCCCGAGGGTATGGTGGCGCTTTCCAATGGACGGCAAGTGTCCTCCGAGCGCGACGCCGCTACAGGCCTGCGCGTCGTGCGTTGGCTGCAGGACAAACCGCATGTGACCTACTTGATCGCTCTGGTGGCAGGTCATCTGAAGTCCGTGGAGGATAAACACGGAAGCATCCCCTTGGCTCTCTTCACGCCAGCGAGTCAGATCAGCGCAGCTCCCAACACCTTCAAGAATACCAAGGACATGATGGAGTTCTTCGAGCGAGAAATCGGAGTCCCCTACCCTTGGGATAAATACTTTCAGGCTGCGGTTTCGGATTACCATTGGGGCGGCATGGAGAACACCACCCTCACCGTCCTGAACGAGGGTACTCTACACCCTGATGGCTTCGAGAGCCTGCGCAGCAGCGACGGGCTGGTCGCCCATGAACTGGCGCATCAATGGTTCGGCAACTTGGTGACCTGCAAGGACTGGAGCCATCTTTGGCTGAACGAAGGCTTCGCCACCTACTATGACGCTCTCTATCAAGGGCATCGTCACGGCCGCGAGGGACTTCTCTACGCCATGTATCAGAACGCAGGTGGAGTGCTCAGCGTGCCAAACGATAAGATCCCTATCGTCCACAGGGGCTTCTCGGATCCGGAGGAACAATTTAGCTTTCGATCCTATCCCAAGGGCAGCTGGATCCTTCATATGCTTCGAAACCAGCTGGGCGAGGATCTCTATCGTCGGTGCGTCCGCACCTATCTTGAACGACACAAGTTTGGCGTGGTGGAGACCCAAGATCTGGTCAAGGTGATCGAGGAGCTCTCCGGCCGCTCCTACGACGCCTTCTTTGATCAGTATGTCTACCATGCACAGCAACCCGACCTGAGCATTTCCTACGAGTGGCAGGAGAAGGAAAAGCTCGCAAGGATTCGCGTCGTCCAGCAACAACCCGTGACTCAAGATGTTTTACTCTTCCGCATCCCGGCAAAGCTCCGCTTCAAGGGTAGCTTCGGCGTGATAGATCAGGAGATTCAGATTAGCCAGAAGGCCGAGGACTACTACGTGCCCCTCGCACAGGCCCCGGAATCGGTTCGCTTTGACCCAGACTACGGTCTGCTCGCCAAGGTGACCTTCCCGCTGCCTGAAAAGATGCTCCTCGCGCAGTTGAACGAGTCTTCCGACCTGATCGGACGTCTGCTCGCCATTGAACAGCTTACCTCCATGAAGAACGCGGGAGTCGTCGCCCGTCTCAAGCAGGCACTTAAGAGCGATGGCTTCTACGGCGTTCGGCTGGCAGCATCGAAGGCGCTTCGCCGCATGGACAGTGAGGAGGCGCGGGAAGCTCTGGCGGACACGTTGGAACAAGCCGATGCCCGGGTGCGCAAACAGGTGTTGATCGACATGCTCGCGCCCCACCGTGAATCGAGCTTGGGCCACGCCCTCAAGGCGCTGGGGACGGAAAAGAATCCGGACATCCAAGCCGCCGTCATCCGCAGGCTGGGAGCCTTCTCCCGTTCTGAGGTTCGGGATCGGTTGCTTCCACTTCTCCAAACTCCCTCCTACCGAGGCGGGCTCTCAAGCGCCGCCATCGAGGCCATGCGGGATCAGAACGACCCGTCCTTCATTGAGCCGATCCTCGCAGCCTGCAAGGCGAACGCCGCTCAGTGGCCCTCCAGCGTCATGATCGTGGGGATGAACGCCATCAGCTCTCTCGCCAGCACGGTGGAAAACAAGACTTCCGTGAGAGAGTTCCTCCTGGGGTATTTGAACGACCCGAGGGAAAGGGTTCGGCGCGCTGCGCTTTCAAGCCTCGGCGACTTGGGCGATCCAGCCTCGATCGCTGCGCTGTCACCCTTGCTCGAACTTAAACCACTCGATCCTCTGCGCGTGCGCGCGGAGGCGGCGATTCAGAAGCTCCGGGACGCCAAGAAACCCAGGGTGGAATTTGGAGATGTCCGAAACGAGGTGTTGACCTTGCAGCAGGAAAACAAAGATCTCCGCAGGGATCTGGACACACTGAAGAAGAAGCTAGACGCCCTGGCATTGCCAATGGCGGCCCCACGGGAAGGCCAGAAGACGCTTGGGAGGAAGCCCGCAGCGCACCAAACAAGATAGCGCTCCCGGCTTACCAAAACTTCCCATGGACACGCATACCGAAACCCGAGCAAGCCAAGGCGGCTCTCCTCCACCCCTGCCCGCTCCAGCGATCGAAACCCATCAGGTCGTGCGCCAGTTCGGAACAATGCTCGCCGTGGACCATCTGGACCTACGAGTTGAGCGCGGCCGTTTCTACGGATTTCTCGGCCCCAATGGCGCAGGGAAGTCGACCACCATCAAGATGCTCACAGGCCTCCTGGCCCCCTCCTCTGGGTCGATCCGAATCCTGGACTGCGACATCTCTGATCCCCTGGCCGCGCGCGAGGTGAAGCGACGCATCGGGGTGGTCCCGGAGAATCTTGGCTTGTTCGACAATCTCACGGCGCGCGAATACCTTACCTTCGTAGGCCGGATGTACCTTCTGCCCAGAGAGATGATTCAGGCACGCGCATCCGAGCTGCTTCATATGATGGGTCTGGAGAACGAGGAGAAGAAGTTTACCCTGGAGTATTCCCACGGCATGCGAAAGAAGCTCGCCCTGGCAGGAGCGCTCATACCGAATCCGGATCTCATCTTCCTGGATGAGCCGTTTGAAGGCGTGGACGCCGTGTCCTCTCGCACACTTCGCGATGTCCTCAAACGCTGCGTGGAGCGGGGGGCAACGATTTTTCTCACCTCCCATGTGCTGGAGATTGTCGAGAGGCTCTGCACCGATGTTGGAATCATTGCCAACGGGAAGCTCGTGCTGCAGGAGTCCATGGAGTGTATTCGGCAAGCAGGGACGCTAGAAGAGCGCTTCCTGCGCGCTGTAGGTGGCGAGCACGAGGGTGGTCAACAACTGAGCTGGCTCGAATGAACTGGGAGCAGCTCAAAACGCTGGTCTGGCTGCGATGGCGTCTCACCCGCAACCAGATGACCAAGGGCAGTGCTCTCAACGCGATTCTCCGGGGAATCGCTCTCGTCTGCGGCGTCCTTCTCCTGATCGGCTCCATCCTCGGCGGATTCGTGGCAGGCTATAACATCTTCAAGCATGTGGCTGCGGGATACCTCCTTCTCGCTGCGGACATTTTCACCGGAGTTTTTCTCTTCCTTTGGCTGTTGGGCTTGTTGCAGGAGATTCAACGTGCTGAGGCGATCGATTTTCAACGCTTGATGCATCTGCCCATCTCCTTACGACAGCTCTTCACTCTCAACTTCGTCGCCTCGCTCGTCACTCCCAGCCTGATTCTCTTCCTGCCTGGAACTGTCGCGCTCGCCTTGGGGGCGACACTCGGCAGCGGGTTGAAATGGCTCGCGCTGATTCCCTTGGCGCTGGGTTTCTTCTTCCTGATCACCGCATGGACCTACTGCCTCCGCGGTTGGCTGGTTTCATTGATGGTGAATCCTCGCCGCCGACGCAGCATCGTAACGGGGATCACCATAGCCATTGTCCTCCTGGTACAAGGCCCGAACCTCTACTTCAATGTGCTGCGAAAGGGGAATTCGCCCCTGCGTTCGATGCGAACCACCCCCGAGCGTTACGACAGACTGCCCGAGGTGAATTGGGCGCATCGCCTCTTACCCCCGCTCTGGCTTGCGGCGGGCGCGCGCGAACTCGGGAACGGGAATGCGCTTCCTGCGCTGGGAGCCGGCGCAGGCCTATGGATCTTCGGATGGCTGGGCATCCGGAGGGCCTACCGTTCCACTCTTCGCTACTATCAGGGTTACGAGGGAACGACACCTCATCCGCGACCAAATCTCTCCGGATCGTCAGCGCCGCTTTCCCCTTCTGCACCAAAGTCAGGGGTGGGCAAGCCAGCTCGGTTGGGTCTCTTGGAATGGCGGCTGCCCTGGGTGAGTGACGACACGGCAGCGATGGCCTTGGCCAGTCTGCGGTCGATGCTCAGGGCTCCCGAAATGAAGATGGCGCTGCTGGGCCCGATTATCATGCTGGTGGTTTTCGCGGTCCTCATCGGAGCTCGAACCCGATCACCTATCGGGGACTCTTTCAATGTTTTCATTCCGTCCGGCCTCCTGACGATCATGAGCTTTGGCTTGGTGCAATTGCTGGCGAACCAGTTTGGTTTCGACCGCAATGGCTTTCGATCCCTGGCCCTATTCCCAACCCCGCGCCGGAATCTCATCGTCGGACGCAACCTCGCTTACGCCCCCTTCGTCCTGGGTCCAGGCCTTATCCTGCTGGCCCTGCTTCCTTGGCTCGCCGGGCTTACGGTTTTGAGTAGCCTCTGCTCACTCTTCCAACTGCTGACCATGTTCTGTATCCTCTGCATCCTCGGAAACATTCTCTCCATCGGGCTTCCCTTCCGCATCAACCCAGGATCCCTCAAACCCACGAAGCAGCCCCCCAAAGTCATTCTCGTGCTCCTGATAGTCCATCTTTTCTTTCCTCTGCTGGCGATCCCGATTTTCCTTCCACCCTTAGCCGAGATGCTGGCTGGAACGTTCTCAGTAGGACATGGCGGCTTGTTGAACCTCGCCCTGTCCATCCTCATGTGTGGCCTGGCCGTTTGCGGTTATGCAGGCAGCCTCACCCCCCTCGCACTCTGGTTTGAAAAGCGTGAGAAAGAAATGCTGCGGGTCCTCACCGAGGTGATCGAGTAGCGGCAGGCACCTGGATACGTTTCATTGGATTGGATCAGCGGAGGTTTGTGGGGGAGGACTCTTGAGCGGCTTGCCGCACGAAAGCGACGGCGTAAGCGCCATCGACCCCGTGTTCGAAGGGTGTGAGCTGGCGGGCTTCGACCGACTTGAACTCGGGGTGATGGCGAAGGAACCAGGAGGTAACTTGCTGGTTTTCTTCGGGCTCCATGCTGCACGTGCTGTACACCAGCCGCCCGCCGGGTTTAATCTGCAGCGCCGCATCATCCAGCAGCCTCTGCTGAACTTCCTGAAGTCGCTTAAGCTCCTCCTCACGCACGCGCCACCGCAGATCAACACGCCGCCTCATAACCCCGGTGTTGGAGCAAGGTGCGTCGATAAGGATGCGGTCGAAAGACAGGCTCAACTCAGGATGAGTGACACCCGAACTCACCGATAAACGGGCGATGGTCACTCCCAACCGCTCGCAATTCTGACGAACCATCTCAAGCCGGGCCCGATGCGTGTCCTGCGCAATAAGGACCCCCTGGTTTTGCATTCTCTGCGCGATGAAGGTGGTCTTCCCGCCCGGTGCCGCGCAGAGATCCAACACCGTCTGCTCAGGCTGGGCATCGAGGAGATGCACCGCCATCAGAGTGCTCGGATCCTGAATGTAAAACAGACCGTCTTGGAAGCTCTTCAGCGAGGAAATCGAAGGATGCTCCAGCAGTTCATAAATCTCCGCATAAGGTGCCCAGGCCTGAGGACGTTTAGCGAAGCTCACCCCCTCCGACGCCCACTGGGCCTCGATACGCGTGGCGTCCGATTTTAAACCATTGACCCGGGCGAAGACCGCGGGTGGGCGGTTATTCCATTCCATGAGCACCCGGACCCGATCCCGGCCCCAGATCGTCTCCCAGCGATCGGCCAGCCAACTCGGATGAGAGAAACGGACGGCTGGTCGGTCTACAGCCAGCGCATCCAGGCGCCGCCGGACCTCAGGAAGCTCACGAATAACCCCACGGAAAATCGCATTGAGAAAACCGCTGATGCTTCCGAGACCCTTTTCCTTGGCCAGATCCACCGTTTCGTGGACAGCCGCGTGCTGGGGCACCCGATCGAGCCAGAGCAGTTGGTAGAAGCCCAGTCGGAGCAGGATCTGTACTACCGACTGCTGAGGACGGCCTTTTGTCCGCCAATCGATCAGCCAATCCAGCGTTCGTTGCCAGCGAAGGACACCCCCCGTGAGCTCATGGACGAGTCCCCGATCGCTTGGGCTAAGGCTTTGCTTACGGAACTCATCGGTCAGCAGTTCCTCGAGGAATTCAGAACCTTCCGCATGACGCTGAAGGACATCGAAGGCAATTTGTCTTGGTTTTTCCACGTTAAGGCTCTAATAAGTCGACACGCGTCGAGTTTCACGGTTTTTCCGTCGCAATCTATCTATGAGAGAAGAGTTCGAAAAGCTAGCCGCAGCCGGCAAGCTTGAAACGAAGCATATCGAGGCGCTGGTGGTCCTGACCGCCAGCGGCTACTGCCACCACCGAAGCTGGGGATTTGGTCGAATAAAAGCCGTCGACACCGTTTTCGCCCGCTTCACTATCGATTTCCAAACCAAAGCTGGCCATTACATGGACCTAAGCTTTGCGGCGGAATCACTCCGCCCCATCCCAAAGGACCACATCCTGGCCCGAAAGGCAGGGGACATCGATTCCCTGCGCAAAATGGCCGCCCTTCACCACCTGGACCTGATCAAACTGGTCGTTCAGAGCTTCAATGGCAAGGCCACTCTAGAACAGATCCAAAAGGTACTCGTTCCTGACGTCATCACCGAGGACTGGCGCAAGTGGTGGGACGTCGCCAAGAAGGAGATGAAGAAGGACGGGCATTTCCAGATCCCTGTGAAGAAGACCGATCCGGTCATCTATCAGGAGCTAGAGACAGCCCTCAATGACCGGGTTCGCTCAGACTTCCGATCAGCCAAGGGCCTCAAGGCGAAGACGCTCGCGGCCAATGAAGCTCTGAAGAGCTTCGCCGACGTGACGGAGAAAGTTGCTGTCGCCGAGGAGCTGATCGTCGGCCTAAATATCGAGATCGCGACTCATGTCCGAACTCAGCCCGCCGTGGCGCTGGAAGGCACATTTGTCCGCGATGACCTCCGCACCGCCGCAGGGCTACCTCCGGTGGAGAACGAGATTAAAGCGGGAGCCATTTGGTCCCAGGAGCTTAAATTCTCGCAGATCTTCGAGCAGGTCTCCATAGGCAAGCACAAGCGTGCCCTACATTCCTTTAAGGAATCCACACCGATCTGGCACGAGGCGGTCGTCTCCTCCTTAAACACTCTGCCCGCAAAGGCTGCGGGAGAATGTGCCACCATGCTCATCTCGGAGAACAAGATGAACATGCTGAAGGAAACGCTCGCGATGCTCATCAGTCGGCACAGCGCGAGCAGCGAGCTCCTGCTCTGGCTTGCCAAGGAACGTTCGGATTCCTTCGCCGACATCCTCGGACCCGAAGTGTTCCGAGCCATGCTCACTGCAATCGAACGCGATCAGTTCAACGAAAAGAAGTCCAACCGCATGCGGGACTACATCATGGACGACCAGCAGCTGCTGGTGGACCTGATTGGCTCGGCGGACATCGAGGTGATCAAAGATCTCACCCGCGCCCTGCAGCTGTCGCCCTGTTTCGATGATATGGACAAGCGCTCTTTGCTGGCGCGCATCGTCAAAACCTATCCAGCGGTCCAAAGCCTAATCTCAGGCGAGCAGTCCAACAAGGCGGACACCAACTTAGTGGTTTCGTGGGAGAGCTTGGAAAGGCGACGGAAGGAATACAACGAGTTGGTTCAAAAAACGATCCCGGCCAACTCCAAGGAAATTGCCATTGCACGAAGCTATGGTGACTTGCGCGAGAACCACGAATACAAGGCGGCCAAGGAGATGCAAAAGATCCTGATGCGTCGCAAGGCTGAGTTGGAAGCGCAGCTGATTCGAGCCCGCGGGACGGACTTCGCTCAGGTGCGCACGGATATCGTCAGCATCGGAACCTACGTCAGCGTGACGGACCTCGCCAGTAACCAAAAGGAACGTTACGCGGTTCTTGGTGCCTGGGACTCCGTTCCCGAGAAGAACGTTATCAGTTATCTCACGCCTGTGGCACAGGCCCTCCTGAACAAAAAGCCGGGAGAGTCGGTGGAGTTCGAACTCGAGGGAACGAAGAAGTCGCTCAGGATCGACAGCATCGAAGCCTACAAGACGGCATAGGCCGTTGACGTTTATAGACGAGAATGGGATCCACGAACTTGGCGTTGCCGGGGTCGAAGTAGGGCTTCTCCAGCGGCGCGAGTTCCTTCTTCGG
>CAMAVD010000164.1 GCA_945861575.1 Akkermansia muciniphila
TACCCACCACCAAGCCCTCACCAATCCCAATCACCGTGAAGTTTAAACAAGCAAAACGCTGTCTTGTTTACGCTTGAAGCGAGCAGGAAAGGCGGCTTCGATTGCTGAAGGAGGTTTTGAATGAATCAAGAGAACGCTATTGCCTCGATCGCAAATAGAGGGACAGGTCAGCTGTCGCCTCCCGTCACTCGGCAAAGCGGAAATACCAAGAGCGTCTACATGCGCAATCGATGCCCCAAGTTCAGTCGACAAACCTTTCATGAAAACGCCGGCTGTGCGTTGCGCGCGGATCCATGGGCCGCAGAGTTCCATGCGCACTACAAATCTCAACACGGCGGCCATCACCATCAGGCCAATCGAAGTCTGGCCTTTAAGCTCATTCGTATCTACTACGCATGCTGGAGAGATCGTAAACCTTACGACCCGGCCCGCTATTTGGAGGCTTTGGAAAAGAAGGGCAGCCCCATCGCCAAACGCCTACAATCCGCAGAGAAAAGCCACCCAAAGAAATCCTAAAAAAAACCTTGGCGGAACACCTCAGAACTCTTTGCGTGAGACCCCTTCCGCCGCCAGTCCGTCTAGCAACTCCAAAAAGCGGGCGGGATCCGAGTCATCCCGATAGATACGCCCCCGCTCATTTCCCCGGGAGGTCAGAGGATACCAATCCCCAGGACAATCCATCGGTTGGCTGAGCGGAGGTCGCAGCGCAAAATGGCAAGGTCTACGAAACAAGGGGGCCGCTGAGACATGCGCCTTGCATAAAAAGCCAGAACACTCCTGGTCATGGCTGAGTATACCTTGGATCTCAGATGGTTGAGGCGCTCCAGCCAGTATTCCCAGTTTTGATTACGCGCAACCACGTGCCCACTCTTTCACATGGATCAGAAGGATCGAAGCTCATTCGACACAGCCTGTCTCTACGCTAGGGCTTCGAAGGCTTGACAGCCATCTCGATGATTCGGCCGGGGAGTGTGTAGGAGCCTGCGCTGTTGGTGGCTCGGCCGTATTCGGAGATGTAGATTTTACCCCGACCCGAGACATGAACGTCATTGGGCCGACCCAATGGGAAGAGCGCCGTTTTCACTCGCGACTCATAGACGCCTTGGGCGTTCTTCTTGAGTTGGATCTGTAGCACGTCAAAACCACAGTCCGTTTTAGGCTGCCGAATGAAGTTCCCAAAGCGACTCATGAGGAGGGTGCCCCGCCATCCCTCAGGGAAATCATCCCCTAAAAAGGTCATTCCACCGGGCGATGAATGCGGATCAAAACTGTAGATCGGCTTGCCTTCGTAACCGCCATCAGGCCCCAGATTGACAATAGGCAGGGTGAACTGCAGCCCGGCCGGCGCGTCAGGCGTGTGGCTGTAGGCCTTCTTGGTCCAATCCGCGAATTGGTAAGGAAATCCATAGTGCTTCCCTTTCTCGATATGATTCAGCTCCTCGGGCGCGTGCGCATCGGGACCATTCTCACTCTCGAATAGCTCGCCGCTCTCATTGAAGCAAAGGCCATAACCATTGCGGATCCCTTTGGCGAAGATCTCCAGCACAGGATGATCCTGCTTCGGATCCACCTTCCAAATAGCCGAGGTCAGCTCCGTCTCTCCCTTGCCGTAGTATTCAGGTTCCCCACCTCCCTGATTGGAGTCGGTGCGGGCTCCGTTGGCCAGGTAGAGATACCCGTCGGGACTGAACGCCATGCCCTCCAGGCCATGCAGGTAGGCGAAATTGCCGTGATAGTTTGTCTGAAACCAGGGCTTCGGGTCCACCGGATCTCCCCCCTTGAACGCGGTGGTCCGATAGACAGTGACGATGTTCTGAACCGGGAGGGTCTTGCGGTTCTGCTGATTCACACCCACATACAAACGACGCTCCTTGTCCATGATCATCGCCACCAAGATCACCGGGCCGCCCACATCGTCCGGACGCTTCTCAAGATACTGATCACCTCGAAGCAACTGGCGGACCACACCGCTCTTGGGGTCGACTCGCCAGACGTCCCCGTTGCCGCCCGTGAGCACGTAGAGGACTTCGCCGGACCCATCGCTGGCAATTCTCAGCGGGTTGGAAGGCATGCGCACCACCTCGCGAAGCGTGAAGCCCTCCGGAGCAGGAGGCAGTGGAGGGTAAGCGCTTCCGGCAACCAGAGCTTCGAAGGTCTTGAATGGGGTCTTCTTCCGCACTTCGGCCACCTGGTCAGCGGTCACGGAACTCGCGGCATTCCCCCAACTGCCCCGAACGAAGGTGAGCACATCGGCGATCTCGGCATCACTGATCAACACAGGCTGCATCGCACCGGCATAGCGCCGCCCGTTGACGCGGATCTCACCCGAAAGACCCTCGATCAGAACCCGGATCGATCGATCGAGATCCTGGAGCAGATAGTCCGCCTTCGCCAAGGGCGGGTATACCCCGGGCAGGCCCTGACCGTTCAGCTGATGGCAGATAAAGCAGTGTTTTTGGTAAAGCAGCTTGCCCCGCTCCAGCTGGGTGGAGGCAGGTTCATCGGCAGCGGGGATCGAGCCCGTCACCAAAAGCGCGAAGGCGGCGAGGACAAACCGACTGGCCATCTGAGTGCGGCGCATGGCTGGCAAGAAATACATGGAAGTAGAGAATAGCGAAACGCCTCAACCTTGCAACTGTCGGGCGGCTTTTCTCTGGGCCACATATCGCTTCACCAACTCGTCGGTCACGACCCCTCCGAGGATCACAGCACCAATGATCGCATATTCAATAGTCTTTGGCATAGCGTCCACCAAGGTAATCATCGTCCGGAGCACCTGCATGAGTGCTGTGCCCAGGATAACTCCGATAATAGTCCCCTGCCCTCCCCGAAGGCTGCAGCCCCCCAAAACGGCGGCGGCGATGGCATAGAGCTCGTAGAAATTACCAAAATCCGCCGGCTGCGCCGAATTGACGTCCAGCACGAACAGCATCCCGCCGAAGCCTGCCATGGCGGAGCAGATCACGTAGGCCATCACGATCATGCCACGGGTCCGAATACCGCTGTAGCGCGCTGCATCCTCATTGCGACCTAAGGCCAAAAGATAACGCCCATAGATTGTCTGGTTCAGGAGAATCGAGGCAAGAGCGGCGACCCCAAGCATCAGCAGAAACGGAACAGGGATGCCAAATCCTTCAACGAAGGGGACGGAGACTTTGGAGGTAGCGAGCCAGCGGAGCTCCTTGAAATCATTCCCAAACCCCATGGTCTGATCCCGGGTAAAGCCGCGCGCCAAACCGCGATAGATCAGAAGTCCACAGAGAGTGACCACGAAGGGCTGGATGCGAAGTCTCGTAATCAGCAGGCCGTGAGCACATCCCACGCCCATTGAGATTAGCGCCACAATGCCAAGGGATAGCGCCATAGGCAGTTTGGCAACGGTCAGGAGCCAGGGAAGGCCCACCCCAATCATGCAGACGACCGATCCAATGGAAAGGTCGATCCCACTCGTGATGATCACGAAAGCAACCCCCACGCTCAAGATGCCAAAAAGGCCGGTGCGCCGCAGCAGGTTCTCTACATTATACTTGGTGGCGAACTGGTCGCTCATCAGCGCCGTCGCCACACAGACCACCAGCAACAAACAAAAAATACCTAAAAGCTTCTTCATCTCGATTGCTCTCCGCCAAGGTTGACACACAGTTCCTAGGCGAAAGGCACACCAATGGCAATCAAGACTATGGAGCCCGGTGCGATCGGTGCGCATCTCGCAATCGTAGTCGGCTTACTTCCTCCAGCCACCACCCAACGCCTTGACGAGTTGCACGGTGGCGGATTGGCGCTGCCCGAGCAACCGGGCCGCATCCAGCTTGACAGAAAGCAGTGTCCGCTGGGATTCAATCACTTCCAGATAGTTGGCAACGCCGCTCTCATAGCGAACTTTGGCCAATTCAAACGTTCGAGCTGCCGCCACGCGTTCGCGCTCCACCGCTTCGGCTTCCACCCCAAGATGCCTCAAGGATGTCAGCTGATCCTGCACCTCTCCGAAGGCCACCAGAACCTGCTGCCGATATCGGGCCACGGCCTCATCAAATGCAGCGCGGGATCGCGCCAGATTCGCCCGGTTGCGGCCGCCCGCGAAGAGGGGTAGCGAGAGGCTGGGCCCGATGGACCATACCCGACTGTCCCAACTAAACAGGGAGTCCAACTCCGCGCTGGAATACCCGGCAGACCCTGTGAGCCGGAGCACGGGAAAAAAGGCGGCTTTCGCGACACCAATACGGGAGTTCGCAGCGGCAAGTTGACGCTCGGAGGAGGCGACGTCGGGTCGCCGCTCGAGCAACTCCGAGGGCAAGCCGGACGGAAGCACAGGAATGGCCATCCCCATCTCCCGAGCCTCCTCCAGGGTAAAGGAAGGGGCCGGCGACCCTGTGAGGATAGCGAGAGCGTTGATCAAGTTTCCGCGCGTACGGTCCTGGCGGGCAATCTCGGCCTCCACCGCGGCGACCTCTGTCTCCGCGCGCGCCGCGTCCAATTCTGGAGCCACACCTGCCTCTACCCTTGCCTTTAATAAATCATGCGCTTCTCGGCGGAGACCCAACGACGTCCGGAACACCGCACGCTGTCGGTCAATTGCCCGAAGGGTGAAGTATGTCTGAGCCACCTCGGCTAGAATGCTCAAGCGTGCATTCTCCACATCGATCGCACTCGCCTGGGCCTCGGCACGCGCCCCCTCAAAGGAGCGTCGCACGCGCCCCCAAAGATCCACCTCATAGCTGAGATCGATCGGCACCCTGAGCGACGTAGCGGTCAGATTTCCAAAACTGGGCTTCTGATTGGGGGTGTAGCGCTGTCGATCCGCACTGGGATCAAACGACAGCAGGGGAAAAAACTCGCTCCGACTGGATCTCGAAACACTCCGGGCCTGTTCAAAACGAGCCAGGGATGCCTTAAGCGACTGGTTCTGCGCCAAAGAGAGCTCCATGAGTCGGTTCAGCTCCAGGTCCTGGAAAACCTCCCACCAACGTCCCTTCAGTTCGCCATCAGCGGGAACACCCTCCTTCCACGTCAGCGCATCTTTGAAGGCCTGAGGGATGGCTTGAGCCGGGCGCGCGTAATCAGGTCCCACGATGGGGAGAGCGGCGATCGCAGGCTGGGCCAACGCGATGCCCAAGCCCGTTAACCCAAGAATGAGGGCATGCCCCGCCGCCGAGCGCGGCGGGGGGGTGGCGGGGGAAACGCGCTTCTTTCCAAGCCGCATAAGCACCACATAGAACACCGGTGTGAGCAGGAGCCCAAAGACCGTAACCCCGATCATTCCGGAGAAAACGGCGACGCCCATGGCGCGACGCATCTCCGCACCAGCGCCGGTGGATATCACCAGCGGGAAGACGCCAGCGATAAAGGCAATACTGGTCATCAAAATCGGGCGCAAACGCAGGCGGCAGGCCTCAATCGCAGCCTCAGCCGGATCGACACCCTGATCTTGGCGATGCTTGGCAAACTCAACGATCAGGATCGCATTCTTGCAGGCCAAGCCTACCAAAACGATGAGCCCGATCTGTGTGAAGATGTTATTATCGCCCCCGCTGAGCCAAACGCCCGCAATGGCGAAGAGCAAGCAGAGAGGAACCACCAGGATGATGGCGATCGGCAGTCGAAAACTCTCGTACTGAGCCGCCAGCACCAGGAAAACCAACAGAATGCAGAGTGGGTAAACATACACCGCCGAGTTTCCCGCCAGGATCCGCTGATAGGTAAGATCGGTCCACTCATAGGCAAGCCCTTTGGGCAGACCTTTCTCGACCAGTTGGGCCATGATCGCCTCCGACTGACCGCTGCTGAAACCGGGAGCGGGCCCGCCATTGATTTCAGCGGCGGGATAGCCGTTGTAGCGCATCGCGCGGTCGGGGCCATAGCTCTCCTTCACCTGCACCAAGCTGCCCAGCGGAACCATCTGACCTGCCGCGTTTCGTGTTTTCAACCGGGTGATGTCCTCCGGTTTCCGACGGAATGGGGCGTCCGCCTGAGCCACCACCTGATAGTTGCGCCCGAAGAGGTTGAAGTCGTTCACATAGAGGGAACCCATGTTGATCTGCAGGGTCTCAAACAGGTTCTGAAGCGGAACCCCCTGGGACTTTGCTTTCACCCGGTCGATCTCCGCATCCAACTGGGGAACATTCACGGTAAAGGTGGAAAAGACACCTGCCAACCCCGGGGTCTGGTAGCTCTGGCCGATCAGACCCTGCAGGTTTTGGTAAAGACCGTCGTAGCCGACACCCGAGCGGTCTTCAATGAAGAGCTTGAATCCTCCAATCGTTCCCAAACCGTTTACAGGAGGGGGCATCACCGTTAGCACGAACGCCTCCTGAATCGACGAGAACTCCCGATTCAAGGCCTCGGCGATCGCAGGCCCGCTCAACTCAGGGCTCTTGCGTTCCTCGAAGGGGCGAAGAGAGAAGAAGACAATTCCGGCGTTGGGCGCAACGCTGAAACCGCTGATGCTCAGGCCGGGGAATTGAACAGCTGCTTGCACTCCCGGATGCTTCCCTCCCAACTCAGCCATGCGACGCATGACCGCGTCCGTACGGTCCAACGAAGCCCCGTCGGGCAACTGGGCGAAGGCCACAAGATACTGCTTGTCTTGCGTGGGTACGAATCCAGTGGGCACTTGCGTAAAACCCCAACCCGTCAGCAACACCAGGCCCACATAGAGGACGAGGGCGATAGCGCTTTTGCGGAGAATCCCACCCACCGCCACACCGTAGCGATCTCCTGCCCAGGCAAAGGCCCGGTTGAAAGGGCGGAAGAGCCAACCAAACCCTCGCTCCATCACGCGCGAAAGCCAGTCCTTAGGAGCGTCGTGGCTTCGAAGAAGTACGGCCGCAAGCGCCGGGGAGAGGGTCAATGAGTTGAAGGCGGAGATGACTGTGGAGATGGCGATCGTGATGGCGAACTGCTTGTAGAATTGCCCCGTAAGACCGCTGATAAAGGCGGTCGGAATAAATACGGCACACAGCACCAGGGCAATGGCAATGATCGGTCCGGTCACCTCGTCCATTGCTTTTTTGGTGGCCTCGAAGGGCGACAGTCCCAGCGCAATGTTGCGCTCGACGTTCTCGACCACAACGATCGCATCGTCGACCACGATGCCGATCGCCAGCACCAAACCGAAGAGCGTTAGCATGTTGATGCTAAACCCGAGCGCCAACATAACCGCGAAGGTCCCGATCAAAGACACCGGAACGGCCGCCAGAGGGATGATCGAGGCTCGCCACGTCTGCAAGAATAGGATCACCACGATGACCACCAGAAGAACGGCTTCGAAGAGGGTGGTGACCACGGCGCGAATCGAGCTGCGCACGAACACGGTTGGATCGTACACCACGGCGTAATCTAGCCCTTCAGGGAAGTTCTTCTTGAGCTCATCCATGGTACGCCGCACGTCCGACGACAGTTGAAGCGCGTTGGCACCTGGAGATTGAAAAATGGGAATCGCGACTGCCTTCTGATTGTTCAGAAGCGATCGGAGATCGTAGCCCGAAGCCCCAAGTTCCAACCGGGCCACATGGCTCAGAAGTGTCTTTTCCCCCTGCGGCCCCGTCTTGACGATGATATTGCCAAACTCTGTGGTATCCAGGAGACGTCCTTTGGCGTTGATCTGCAACTCGAAGCTCACTGGGCCGCCCGAGGGCTGCTTCCCAAGGGCTCCTGCCGCCACCTGCACGTTCTGCTCCCGGATGGCATTGACGATGTCGCTGGCGGTCAGATCGCGTGCCGCCGCCTTGTCGGGATCGATCCATACCCGCATGGCGTAGTCACCGGAACCGAACAACTGCACGGATCCAGCCCCTGGAATCCGCGCCAGCACGTCTTTCACCTGAAGCGTGGCGTAGTTACGAAGATAAATTTCGTCGTAGCGTCCGGTGGGCGAGGTCAAGTGCACCACCATGGTCAGATCCGGGGACTGCTTGGTGGTCGTGATACCGATGCGGCGCACCTCCTCCGGGAGCTTTGACAGCGCCTGTGAAACCCGGTTCTGCACTTGCACCTGCGCGTCATCAATACGGGTGCCCAGCTTGAAAGTAACCGTCAACGTCATGACGCCATCGCCGGTCGCCTGGGAAAACATATAGAGCGAGTTCTCCACACCATTGATCGCCTGCTCCAGCGGTGCCGCCACGGTATCGGCGATGGTCTTGGAGCTTGCGCCCGGATAAACAGCCATCACCACGATGGTAGGCGGCACCACCTCGGGATACTCGCTGATCGGCAGACGCCACATCGCGATGAGCCCGAGTAAGAGGATCAGCGTGGACAGAACGCCTGCGAAAATCGGGCGCTGGATAAAGAAATGGGCAAATCTCATAGCTCAGTCAGGTGTTGAGGATCTTGGATCGCCGCTCACGGCTGAGAAGGTGCAGGAGCTTTGCCCGAAGCTCCCTTAGCCTCTTCAGGAGAAACGGGCATTCCGGGCCGGATACGGGCGATGCCGTTCACGATGATCTTGTCTCCAGCCTCGACACCCGAGCGCACCACGCGCTTCTCCCCTACCAGCGGCCCGAGAGTCACAGGCCGATATCCAGCCGTATTACTCGAGGTGAGCGAGAGCACGAACTTCTGTGCTTGGTCTGTGCCTATCGCTGTCTCCTCGACCAGCAAGACCGGCGCCTTGGGGCCGGCGGGAAGTCGAAGCCGGGCGAATAAGCCTGGCAGGATTCGCCCGCCAGGGTTGGCGAAGAGCGCCCGGAGCACAATGCTGCCCGATTGAGGGTCCACCCGATTATCCAGGGACTCCACATAGCCATGATGCGGGAAAGCCGTCTCGTCGGCCAGCTGAAGCTCCGCCGGCACTCGACCTTCCGCGTTAGCGGGTAGCTTCCCGGCCCCGCTCAGAGCCTGATACCTTAAGAAAGCATTCTCATCCATATCCACATAGACGTGAATCGGATCTACCGACACGAGCGTGGTCAGAAGGGTGGCACCACCGGCTTGCCCACTCACGTAATTGCCGGCCGTGACCAAGGCTCGGCTTACTCTGCCGGAGATCGGAGCCCTCACCTCGGTATGCTCGAGATCCAGACGTGTGACGTTTCGGGAAGCCTCCGCCGCTAGCAGTGCCGCTTTGGCTTCCTGAAAACGCGCCTCCCGCGCCTCCGCCTCCTCACGTGACAAGGCTTTTCCGGCCAGCAGCTGAACGTTTCGGCGCATCTCTTTCTCTGCGTTCTCCGCACGAATGGTCGCAGAAGTGAGCTCGGCTTCCCGGCGATCAAGGTCCGCCCGATGCCACCGGGCGTCGATCAGGAACAAAACGTCGCCCTTCTTGACCACCTGACCCGATTCAAAAGCGACGCGCTCTACATAGCCAGACACCCGTGGACGAATCTCCACAAACTCCACGGGGGCCGTTCGCCCCGTCAACTCCTGCCACTCCATCAACTCTCTCTGCTCCACCGCCGCGACAGTAACCCCAGGTGGTGGAGGCATCTGATGCCCGCCACCCCCACCACCACCGCCCGGACGACATCCGACCAACCCCAAAACAAAACCCAAGCCGATCCCGATCATTACCCAACCCACCCACCGGTATTTCCGTGTCGTCAGATTATTCATGAAAATGCATTTATTCATTAATACTTAACTATTTAGTCAACTAGGCATTAAAAAAAAGAGTTCAGGCAACCACCGAAGGAAAGCTCGAGATTCCTAGGATATCGAGGATCCCTTGCTCCATTTCGAGCAGCAAGTCGGTAGTGTTGTGGATGCGTGCCTGAGTGAGCAGTCCCTCGCCGTACGCGTAGAGGATGCGCGCCTTAGCCCCGGCATCCGGAGCCCGGATCTGCCCCAGGGCATGAGCGTCACGAACGGCCCCTTCGAAGTAGAGAAGGCCCTGCTGCATGATCCGCTGGATGGCCCCCTGGATTTGGGAATCTCGTGTCGAAATCTCGGCACCCAGGCTGAAGATGGGGCAGCCCAGAACACGGCCGCAGAGACGTTTCATCTCACATTGTTGGAGATGAGAGTGGCGCGCCAAACCCTGAAGCCGCAGCAACGGAGGAACTGACGGGGAAAAGATCCGATCCCACTCCGCTCGCTCCTTCTGCCATTCCGCCTCTAACGCCAAAGCAGCGATCTCACTCTTCGAGTCAAAGAAATGGTAAAAGCTGCCCTTCTGCACGCCCGCTTTGACGCAAATTTGATCGATGGTTGTGCTTCCGAATGATCCTGTCCAGATCAACTCGGCCACAGCCTTGATCAACCGCTCATTGGCATCACTGACGCGTCCCATAGTCCCACAGTCGTGGTCTGCGACTCCCTTCTAAGTGAACTTAGTTGACTAATTGGTCAACTATAAATCTTAGAAGCTCGCGTTCTACCCAAATGAGTCTGTCGCATCGCGCTGGGACCCCTATAAAGACTTTCCGATCCGCCTTCTCATGCTGCCTTAGCTAGGGGACAGGAACGCTACAGCCAACTGCAAGTATTCGTGCAAACTCGGCCCCACACGACATGCTTTTGCGTCAGGGACCGCCGAAGTTGCCCTGCCGCTGCTCGGTCCTGAGAATGCCCAGACAGATTTGGAAACGAGACAAACCATGGAAAACCTGAAGGCGAGTTTCTTAGGGCCGCAAGTGCCAGACGGTTCATTTCGCTGCAGCGTAGGTCCGCTGATCACGAACTCGTTCCTAGCCCGTGGGGCCAGATAGAGAAGGATCCTGGAGCGATCCCACGGCTCGGCAAACGAGGATCCGCCATCTAGCTTCAGACATCCTGACCTCGTGCGAGAGCACCTAGGCAGGAGTGGAACGAGGATGAGCCAAAGCGCAGGCTGTTTTCAGGCTTTCCCTGAGCCTGGCGGGAGCGACCTCAACGAAGCTTTCTGCACGGGGCGGGGATTAGAGTCTTCTTCGAACCCCTAAGGTTGGATCTTGGGGTCGCCCCATTGCTTTCTGCGTGGCTTGCGCCTGCGCCTTTGCGTCACTCCCGCGCCTTTGCGTCGATGTCTGTGGTTGGGGGGGAAGTAACGCAAGGCGCGGGAAGGACGCCAAGACGCCAGCAAGAAGGAGGGGGGAGCGGAACCCTGGTCGGGAATACCGCAAGCCAGGGGGCCTGGCCAAACGACTGACATGTCTCCTATTGCAATGACAACCGAAAGGAGGGGAGGCCTCGTTACCTCGTCTCCTGTATATACCGAAGGGAGCTTGATCAGCTCCAACTCAAAAAACGTCCCCCCTGGCTACGACTCGGCTATCGCCAAGTGGGCTCAGCCTGATTCCACTTTAGGTCAGGAGTTCTAAGCCTTGTGCCATCCATGCTCGAAAAGCAGCCCGGCACCCAGCAAACCAAGCATGTCGCGGTGAAAGCAAAGCAGGACAGTTTCTGTAGTTAGCAAAGCAGGACACTTGCACCAAGAGGTGCCAATGGCACCGGCCCTCCGGCCAGTCTTTGAGGGATGCCGGAGCGTAGCG
>CAMAVD010000165.1 GCA_945861575.1 Akkermansia muciniphila
CTGCCCCCCCCAACGGACCCACGGACTTGCCCCTTTTCTCCTGCTTGCCCCTCGGACGGTCCCTCGCTAGGGTCCCGCCCATGTCTCGATTGCCTTTCGGTGAGCTCACGCCCCATTCTCCCCGGCAGTTCGTTCCTGCCCGGCTGGACTTGGGCGATTGGTCCCAGATTTCGCCGCTCTTCGACCAACTCGAACAGCGGGCCTCGCTCTGCTCATCCACGCCCGATCTCGAACGGTGGCTCCTTCATTGGGGCGAACTGAGCGCTGCTCTCGACGAGGAATCCTCCCGACGCTATATCGCCATGACCTGTTACACGGACGATGCAGACCTGGAAAAGGCCTATCTCCACTTCATCGAGGCCGTGGATCCTGAGCTCAAACCACGCCAGCAGAGGCTGTCTGAGATTTACCTGGCGCACCCCCTCCGAAGCAGCCTCCCCAAAGAACGTTACGAGGTATTCAATCGCGACACTGCCCTCCGCGTAGAGCTGTTTCGTGAGGAGAACGTGGCTCTGGAAACCGAGGAGGCTAAACTTGGCCAGCAGTACCAGAAGCTCAGCGGATCCCTGACCGTGGAGTTCCAGGGACGCGAGCGCACCCTACCTCAGATGGCACCGTTCCTGGAAGAACAGGATCGAGCACTCCGCCAGCAAGCATGGGAACTCACCGCCCAGAGACGATTGGAGGAGACCGACAAGTTCGAAGCGTTCTTCGAAGATCTGCTGGGCCTCCGCGAGCAAATGGCCCGCAACGCCGGCTTCGACAACTACCGGGACTACGCCTTCAAACTTCGCGGCCGTTTCGACTACACCGCGACTGACTGCGAGAATTTCCATCAAGCAGTCGAAACGGAAGTGATCCCCGTGCTTCACGAGTTGCAAGCGCGCCGGAAACGGGACCTCCAACTCCCAGCCCTCCGCCCCTGGGATCTGTCAGTCGATCCAGCCAACCAGCCGCCTCTACGGCCCTTCGAGGGTGTCGACCAGCTGATTCAATACAGCCAGCGAATCTTCGATCATCTCTCGCACGACCTGAGCGCTGGCTTCCGCCTGATGCGCGAAACACGCCTCCTTGACCTGGACAATCGTAAAGGCAAAGCCCCGGGCGGATATCAGTCCACCCTCGCCGAGGCCCGTGTGCCCTTCATCTTCATGAACGCTGTCGGTCTGCAGCGTGACGTGGAAACCATGCTCCACGAGGCCGGCCACGCCTTCCATGCTCTCGCCACTCGGAAAGAGGACTTATACGCCTATCGCGGCGCACCCATTGAGTTCTGCGAGGTCGCCTCCATGAGCATGGAGCTGCTTGGGAACGAGTTTTTAGAGGAGTTCTACCCACCGGCGGAAGCCCAGCGAGCGCGGCGAGACCACCTCGAAGGCATCCTGAAGATCCTCCCCTGGATCGCCACCGTGGATGCCTTCCAGCACTGGATCTACACCCACCCAATACATACGCGTGCGGAGCGCACGGAGGCCTGGGTGGGACTCATGCGTCGTTTTGGCGATGCGGTGGATTGGACAGGCCACGAGGACGTGCGGGCCAATCTATGGCATCGCCAGCTCCATATCTTCCTGTATCCCTTTTACTACATCGAGTATGGCATCGCTCAACTGGGTGCCCTGCAGGTGTGGGCCAATTCCAAGGCCGACAAAGTCAAAGCCCTTAAGGCTTACTTGGACGGACTCGCCCTCGGCGGATCCCGCCCCCTCCCTGCCCTATTCGAAGCCGCCGGGTGCCGCTTCGATTTTAGTCGTCAGACCATCAGCCCGCTCGTGCAGCTCATACGCTCCGAATTGGGACGTCTTGGAACCTAGGTTTCCCACTGCATCACCTCAAACCAGTCATGAAGCACCCCTTTCCAACTCTCCTCGCCTGGCTCTCCGCACTCACCCTGCTCAGCTGCCCCACTGCGGTATCCGCGCAGATGCCCGGGGGGCTGACGGACTTTAACCCAGCTCTCCTGCAGCTCTTCGGGGAGCACAAGTCCTTCTCAAGCCGGGTTCAGCTCCGCATGACCGATCCCTCCGGCAAGGAGCTCGTGAAAACTCCCATGGGTCTCTCGCTCCTGGATGGGAATGTTCGTGTGGAAGTGGATATCAATCAAATCACCTCGAGCAACCTGGACGCAGAAGGACTGGCTCTCTTCAAGAAGGCGGGGATGGACCGGGTCATCAGCATCCTGCGTCCAGATCAGGGGAAGTCGGTGATCATATTTCCGACGGCCAAGGCCATGGCGACCGAGCCCATGAGCGCAAGCGACACCGCCAGCTTCGCCGAGAAATATCAAATAAAAGCCACAGAATCTGGCAAAGAAACCCTGGGAGCTCATGCTTGTGTTCGGAAGCAGGTCTCTGTAACCAACAGCAAAGGCGTCAGGATGGAGGGTACCGTCTGGTATGCGACCAGCCTCCGAGGCTTCCCGGTCAAGATCAGCCTCCCCGACGGTGGGTCCATAGTCGAGATGACCTTCAGCGACGTGAAACTACAGAAACCTGATGTGTCTCAATTCCAGGCACCGCCAGGAACAGCGCAGTACGCCAGCGTTGAAAAACTACTTCAGGAGCGGGTGTTCCAAGCCTTGTCGAAGTGAGGCCTGCACCTGCTCTGGCAGGGTTTCTTGCAGCGTCGGAAGCGGGGCACGCAAAAGAACGTGAGCGAGTTACATCCAGGCGGTCTCATTAGTGTATTCCACCGCTGAGGATGTTCCACAAACCCACCAAAGATTCTGTTCGTGTCGCCATCATTCAGGTGGTGATCATTGTTTTTGGAGTGCTGGGCACCGGGGCTACGCAGCATTGGTGGGCCTTGCTCAAAAAGCCTGTCCCCGCCTTTCAGCAGTGGGTGATGGACTGGGGCCTCGTGCTCTTCATCCTCCCCCTCGGCTGGATACTCTGGTACTTGCGAGTGCTGAGGCGCGAAGGCACTTCAGAAGAGCTCAAGCGCCTCGCTTTTCAAGTCGGCCTCATGCTAGCGGTCATGCTCGTGTTCCTCTTTGTTGCTAGCTCGATAACTGTATTCGGTGAATATCAGTCCATCGATATTGAACGCCGGGTGGATGAGCTCTGACAGCCTAACATCGCAAACAGCTCCGGGGCCAGGTCCGCTCTTCGTGGGAACGAGGCCTGGGTTCCCATGACTGTCACGCTACCACTGGCAATGACGGAGGCCCGCTGCATCGACTCCTGAAGGCTGAAACCCAGGCCAAGAAAGAACCCCAGGCTGCCAATAAAGCAGTCGCCTGCCCCGGTGGTGTCCACCACCTCTACCCTGGGTGCAGGTACGCGCAGAAACTCGCCACTCCGCGTGAGAGCGATAGAACCCTGAGCGCTAAGTTCGCTCCCGGAACGATAAGGATGCTGTTCTGCCCAGTGGCTTGGTTCACCCAGATAGAGGCAACGCCGGAGGAAAGCTCCGGGTCGAAATGCACGAACTCGGTACGGATGCCTTCCTCTGCGTAGTGCTTCAACGACAGATGACCGATCGAGTCGTTTCCAAGCTTGGCGACCAAGGTCACCGCAGCCCCCAAGCGGGCTGCGGTGACAGCTTGGTTCGCTCCCTTTCCCCCGCAACCGGTAGCGTAGCGGGTCCCAAGGACCGTTTCACCCGGCATGGGAAGTCGGACGGCACGTGTGACCTGATCGTGCATCGAACTTCCCACCACGCAGATAGGGCAGCGCGGGGTCATTTCAGTTCTGGTGAGGCGCAACCGTCATCGCACCCGCGGACTCCCGAGGCGGTCAGAGCGTCCAGCCTTGGCGGTATTCGCGTCTCACATATTGCGCCGCTTCCTTGGTATTCTTTGCGCGCATCTTCGGCCCGTCCCATTCTAGCTTGGTGCCCGTGCGCAGCGATACGCAGCCGAGCAGAATGATCTCGGTGAGGTAGGCAGCGATGTCGAAGTTCGAATAGGCGGCGCGGCCACCCTTGATGGCCTCGATCCATTCGACGTAATGGCCTGGGCTGCGTGGGATCGATTCAGGAATCGATTTGAGGGCCTCGTGTTTGGCGCTCTGGACGAGATCCTTCTCGTCGTTCAAGCGCATGAAGAACTGCGAGCCGTAATCGTCGGGGGAGAAGATGCGGCCCTTGTCGCCAATAATCAGGCAGCCGCTGCCGGGCAGATCCCCTTGCATGCCGACGATGTCTTGCACGAGGTCGGCATGAGGGCGGT
Organism: Akkermansia muciniphila; assembly: GCA_945861575.1. Taxonomy (GTDB): domain Bacteria; phylum Verrucomicrobiota; class Verrucomicrobiia; order Limisphaerales; family UBA11320; genus UBA11320. The sequence continues at coordinate 4,172 of CAMAVD010000165.1, forward strand.
ACGTTTCCTTAGCCCCAGGCTTGCCGTCATACCACCAGAAGGTCAGGGGCGGCAGGCCTTCGCGCTTGGGAAACTGGAAACGAATCTTGCTGCTCAGCGGCCACGACTCCTTGTTCATGCCAGTCGATTCGGCCTCGACTTCTTTCGGATAACCGAGCTTGAGCGCCCGGAAGGGCATGTTGACGGTGTGGCAGGCCATGTCGCCCAGCGCACCAGTCCCAAAGTCCTGAACGCCACGCCACGAGAAGGTGTGGTAAGCGCCCTTCTTGAACGGGCGAAGCGGAGCCGGTCCAAGCCACAGATCCCAATCCAAGGATTCCGGCACTGGATCGGAACCTTCAGGCCGTGCTTGGCCCTGGGGCCAGATGGGGCGATTGCTCCAGACGTGAAGCTGTTGCGGCTTGCCGATCATGCCGGCCTGGATGACTTCGACGGCACGGCGCAATCCGCTGCCGGCACTGCCCTGGTTGCCCATCTGTGTGGCGACCTTCATCCTCTTCGCCGTGTCCCGCATCGTACGCGCCTCATAAACGGAGTGGGTAAGCGGCTTCTGGCAGAAGCAGTGTTTCCCTGCCTTCATCGCCATAATGCTGGCGGGAGCGTGCAAATGGTCCGGCGTGGCGACAATCACAGCATCAATGCCCTTGTCCATTTCGGTGAGCATCTTGCGGAAGTCTTGGTAGCGCTTGGCGTCCGGGTATTTCGCGCCGCGTGCGGCGAGCGTGCCCTTGTCCACATCGCAGAGTCCGACGATCACTCCACCTGCCTTGGCGGTTTCGTCGGTGTCGCTGGAACCTTTACCGCCAGCTCCAACAACAGCCACCTGGATGCGGCTGTTGAGATTTTGACCGCGCACGATGTAAGGCCCTGCGACCGCGAAAGCGCCGGTAGCGAGCGTGGTGTAGCGGATGAAATGACGGCGGCTCAAAGACGAGTCCGTCCCGATGGATTTAGGAGGCTTAGGCATTGAGCTACTCACTAACCGCTCTACCGGTATATTCACAAGCAGAAGTTTTGGAAAAACTCGCAGCATGACCCTCCAGAATCTTAGCTTCACCGAAACCCACCGACGGCCCAGTGCCGGGATTTGAACGTTAACCGCGAATGAACGCCAATGAACGCTAATCCAGAAGTCAGAACCCAGGGGTCTTTTTCGAATTCGCGTCTATTCGCGTCCATTCGCGGTTGCATTCATGGCCTCTTCCGGGATTGTCTGGCGCTTGTCTGTTGGCGGTCGTGTGTAGCGACGGTGAACCGCAGGTAACGGATCACGAGTTGGGTCGGCATTGAGACGGCTGCCTTAGCTTCACCGAAACGGAGGGGACGGGATTTGAACGTTAACCGCGAATGAACGCCAATGAACGCCAATGAGACATCACTGCGGAAGGATGGAGTATACTTGGTAGTTGGGTACTTGCGGATTGACCTCCGCAGGATAGCCCGTTGACTCTCGTGGATCCATGTTCCTAGTTACCACCCATTCATGCGGAATACTTTCCGAGACCTCTGATCCATGGACGTCGGGCGAAGGGCGTGCCCATGGTGAGGCATCCGTAGGTGATCCATCCACCCCACTGACATGACCGCTTCCGAAACATTCGCGATTGGCGTCGATGTCGGCGGCACCAAGATGGCCGCGGGACTCGTCTGCCTGAACGACGGACGCGTTCTGCTTCGGCAGCGGATTCTGACCCTCGCAGCGCGCGGAGGAGCGGCATCCTCGAAAGACCTCCACGACTTAGTCCGAGGGCTGCGGGATGAGGCAAGGGTTCTCGGACACCCTCCGCTGGCCTGCGGGGTTGGCCTGCCCGAGTTGGTCACGAAGGATGGGAAACTCGCGAGTAACCCCCTCCTGGGCTGGGAGGCTCTCGGCATTCAAGAGAGCCTGTCGAAGATTCTGCCCTGCCGGCTGGAAGCGGACGTCCGGGCGGCGGCACTGGCAGAGGCGCGCTTCGGCGCAGGACGAGGATTGGAGAGCTTCCTTTATGTGACAGTGGGAACAGGGATCAGCTCCTGCCTTGTACTAAAGGGTGAGCCATTTGTTGGGACCCACGGCCTGACTGGGACCATGGCCAGCAATCCCATGTTTTGTAATGACGCGGCTGATCGGGCCTATCGTGGAGTATCGCTCGAACAATTTTCCGCCGGCCCGGCAATTCTGGCCCGCTTTCAGGCGAAATATCCGGGAGGGGCGAGCAGCACGTCTGAGGTGATCGCGATGAGTGAGGAAGGACATTCGGGCGCGCGCGCGATTGTCGTCAGCGCCGCAGAACTCCTGGGCTACTCCCTAGGCCATCTCGTCAACACCTTGGACCCTGCTGCGATCCTTCTGGGTGGAGGGGTTGGCCTGGTCGGTGGGCTGTACTGGGAGACGGTCCAACACGCCACACGGGCTCAGATCTGGTCCGAGATCCACCGCGGAGTCCCGATCGTGCGCGCGGGATGCGGGAACGATGCCGGATTGATTGGGGCGGCCGTACGGGCGGCCGACGATCACCTACGCTGACCGGTCAGGGCGTCAGGAATCGGAAAAACTCCGCCTTTTCTTTCATGTTCACTTGGAACGGTGAACGGGAATTTTCGATGGTTTTCCAGGGACCCAGAGGAGTGGGCGCGGATTGGAGTGTACCACGAATCGCCTCGCTCCAACTGAGCAGTATCACCCCTTCCTTCACCGTGAAGTCGAGGGTGCGTTTGTGACCGCAGGTTACCTCGACGATAAACTCGCACGTCTGGGGAGCCGCAGCGTCGTCCGTCCGACACGTCACCACAGTGCGCCCCACCGGGAAGCGGCTTCCGGAAGGCGGCGTGCAGATCACCGGCAGGTCCCCGCCACAGAGACGGCGGGCATAGGCGCGATACTCAACCACAGCACCTGTGGAGTCTTGGCACTCGACCACGACTGGCTTGGTGGGATAGAAGAGTGTCGGAGGCGCGTCGTCGGGCAAGACAGTCAACACGAAGGAGGCGGTGCCGACATTTCCACGGACATCTGTTCCGGTAAAGCTGATCGTATGCTCCCCCGGGGGCAATAGCGTACCTGGAAGCGGGGATTGCTGCACCACAACCAGTTTGGCGGAAGAACAGCTGTCAAAAATCCTCAGGCGGGAGCGCAAGTCTGGCAGGATGTAGAAACACCCAGGATTCGTGAGCCCTGCCGTGCCGTTCCCGAAGGAGGCGTCACCAATACGCACAGTAAGATCTCCGGGAGGAATCAATACTGGCGGCGTGATATCCCCAAAAAAGACGCAACCAGGCCAGCCGTAGCTATCGTACTGAGCCCAGCCATAGACCGTGACTCCCACGGGCAATTTGCCGTTCACGTTATGAAAGCCAAAGCTGACTCGTCGGCTGACTCCGTAGAAACCGCTGGTGCCGAGCTGTTGAAAATCGCCAGATGGAATCAGAGCCCCGTCCAGCGTCGTTTGCGTCCGGCCGTCGCTTGGAACGATGATGTTAAGGAAGTGGTCTGTGAAACGTTCAGGCCCCGTGCATAGGTCGTGGTTTTGGGCATAGAGGGACGCCGGGATCACGGTGGTCATGAAAGGATCCGAATTCTCATTGCCGTCAAAGTCGGAACTGTTTGCGAACTGAGTGACTCCAATAGGCTGATCTGCGGTGATGAGGGCACCCCCAGCGATAATCTGCTCGTGCGTCTGACCGCGGTTGAGCGTTGCCACGGGGTTGCCATTCACAAAGACATGGGTGTTATCCTGGGACGCGATGATACGATAGGTGTCCCCGCCAGAGCGCCCCTGCAGGCGATAAACAGGCACCACCGTTCCAAAGTCACGGACAGGCAGCAACTGCTCCACTAAATGATCGCAGAAGAAGGTGCTCGGCCCGTTCACATTCGCGCAGCGATGGCTGCCAAAGACGCCAATCGGAGCGGTTGACTTGATTTCGGTCCCTGACAAATCCCCCGGAACGTCGTTCGTGTTTCGAAGCTGATAGGTATCCCCTGGCTGCAGTGTGATGCTAAATGGAACCCCGGCGTCGCGGGCACCTACCCGGACCGAGGGTTTGATGGTGACTACCGTGTTCGACTCCGTCGCCACGATGGCGAACTGCGAGCCGTTAAGGCGTGGCTTGCCTGCGTTGACGTTGCGATAGGCCTGAACCAGGTACTCCGTTCCAAGAACATCGATGGGGAGGGCCTTAAAACCATCGGTGGTATTGGTAGCAGAATTGATCCCCACCACGGAGATGTCTGCTGTCGACAAGATGAAAATTCCCTTATTGGTAATGCCATCATTGAGGAAGCCAAGCTCGGCTTCCTTCGGTAGATCGACACGCATCATCCTGCTGCCGCCGAAATTGATGACATTGGTGAACCTCAGGCTAGGAATCGACACGATGCAGAACGTCTCCGGTCGGGCTGTGATACACAGACTAAGTTTGGAGGGGTTCGCCGGATCGGGAGTGTAGTTTCCAGGGAACGTCAGAAGAAAAGTACGTCCAGCGCAGGAGTAGTCACAGCGCGTTGGTTTGGCGATGTTCACCGCGTAGTCCTCGACCTCCCCGAAAGCAGCCGGACCAAAGAAGTTGAGATTGCCCGTCACGCTCAAACGGAAACGGGCAAAGCTGGGACCAGCAACCGCAGACTCGGGAACGGTAAACTCGATCTGATTGACGCCGCCCGTTACAATCCGAGATCCGTCGAACAGCCGATCGATGCCCTCGATCCAGTTTCCATCACGCCCCCAATCGATCCAAGCGTCCAACCGTCCCGTGGCGGAGGAAAGAACTTCGATGGTTGCGGTCTCACCCGGAACTAAAGGCGTCAGGAACCGAACTCCATCTTCGTCGTCGGGCCGACCGCTGGTTCTGTCATCCCCCAGAGCATCCGGGCTGGGTTGCCCGTCATCCTCCGCATCAATTCCGCGTCCCAAGACAAGCGCGGTGGGTACCTGGACCACATGGGTCGTGCTTCCAATGACGGAACCGTTGCCACTTACTGGGATATACACATGCACCGCCCCGTTGCGTGCGATGGTTGTTGGGTACCTCGTACCGGCCTCAGGGGCATCACCGAAGTCCAGCAGCAGCGGATAGATTTCAACCTGATAGTCCTCCACCTCGCCATCCGGCGCCTGGCCGGTCGGCTCATCAAACCCTTCGCGGGTTAGGCGGAACCGGACAAATGTTTTCCCCAACTGCGCGGTCTGAGGAATCAGCCAGGAGAGATTGGTTGAGCCTCCCACCATTCGCACTCGAGTAAAAATACGCTCCCCTTGGTCGAAAAAATCTCCATCTTGATTGAAATCCATCCACGCATCCAGGAAGCCAAACTGGGGCCCGAAGACCGTGATCCCGGAGTCCAGGCCACGAATAATGACATTGTTAAAACGAACTCCGTCTTCGTCATTGCCGTCGATCTGAGCGAGATCATCCCCTCTGGCTTGCGCGTCAGGCTGGCCGTCGCGCTCTGCATCCACCTGAACCCCCAGGAAGAATCCGTCGATGATCCGATGCACAGCCCCTTTCGTGGCCTTTGTCGTCCCGTAGGTATCAGGCGCATCGCCCCAGTCGAAGCGAGGGGCCGGATTGATCGTGACACTGAACTCACTGATGGCAGCCAGCAGACCATCGCTGACCCGAACCGTGACCACGCTGCCACCCGTGCCAGCAGCCCCCGCCTGGATTTGTACGGTGCGATTCGAGCCGGAGCCGCCAAAGACAATGCTGGACAGCGGCAGCAACACGCTGTTTCCAGAAGTCGCCGTGAGGGTAAGACCGGCTGCTAGGGTCTCCTTGTCTCCGATGATGAACGGGATTGGATCGGTCGTTTCGCCCTCCTGGAGCGTGACAGCGGAGATCGGGCTGATGGACGGCGGGTCGTTGATGCCTGCAACGCGGACGCTGAAGGTGCGGGTAGCGCTCAGGTCTCCATCCGACGCCTTAACCGTCAGCGTCGTAATGCCGAAGCGATCCGGGGCGGGACTGAACCGCAGCCTCCAGGCCCCATTCACAAATTTGAAATCAATCCGAGCGTCGGGAATGAGCGTCGAGTCCAGGGCCTTACCCGTGAGCTGAAGCTGTTCGATCGGGGTTTCAATATCCGCGGCCTCGAGCGCAATGTCCGCGGCAGCATCCTCATTCATGGAATGATCCTGGATCGGCTGGAGAGTGGGCGGATCATTGATCGGCTTCACAGAAAGGGTGAACTGGCGCGGATATCGGGCACCGACGCGATCCACCACCCACACCGTGATGCGGGCCGTGCCAACCTGGTCGGGAAGCGGCGTGATAACCAGGGTTCGGTTGGCACCGCTCCCCCCAAAAGCGATGCTATTGGGACCGATGAGATCCGAGTTAGAAGCCGCCGCTATGACGGTCAGCGTCCCCGGCAACTGGTCCAGATCCGTAAGGGTGAACGGTATGGCAGGGGTTGGTTTGTCTTCATCAGTCACCTGATCCGTGAACTCCGAGATGGAGGGGACGGAGTTCCCCTGTGGAACGAAAGCCAAGTAGTCCACGTCACCGGACATGCCCATGTAACGGAAGGTTTGCGACACATTGTCACCGCTCAACGTGGTCACACTCCCCTTGTCATCAGTCAGCGGAACCAGGACATTGCTCCCCCAAACTCCATTACCCGGAGCGTTAAAGAGACCCAAAAACTGGGTTGCCTGATTGGGCTTGGTCGGCGAACTGGTGACACGAAGCAGGAAACCTCGGTTAGCATCCGGTTCGGTGGTGCCATGAGAAAGCGCCGCGAAAACGGTATACTTCGCCCCAGGCAGGGTACGTGTATAGTTCATCCACTCTCCCTCACCGACCCATCCAAGCCGATAGCTTGTAGTGGCGAAGTAGCTGCCACGATATCCGCCATCGCCTGGTAGATTGGAGGTCATGGGATTGTTCGGAACTTCCCCCTTCCGATAGAAATCTCCATCTGGAACGACGAGGGGAAACACATAGTCGATGTCGCTCTTGGCGGAAAGTCCGCCATAGGCACCCCCATAGTAGGGCATGCGGTTGACATCCAAGCCGCTCACCCCTGCCTGCGGGTTGGCCGAGCCAGCGTTGAAGTTGAAGTCCTCCGCCTCCACAAAGAAGGTTCCAGTGGGCAATGCCGTGGTGGTAAACGAGAATTGCTGCTCGCGTCCATTGTAGGAAAGCTGAACGAAATAGCTGGTAGAAGGCGTCCATCCCCCTGGGGGTGGATCCACCAGCAGAGTCGTCACGGCTCCAACAATGGTTTGTTTGAATGACAC
>CAMAVD010000166.1 GCA_945861575.1 Akkermansia muciniphila
CTGAAATACTCGGGTCCCTGGTTCTGAATCAGATGCCGCCAACTGAGGGTCGCGGATTTCGCGTCGGCCGGAATGGAGACATCCTGAAAGAGGCCGTGTCGGCCGGGGCTCTGCTGCGCGAGCACCGCTCCGTAGCTTCCCTCAAAGGGTGGGGTCGGAAGTCCCGGCCCATCCGGGTTCACGTTGCCATCGTCGATGACCCAACCCCTTCCAGATTCGCCAAAGGTCACCCAACCCGCCAAGGAGCCAAGCTCGAAGTCCCCGTTGATGAGGATGTCACCAAATCCCGGCTTCCAACGCAGTTCCAACTTCGGGGTCTGATTCGTCGCTCCCGACCGAGGACTGGGTCCGTAGACCAACGGCGGGGTTTCATCATCCAGGATCTCAACGATGCCGAAGCCAGGTGTGAAGCCGCTGGCGTCTGCATTCAGCGTTACTCGACGCTTCCCCTCGGCGACAGGGGTATTCGCTGCGGAGATCGAGAAGGAAACCTGGGTGGCCCCTGCAGGGATCACCACGGACAGGGGCGAACTGATCAGGTCGGCCGAACCGGGGGTCAGCTGTGCGACTACGTTGGTTTCAACCACCCCACCGAGAACGAGGGATGCCCGCGTTGAGGGGGTGTCTTCGCTGAGAGATTGAGGCAGCCGTAGCTCGAGCGTGGGAGCTTCATTGTCCCAGTGACTTATGAGCCCCAAACCAGGGTCCCAGCCTTCCACTTCAGCGATGATCTGTATACGCGTCGTTCCCTCCAGCTCGCGCCCGTCAGGAACCGATAGGTCGAAGGAAGCTCCGAGGCTGCCGACGGGAATAACAATGCTCTTTGGGACAGCGATTCGCTTTGGCGCCTTGGACAGAAGTTGCACTTGAATTGGACGCGTGGCTTTCTGGTCTAGTTCGACGAAACCCGCCCCCTTCAGAATCCCAACTCCCTCGGCTACCTCCGAGGGTAGACGCAAAGTTAAGTGAGCCGTCTCATCGTCGGTCACCCGCAGAATCGATGGATCTCCGTAGTAACCCTCGGCCTGCGCGGAAACGGTGACTTCTCGGGTGCCGTCCAAAAATGAATTGTCCGGTGCGATGAGTTCGAAGGTGCCGCGTAGGTCGCCTGCGCGGATGACGACGGTCTTCGTCACGGTCAGTTCTCCCGGATCGGACGCGGTGAGTGTGAAGACGTTATCCTGAGGGGAGGCTGTGGATAAGACTAGGGCACCGGTAGCGGGATTCCTCTCATTTTCTACGACCTGTTTCGGCAGTTCCAGGCGGAAGCGTCCGACCGGATCGCCTTCTAAGGACAGATCATCTATGGCGATGCCGTCCACTGGAATTGGGAAATTGTCGTACTGGCTGATACGTACTTGAAAGTGAGCCCCGTAGTGCAGGGCGTTTGTGCGAATGACGTTGTTGAGTGGGATCACGAACTCGCGAGCCTTGGATGATAATTGGCTGAGAGCCTGCACTTCGTACCAACGTGTGCCGTCCGCGCTGACCGACACCCCATCGAAATCGGCCCCGTCTACAAAAGGACTCTTGGGCGCAGTGTGAGACTCATCGGCAAACTCTTTGGCCCAGAAGCGGAGCACCAGATTGGTCCATCCTCGGGTGTCGAGTCCCAGAGTCACTTCGTTGCGCGCAAACAATCCTTCGCTGTCGCTGTCGAGGAGCATGTGGCGCGATCCGCCGTGGGGGTCGCCCAATCCTGTGACCTGCACGCGGCCCCAGGGAGGGGTGGAGACGAACCACTCGGGACGCAGGCTGCTCTCCTCGAAATCATCCAAGAACGGAAGCTGACCGAACTGAAGCAGGCGAACATCGATGGGGCGGGACTGGACCACGCCGCTTGTAAGATTGGTGACGGTTAGATTTGTCTGATAGCGGCCTCGCTCGAGTTGGAGGGTCCCTTCGTTGAGACAGAGATCAATGCTGACTGAAGAATAGGGGGAAAGCATGCCCGTCGAGGGGGTTGCAACGAGCCAGGAAGCGGGGTTCCCAATCGTCCAGGAGACCGGAGCGCCTTGGGTGTTTGTGATCTGCAGGCTCTGACACGCGTTGAGCACGGGGCCGCCTACGGGGCTGACATAGACGAAGCCCTGACGGCGGTCGAGAGCCAGTGCGTCCGGGAGATCAAACGCCTCCCGTATGCCTGAAGTGAAGCTGCTGACCGGAGACTGAGCGTTGAATCCCATGCCTCGACGTGCGAAGGCAGCCCAGAGCTCGGGCAGGTTTGCACCCCCGTTAGACACGAGGTCTGCTTGAAGAATCGCGTCCCGAGCTTGGAGGAAATTCGGATTCGGCGGAGAGAGCTTCATGCCATCGGTCACCAATTGCAGGATGAGAGGATTGCCTTTTTCCCACCCATGCTTGCGGATCAGGGAGGCGCGTGCGTCCCAGAGGGTCACGCACCAAACCTCGCCCTGATTGTGAACCTCCGACGCGAATCCTGTGGAGAAAGGAAAGACTGGGTTTCGGGGCACGGCGGGGTAGCTGGAGATCTGTGAACCATCGATGTCGCGGAATCGCAGGGGATTGATCGCCATGTCGGTGGAGTAGGGGTAGCGACGGATCCCAAAGTAGTAGTTTTGCTCCAGGCCGAAGAAGCCCCGCGTGACATAGGCTCCCATCGCATACGGGGCATCGGGTTCATCGGAGGGCTCGCTCAATAAGGCGAGCGCATAGAAGTCGGACCAGCCTTCTCCCATGCCTCCTGCCTGGAGGGTCGAGATGCCCACCCCGCCCCCAACCAGCCGAGTACTGAGCCCATGCGCGTATTCGTGCAGGACGATTTCGGCGTCCAGATCGCCGTCGCGGGTCGGATCGGCTCCGTCGAAGGTAAACATCTGAATCCGGCCTGGCTCGCCGTCCTCAGTAGGGGTGAAGTTCGCGTTGTTGACGCCGGATCCATCCTGCGCGTCTGCCACTATCGGATCTCCGCCTCGTCCACCGCGCCCGAAGTTCTCCTTCTGAAAGTTGCCGGCTGACTCGGTGAAGCCCAGATCATAGAGCCAGTCGTGCATCACATTGCACCAGTAGAAGAGTTGGATGACGGCGGCTTCCCGATTTTCTTCCGCAGGTCGGGTGAGATCGAGAGGGGGAGCGAAGACTCGGTAGGGGAGGCCCTGGGGCCGAGGGAGGTCTGGGGCGTCGTCCCCATCCAGATCCAGATGAGCTTGGACATTATTACCCAAGGTCTCGTTTCCTCCTGCGGAGATCCAGCCGAAGGGAGATGCATTGGTGGAGAGGGATTTTAGTGTGACGCGTGTTCGAGCAACCTCTGGGGGCTGAAGCTCGGAGGGTGTGCGCCATCCAGGTGACAGTGGGGTGGGGCTATCGCTGGTGAAAACTTCAAAGGTAGCGGGCTCCGATGCCGCGTAGACTGTCAGGCACCGGCGGAGCATCAGCTGGCCTCCTCGGGCGTCCACTATGGCCTGATAACGTTCGCCGCCCTCGGGTCGGGTCAGCTCCACTTGCCAACAGAGAGCGAGAGCTTCCCGGGCGAGGGGAAGCCAAACCAGACGGCACAGGGTGACCCCAGGCAGGTTGGGACTTCGGAACTGCTGACGGCGTTGCGGGCCCAAGGGAGTAATGTCGACTGCCTCAATCTGGGCTGCATCCAGCACGATTCCGAGGCTGAGGGCACTGGTGACGATGGCGTCGGTCGCCCGTACGGGCGGGGAGGCGAGTCGAGCTACCGCCGATGGCTCCCAACGGGCGGCCAAGGCATCGACCCCTTCCACCCAGGTGCTTGATACCGCAAGCAGTTCACCCCGTTCGGTGGTATGGCCGATCAGCACGGCTTCGAAGACGTCGATTCCCTCGCAGCGCTGACGATAGACGACCGAGCTCAGGCCGCTGCGTGGTGAGCGGTCCTCGCGGTCGGGGGCGGAGATATCTAGGCTCTCAGGTCGTGCGTTCAGGAGTGATCCATGTTCGCTGAGGAAAGCCCGGAGGGGACGATGGCTGAGTCGCCGAGGAAGGGCTTGGAGGGTGGGTTTCGACACGCTTCCCCCAGCACCGCCAGGGCCGGTGAGACAGCCGTCGAGGCAACGGATATGTTTCGCTGCGCCGCTGACGGGGTCGTAGTCGATCCGGACCGACGGGATCAGCGCTCTGAGGCGGTCTTCTGCGTCACGGCGCTCCGCAGGAGGGCCAGAAGGGCGCGTTAGGAGAGCGGATGGGCGTCGATCGATCGGGGGCAGCGATTTTGAAGGACGTGCTGCCTGGCCGGTTGGAGTCAGCAGTAGGTTCCAGCCCAGCACGATACACAGAAGCCCGACCCCGGGGGATCCAGGCGTCTGAGGACGGCGGGGCATGGAATGAGACATCCTCAGACAATTGGCCGCGGAGCGACGGAAGTCAAATGACAGCTGCAGAATGGGCAGTAGGCCTTCTGTGTGCAGACGACTCCTGTCCCCCCGCAGTGTCCACAGATTCGAACGAGGCTATTTTCATGCGGCTTTTCGGTAGTAGTTCAAAAGGCCGCCGAGCCTCTGGCGGCGGCGCACCGAACCTTCGGCTGGGAACTCCGCGAACTCAGGCCGGATAATTTTGTTCTCGAGTCCCTTCAAGGACTCAGCAGCCTGACACGGCGATTCCTTAGTCATAGCTCAGTACAATCGACTCACCTAGCCGGACTCACGTCCGGTGGGAATAAGTCCGACAGCTGTGATCAACTCGCATCGTGAAAGAGGAACACTATTTTGCTGCAGCGGACCTGACGGCTCCCGCGGGTGAGAAGGCCGGGGCTGGGGCATTGCCGATCCGAACCAAGCGGATCTCGAGGAGGTCTATGAGGTAGCTCTTGAGCGATGGATCGGCTTGGAACACGGCCTTCTGTCGGCCGGCGGATAAGCGCAGCTTGCCAAAGGCCCTCGCTTCATAGCTGTCCCAGTTCTTCGTTCCAGGAACCAGCTCGCTCACCGTCTGTTCCGCGATTTGGAAGCGAAAGCGGTCTCCCGCCTCCGTCTCAGGACATGCCCATTGAAGCCAGACCTCATAGGTGGCTTCCTCGGCGACATCCAAGGTCCAGACCGCGCGGGCATCCACGCCGTTCCAACTCCCAAGGTTGTTGTATTGGGTTTCGAACGCGATCCCGTCGCCATGGACCTCGGCGATCGATGCCAGCAGCCGCAGTGCGCCGTCTGTGGCGGGCCTTACCACGGCCGGACTGTTGCCTTGGAACCGACGTGGGACGGAAGCGTTTGCATCCAGATGGGCCAGGATGTCAGCGATGTCCTGGGGTTTGAGAACCTGATCGAACCCCTCGGGCATCAGCGAGAGCCGCGTGCTTGTGAGCGACTCGAGGTCGCTGCGCAGCAGAGTCTCGCGAATGCCAGCGGGACTTGCGAGCGTGATGCTGTTGGCGCTTTCGCCTGCCAGGATGCCGGACAGTTCATCCCCGGCGCGCGTCTTCGCGATGTAGTTGAGGTAGCGGTCTTCCACAGCACGGTTGGGGTCGAGAATGGCGATGAGCATGCGCTCCGGAGAACGGTCGACAACCGATGCTAAATCGGGTGCCGCGCCCTGGCCTTCCCCATGCATGCGATGGCAGACCCCGCAGTGCTGGGTGAACAGAGCCGATCCATGTGCGGGGTTGGCCTGTGCCCTTCTTACTTCGGGTAGGTAACGGGTGATGATCTCTCCCCGCTGCGGATTTTCCACGCGAGCGAGAAGCGCTCGAGCCCGTTGCTGTAGAGAGGCATCGCTTTGGGACAGCAGCCGTTGGCGCACGCTTGCCGGGAGGTCAGAGGCGGATACCGTCCTGGATTCGACCTTGTCCAGGAGCGCCCGCGTCCAGGTGGGCCTGCGGAGCAGGAGTTCCAGCGCTGGCTCCCGAGCCGACGGTGCCAGCCCCGACCATCCCTGCAATATCTCGAAGGACACGGAGTCGTTTCGCAGCTGTGCCAGGCGTGTCAGCGCCGCTGACCGAAGCGTGGGCGGGGTCTGCGATCGCAGGAGCGCGGCCAGGCTCGCGGTGTCCTCAGCCGCGCCCTTTGAATCCCGGCCCAAGAGGCTGAGGGCTGCCATCCGCCGCGGCAAATCGGCCTGCTCATCGACCGCCAGGGCCCTTGCCGACAGGAGAAGCGGTGGAAGCGCGGCCAGCGCCTCACGGAGCTCAGGGCTGGACGGCCCGGTCTTTTCCAGCTGTTGCAGCAGCTGGGCGAAGGCGCTGAGCTGCCAGGAGGCATAGCTCACTGCTTTGACTGTGGATGTCTTGAGGCTGGCCATCACCTGCGACAGGGCGGCCGCGTTTCCCGTGCCGACGGCGAGTTCGACGAGATGTCGTGTGAGGCGCTCCAGAGGGCTGAGATCGACGCCGGCCTCGGTGAGCGCCTGGAAGATTTCGGCGGGGCGACGGGCGGCCGAGCTCATTACGGCCGTGACGATGTCCGGGTGAGCAGCGTCGCGGATTGCAAGCTGTGCCAGCAGGAGTGCCGACTGCGAAGTGTCCCATTCACCGAGGGTGAGAGCCAGTTGATACCGAACCCGGAGGCTCTCATCCTGAAGCCTTGCCGCGAGTGCGAGGGTTAGGGCTTTAGTCAGGCGCGGGGCTCCCTCGTGCAGGGCCTGTTCGCAAAGGCGGACGGCCTGCTCACGCACTCCGGAATGGGCATCCTTCAGGGCCGATTCCAGCACGCCCGATTCCAGGCCATCCAGCCCGTCCAAGGTGCAGAGAGACTGAAGGCGAACTTTCGGCAGCGAGGCATTGACGGCCAGGCGACGCAGGTTGGTGATGGCTGCGGTGTCGCGGCGGGTCACGATTAAACGCTGGACGGTGTCCCTCTGCCACCCGTTGGGGTGGTCGATCGCACCGGCCAGATCCGCTCCGTGCAGGTGGTCCAGGCGTGGAGGGGGGCGCAGTTTGACCCCTTTCGGATAGATCCGATAGATACGGCCTCGCTCTTCGCCGGCGCGGAGATTCACCTTCCTCTTGATATCGTCGGGAATCCACTCCGGATGTTCAATGTATTGTCGGTACATGTCGGCCACATACAGTGCCCCGTCGGGCCCGGTCTTCAGACCAGTGGGCCGCGACCATGTGTCCGTGGAGGAAAAGAACTCAGTTGGCTGCTCTGCATTCCATCGCGTGCTGGAGAAAGACGCGCCCTCGGGATGCAGAATCTCACAGCGAATGAGGTTGTGGACGGGCTCGCTCACGAAGACCGCGTTCGAGAAAGCCTCCCCGAAGAGGGTGTCTCGATACGGGGTGGGGCTGTTGGCGGAGGTGACGTTTCCGACAGTACCCACATCGTTCATCCGTTGCTGCTTGCGCCCTCTGGGGAAGACACGTCCCGCATCAGGGTAGGTGGCCGTCTCCCGGCGCATCGGGTCGACCGCAAGCTTCGGGTTGCGCTTCACGTAATGCTCCGGGATCCAATAGTGCCAGAGCCAGATCGGATTCGCATTGCCGAACCAGTTCCCCCAGTCGTCGCGGTGACGTCCAAACTGAGTTTGACCTGCGATGGTTTCGAAGGCTCCGGTTCCGGGCTGGAAGCGGAAATCGCGGCCGCTGATATTGACCTTCGCACCGGTTTTCGCTGAGACCGCTGTCCCGCCGCTATCGCCGTTCGCCCCGTAGACCCAGTTGTCGAGGCCGTAATCAAAACCGTTCAGCAGGTGCTGTTGGTTCCACACGCGGAACCCGCTGAAGAGTTTTTCGATGCGGTCGGCGTGGCCGTCGCCGTCGGTGTCTTCTGCGTAGAGGATGTCCGGGGAGGCGCTGATCAGAACGCCCTTGCCCCAGGGAAGCAGCCCGTTGGGGAAGCTCAGGTTTTCGGCGAACACGGTCGCCTTCTCATAGTAGCCATCGCCGTCGACATCCTCGAGTCGTTTGACCACGCCGCCTGGCTTGCCATCGACAGCGAAGGGATAGTCGTGCATTTCGACCACCCACATCCGTCCATCCTCCCCCCAATCGATGAATACCGGATCGGTCACCGTCGGCTCCGCCGCGACCAGCGCGACGGTGAAGTTTGTCGGTACCTGGATGGCCGCCAGGGATTGGTCGGGGGACAAGGCCGGCGGTTGGAATCCGGAAAGGAGCTCGGCGAAGCTGTGATGCTGCACGATGTTAGGCATGTGCGCGGTGTCTTCGTTCTGCGCCCACATCGCCTCTTTCGCGAACCACACCCCGTTGTTGCGGGCGGGGCCGGAGCGGACGATCCTGGGGATTTCAGGGAGCTGGCCGCGGGAGCCGTGGATGACATCACGGGTCCAGCCTGTCTGGAAACCCAGGACGGGCTTCGGGACCATGAGCGCGATCAGGTAGCTCTCTTCATTTGAGAAAATCACGTCCTCTGCTCCGTCTCCGTTGAGGTCCACAAAGCGCAGCCCGTTGTCCTCACCTCGCGCATTCACGATGGAGGCGCCGCCGGGGAGTCGGTAGGTCTTCCGAGTCCATGATCGGGTCGTTGCATTCCAGGCAAACACAGCGTTCTGGCTCTCGTTGGCAACCAGGAGCTCACAGTCGCCGTCCCCATCCACGTCGCGCAGGCGGCATCCCCGATCCAGGCCCTGTTGGGAGGTAGCCACCGGTTGTCCGTCGAGCTCGAGTCCCCGGAGCAAATCAGGCGCACTCACCCAACCGGAAGGGGCGAATCTCCACGCCCCCGACTCGTGGTCGTTGCGCACCAACAGAATCACCGCGCCTCCCTCGAGGGTGCCGAACCGTGCGCCGGTTTGCTCCTGCCCCCGGGATCCCGCGCGCTGCCGGGTCGACAAGCGTGTGGGGAAACCCAGATTGATCCAACGCCGGTGTGCCGGGTCCCAGAGACGCGTCTCCTGCTTCGCGTCGTTGCCGATCACCACGTCGAGGTAAC
Source organism: Akkermansia muciniphila (assembly GCA_945861575.1). Lineage (GTDB taxonomy): Bacteria > Verrucomicrobiota > Verrucomicrobiia > Limisphaerales > UBA11320 > UBA11320. Next base: position 8,817 of record CAMAVD010000166.1, read on the forward strand.
CGTCCTGGTTCAGGTCGAGGAGCCGGACGCCGTTGTCCGAACCGTCCGCAGCCCGGAGCGGTTGGCCGTCGAGCAGGTTTTGGGTGAGCCTATCGTGCGTCTCGCGGTAGTTGAGGAATTTGACTTTCTTCCCGTAGTTCTCCACGGCGTAGTCGATGAACGCGACGTGCTGGGTTGGGGAGCTCCACAGAGCGGGATGGAAGACAAAGTTGAATGTGCCTTGCTTGAGGGCGATGAGATCGAGGGCGGTTTTCCAATCGTCGAGCAGGGTGGGGCTGGCGTTGCCCTGGACGTTCTGTGACTGCCAATCGCTGGGGGTGACGAAGGGCATTTCCCAGAGGAATCCGGTGTGGATGTAGGGATAGGGATAATTCTCGATCGTGGTGGTGAAGGCCGGGAACGGAACGTATTTTCGAAAGCGCTCGCGTCCGTCGGTTTGCAGCAGCCGGTTTGCCGGCAAGGACGTGTCGTTGGTGGTGAAGACCATCGCGACGGAGGAGTCCATCCGAAGGAACTGGCCGCGGGCATTGGTGCGCGCGAGGAGTTCAGCGAAGACACGGGGGCTGGCGCTGTTGATGGAGTCGCAGCAAGGCGTCCGGAAGGCGATGGGCGCGTTTCCTGGGATGGTGTTAAGCAGGTCGACGCAGCCATGGAAGGTGTTGGCGGCGTTTGTGAAACTGTGCTGCGCGAGGATCGGGCAGGGATGGCTCAGAGTGTGGACTTCGAAGGTCAGGCCTTCCTTGAGCCATTGCTGCAGGAGCGGATCCTCGGGGCGCGGCGCATTGCTGAAGATGCTGACCGGCGCCCGGCCGTCGATGCGCTTCAGGCGCTCAAGGATGGGGCGCAGGTAACGTTCATAGGCGGGAAGCCCGCTCATGTCGTCAATCCCATAGGTGACAACCAGTTCGACGTCCTCCTCCCCGATCCACTGGGGTGTCGTCAGCTTGGGGAAGGTCTGAGAAGGGTAGAATGGAGCGAAGGGCTCGTCCAGATAGGTGAGCCGGTTCGCGGCCCCGGGGCTCGCAGCCCGTATGGATGGTTGTGCCATCAGGAACAGGGCCAGCAGAAGCAGGAGCGGCCGGAGCCAGTGGACAACGTTTCGCATAACGGTTCGTGGGTACATAAGGGGCTCCCGCTGACCGAGAGTCACGCGACCTTGTCCTAGAATTCATCTCTCTGCCATCAAAGGATTGGAGAAATCTTCCCGAGTCGACCCCCAAAGCATGACTCACGTCCGGCGGGGGCGAGTCGGGCTGTGGAGCTCGTCTTTTCTGAGCGTCTCCCGAAACGGCTCCGTGAACAGAGTGGACCGGTCCTGAATCAGATACCGATAGCCACGCAGGACTCCGTCTGCGGCGTCCGTGAGGTTCCTCGCCATTTGGTTCACCCACCCGACAAAGCAAACCAGCAGAAACGACAAAGGGTCCATCGGGAAATTATCCCTCTATCGGTCGGACACTACGGGGTCTGGTCGTCCTAACCGAGATGTTGAGTTGAAAACCCCACTTGGCGAAGGACGAGACGGAGCGATGGGGTGGGAAAGGTCGCTTCCGTGTCGGTGAGGGTTTGAAAAGTTCAGCAATGACCCTAGGCGGAGCGAGCCTTCAGAATGCGACGTTGAAGCGAAGGGCGTGAGACCCGGAAGAGGTTCACACAGAGTTCTCAGAGGCCACAGAGTTTTCTGATCAGAACCGGCCCAGTGTCTTACTCTGTGAACCCCGTGAACTCTGCGTGAGATTCCCTTCCGCCGGGGTGGGGGTAAGCCGGAAAACGGCCTGAGCTTCGGCTCCTCTTCATTCCACTCCTGCCTAGGTGCTCTCGCACGAGGTCAGGATGTCTGATACTTCTCGAGATCTGCTCGATGTGATTTCCCCCTAATTTCGGCGGCGGGAACCCAAAGCGAGGAGAGCCAGTCCTCCACCTACCAGCCAGAGGCTCGTGGGTTCAGGCACGGCAGCGGGCGAACCGATGTCGCCCACCTGTGCGGAAACAAAGGTTCCTCCGACACCGACAACACTCAAACCGCCGAACGTTTTGGTCGCCGTGTTGTAACCGAAACTGACTCCGGCTGTCGCGGCACCAAACTTGACACTATCTACCAAGACACCCTGCGCATTCCAGACATTCACCGCGTCCCCGCCAGAACTCAGGCCGAGGCCGCTCCCGCTGTAGGTCACGATTTGTGCTTCTGTGCTCAAACCGGTGCCCCACCACGTGCGGAACTCCTGGGGTGTCAGGGTTTCGACAAATACGATAGATTCGCCGGGCTTGATGGCCAAGTTTGCGCTTAGCACCACTGCACTCGCCAGCGAGGCACTGCTGTCGTCGAACTTGTAATCTTTCAAGCTCACGGTCTCGCCTCCAAAATTGGTCAACTCCCACCAGTCCTGATGGAGACCTGCCATCTCAGAGGACTGCACTTCGGTAATCTTCAGTTGAGCCTGTGCCGAGCCTGCCGCGAGCGTGGCCAGGGCGACAATCTTTGCGATCTTAATCATGGAGTGAGTGGAGTTGTGCTGTTTGCGTTTCA
>CAMAVD010000167.1 GCA_945861575.1 Akkermansia muciniphila
CACCGTGGACCCCTGGGGCAACTTCTGGGTGTGTGAGGAGTACAAGCCCAGCGTAGCGATGGTGTCGCATGGTGGCAAAGTTCAATTGCGCCTGGTGCCTGCAGGTACTCTGACGGGCATGGAGGAGGTACCCACATACGATATCCTTCCGGCAGTGCTGGCCAAGCGACGGAACAACCGTGGCTTCGAAGGAGTGGCGGCTACCTCCGAAGGCATTCTCTATGCGCTGCTCCAGCGGCCATTGAACAACCCAAGCCGGTCAGCTGCCGATGCCAACGGGAATGTTCGTCTGGTGGCGATCAACCTTCGTACGCTGCTCAATTCCGCGCCGGAGCCCTTGCTTCGCCAGTTTCTTTACCGGGTGCCGCCGGGCAAAGGCAGCGTCACGCTGAGTGACTTGTTTTCTACCGGCCCGAACACCCTTCTCGTGCCAGAGCGCGGAACCGACAAGCTCTTCGAGATCGACGTCTCGCTGGCGACGGACATCACCCCGTTTGAGAATGCAGCCGGACGGCTCGTCTCGGATCCCGCCAAGACTTTGGAACAGCTCACCACCGCAGGTTTGGCCACTCTGGGGATTGTTCCGGTGAGCAAAAGGGTGGTGGTGGACTCACTGACCGCTATTGATCCTCTGATGGAGAAATGTGAGGGGGTTTGTGTGGTGGGTCGCAATTTGGTGTTTACCTACGACAACGACTTCAACGTGGCCGATTCAGCGAGCATCCCCGCCAACCCGAATCCCAACGGGCCCTTCGTACAGATCGAGCTCTTGGGAAACAATCTTCCGAAGATTTTTGTCGTCCCGCTGCCCTGACGCAGTCTTTCGGACAGAGGGAGGTGCTCGCCCGGATGCATGGTTCACCGCCGAAACGATCGGCGGTGAACCCGCCGGTCCCAGGCCCGTCGAGGTGGATCGTGTGCCGATCTGGCGTGGCGGGGTGGATCGATTCGGCGTGGGGTCGGGAGCCATTGAGGTCCGAATCCGGATGGTCTCACACAAAGCACAAAGGGCTGCGGGGACGGGGACCGGCTATTCGAACCAGTTCTCGATTTTAAGAGATCTCTTCGATGCATATAGTAGAAGTGAACAACTGGTCGTCCGGGATCGCTTCGAGTCGGGCGCTTGATCACAGACATTCCTGCCAACCTGCGGTTCAGCCACGCGCACACCAATCGCTGTTCATCCGAAGGCAGACTCTTAACAAGCTCAAGGATATGGAGTGCGGTGCTACTCATCTGGATGACTGATACATCACGCGAGGGACAATGGTGTAAGAAAGACGACATCGGACCCCTGTGCTTCCTTTTCTGGAGTGGGTAAGAATAGTCCTGAGCCACCGCGCATGAACTCCACAGAACGTTCATCCAGAAGTTACAACCCAGGAGCCTTTTTCGCATTCGCGTCTATTCGTGTCCATTCGCGGTTACATTTATGGCCTCTTCCGGGATTGTCTCGGGACTGTCTGTTGACGGTCGTGTGTAGCGACGGTGAACCGCAGTTAACGGATCACGAGCTGGGTCGGCATTGAGACGGCTGCCTTAGCTTCACCGAAACCCACCGACGGCCCACTGCCGGGATTTGAACGTTAACCGCGAATGAACGCCAATGAACGCGAATGAGACATTACTGCTGAAAGCTGAATTACACTTGGTTGCTGGGTGCGCCGCATCAAGGCTCTTTTCCAAGCCGACGCAGGCCCATGGGGGTCAGAACTCTGCCTTCTGCTAATGTTTGCGCTTGGCAATGGGGACTGTGGACATGTGACTTATGGGGAGACCATCAAGAATGGATTGGCGTCTTGAGCGCGGCGGGCGTGAGACTCATGGGTTGTCTTCCATGGAGTTGGCGGCCCAAGAGATCGTTCACACGAGTAGCCCCGCTCTCTGCTCCCGATCCCGAAGGGATCACAGCCCATAGCCGGTCGGTTGAGGACCTCCGGGACGACACCACCGGTTCTCTGTTTTAGTAGAAGGATCCTGGAGGGATCCCAGGCCTCGGCAAGCGATGAGCCGTATGGGGGACAGGAGTTCCCAGCCATCATGAAAGAACTGCTGGAAACGAGGGGAGGCCTCGTTACCTCGTCGGCTACAGTGTCGAAGGGAGCTTGCTCCGCTACAACGCAAACAACGCTCTCCCCCTCGCTACGTCTCGTCTATCGCCAAGTGGGCTCCGCATGCCTGGGGTGACCAATGGGAACTACTCGGCATCTTACCCCTACCTTGCCAATAGCCCGATGGCGGAGCAGATTAGCCTCAACGACAGCAAGGGAAAGTGACTGCAACGAATCTTGCCCGCAGATGTCGCAGAGCCGCCCGTCCAAGCCGTGTAACGCGACCGGCGTGCGCCAGAAACCGTCTGGAGATTGATAAGGCTGACCAATCTCCACAACGATGGAGACTCTCTCGCCGCTTGCAGGAACGTGAATCACCTCGGTCTTCGCGATTGGTGGAGCGTTAGTTTTCATGGCGACATGCGAAAAGAGCCCAACGAAACTACTCAGGGACGCGCCGGTATGGATGCTCTACCTGAAAACTGGATGCTGTCGGTGCGTTCACTGGAGTAGCCTCGTTAGGTCCTCTAGCGATACGATATGAACTCCTCCGCCGTCAACCCGATGTCCCTGGCAATCTGTCGCAATAGTGGCGGGGCGATGTCTCGACCCTTGTGCATGGGTACAGTTGTACCTCTACGATCCGCGTGGCGATACTGCACGTGAGAACCTCGCTGGCGGACGGCAATGAATCCAAGACCCTCGAGAATCCTGCACACCTCGATGGCTTTTAGTACCGGGAGGCTGCTCACAACTATGCGACCTTGATGGTCTGTGTGCCGACAAACTCGGCCTGCAACCCCGGATCGCCGTCTTCGAGGAGCATCTCAATGACTTCCTTGAGGTTGCTCTGCAACTCATCGAGCGACGTTGCTTGGGAGTGAGCCCCTGGAAATCCCGGTACATAGCCTACAAACAAGCCAGTCTGCGGATCTCGCTCAACAACAGCAGTGAAGCTTTTCATCGACCTACCATGACACGAATGCAGCCATGAGCAAGTCACGATCTTGCAGACCTAACGCCCCTGCTCAGGGACGCGCCGGTATGGACGCACAACCTGAAAACTAGATGCGTCGGCGCGTTCACTGGAGTAGCCTGGTTAGCCCATTTCCTACTCATGTATATAGGCCCAACACTTTGCGGGAAACGAGCTATACCGCCCATCGCTTGAACCAGTAATCCAGTTGACGAACTGGCGGCGGAGAGGGGTCTCACGCAAAGGCGGTGGAAGCGGTGAAGGGAGAGAGGTGGAAGGGTTTCCGGGACCGAATCGGAGACTGGGGCCGAGACGTGGCGCTGCTGCTCGGTCGAAGGGAAGGCGGCTTGAAGTTGGGAGAATTGGGCGAGTTGTGCGGCGGCTTAGACTATCGGACGGTAGGGGGTGCTATAAAGAAGGCAATGGTACGGTTAGGGAGGTCGCCGATTATGCCACTTGCTGTATGCAATATGACAGGTTATGCTGCAAGTTGTGTATCTCGAAAGACAGGCTGAGCAGCCTCTGCGGGACATTCTCACTGGCGATAAGGTCGGCGTCATCCTTGGCGCGCGGCAGGTCGGCAAGACGACGTTGGTGGAACGCGTCTTGGTGGGGCAGCCAGTCGTGTTCCTCAATTTCGATGTCGAGGTGGACAAGGCTCGTTTTCGAGCTGCTGCCGCTCTGTCCCCCGGCGATGGTCTGCGTTCCCTTGGTAACCCAACCGTGTTAGTGATTGATGAAGCCCAGCGTCTGCCTGATACATCCCGCATCATCAAGGGCTGGCATGACACTCGGCTGCCGACAAAGTTCCTCCTCCTCGGCTCTTCCTCGCTGGATTTGCTCGATCAGGCAGCGGAGAGCCTCACCGGTCGCAACCGGAAGTTGGTGCTGCCACCGCTGTTGTTTTCCGAGACGTTGGGCGCTCAGGTTTGGGCCGCCGCCGCACCCGACCATTTGTGTCAGCACTTCGCGCCGCAATTGCGGGCCTTCCTCATGCAGCGAATGAGTTTCGGCAGCTATCCTGAGATCGTGACGAGCAATCAACCCACACAGTTGCTGCGCGAACTGAGTTCAGACTACCTTTGGAAGGACGTGCTCCAGGCCGGCTTGGTCAAATCGCCGGACCTCATCAAACGGTTGCTACTGTTGCTGGCCCATCAGGCAGGCTCGGAGGTCTCGGTGAACGAACTGGCCACTCAGCTCCAGATGGCGCGACCGACAGTGGATCGTTACCTGGACTTGCTGGAACAGACTTTCGTCATTTTCAGGCTGCCGTCGTTCAGCACCAACCCCCGCAAGGAAATCGCCAAGAGTCAGAAGATATTCTTTTGGGATACAGGAATTCGCAACGCCCTGCTCAACGCCTTCTCGACGGACGAATTCCGGCCTGACATTGGTGCGTTGTGGGAGAACTGGGTCATCACCGAGGTTGCCAAGCGCAACGCCCTGCTCGGCGCGCCGGCTGACCTTTTTTTCTGGCGCACTCGGGCGCAATCGGAGGTGGATCTGGTCGTTAAACAGGCGAGCGGCCTGCGAGCGTTTGAGATCAAATGGTCGCCACGCCGTGTCTCAGGGCGGGCGTTTCGCGAGGCTTACGGCGTTCAGGTTGAATCTATTGGACCGGGCAATCCGTTCGTAGCGGACATCTTTGCAGCGTAATTAAGCCATCGACGCATCGTATTTCGCAAAGGGTGCGGCCCGATTCTATGCGGTCTGGTTTTATTCCTGGCGACAGTTGTCGATAGTTCGGGAGCTCAAGAGCCGGTGTTTATCACACCTCCAGGGAGCGCGAGCACTGAGGGTAACACCAACATTGATACCGACGCGATGGAGACGCGATTCCAGCAGCTTTGCGATGCCTCCTTGTTTTCGAGTTTACCTCCGGGTGGAGGATGGATTCAGACCAGCATGGGCTAAGGCGGACGCGCTAATGCCTGCTGAACTTCTCAACCCAAACGCATGTCACTTTACGAAGCTCTTCTCCTAGACCCGGCACCGTTCCACGTTGTGACCTTGTGCTTCCTTTTCTGGAGTGGGAAAGAATAGTCCTGAGCCACCGCGCATGAACTGCACAGAACGTTAATACAGAAGTTACAACCCAGGAGCCTTTTTCGCATTCGCGTCTATTCGTGTCCATTCGCGGTTACATTTATGGCCTCTTCCGGGATTGTCTGGGGATTGGCTGTTGACGGTCGTGTGAAGCGACGGTGAACCGCAGGTAACGGATCACGAGCTGGGTCGGCATTGAGACGGCTGCCTTAGCTTCACCGAAACCCATCGACGGCCCACTGCCGGGATTTGAGCGTTAACCGCGAATGAACGCCAATTGGGGTTCTCGATATTGGCGAACCACTCGGCTTCCGGCGGCACGTCGGCCAGGGTTTTATATTCGGCCTTGGTCAAGAGGCGCTCGGGCTTTTTAGCCTCCGGTCGCCAGCTCCTCCTTGGAAAGAGAATCACCCCCCCTCTCTACCCACTCACTGGATCACTTTCCCTGAGCACACCCGGGTCAACTCCCGTGAGTCGGGTAAGACCCCATGGCCCGCGTTCTTCCCGCGCCTATCTTGCGGCATGGCCGGGATAGAACGCTCGGCGTCCACCAACCACGAAACATTATCATCGTATGAAACATCAAATCAAACTTCTCACCAGCGCTTCAGCGGTCACCCTGCTCGCACTCACGGTATTCGCGGAGGATGCGGCGACTCCGAAAGGGGCTGCAGAGAAAGCAACTCAGTCAGCCCCTGCCTATACCTTCCGCGCTGAGCGTTTGGGCCGGGCAGCCAAAGCCAGCAGCGTCATCGGTATGGAGGTCAAGAGCTATCAGGGAGAGACCTTGGGCAAGGTCCAAGATCTGTCAGTGGATCTGGAGACGGGGCGCATCGTGCAGGTGATTCTCTCGAGCGGAGGGTTCCTCGGCATTGGGGATAGCCTCGTCGCCGTTCCGCCCGGAGCCCTGCATTGCGATTTGAAGGAGAAGGTCATTCATCTCAATGCGGACAAGGAAACGCTCAGAGGGGCTCCGAGGTTCGACATGGCGCGTTGGGCTGCACAGTCCGAATCGAATCATGTGGCAGGGGTCTATCGCTACTTCAATGAGGATCCTTCCTCCACTTTCTCTTCAGTGCCGACCGTGTCGGCTAACGAGTCGAGCCGAGTGATGGTGCCTCAGAAGGCAAGTAAGGTCATGGGTATGTCCGTAAAGACGCTCCAGGACGAGAAGTTGGGGGAGGTGGACGATCTGGTTGTGGATCTTTCTGCCGGCAGAATCGTGACGGTCATCATCGCATCGGGCGGCTTTTTGGGCATGGGCGATGAACTGAGCGCGGTGCCCCCTGCGGCCCTGCGTTACAACGCGGAGCGTGACGCCTTGCATCTGGATACCACCAAGGACGCCTTGAGCAACGCCCCCCATTTTAAGGCAAAACAGTGGCCGGAGCTCGGTGACCCCAGCTACTCAGAGAGCGTGTATCGGGCCTATCGCGTGCAGCCCTACTTCACCACGAACGGCATTGGAACGACGGCGGCCGTGGCGAATCCCAGGTGGGGAAACAACCACAGAGCGCTCACGGCACTCGACCAAGGCAATAGCAGCACCGACCGTGATCGCAGCGCCGAGATCCGACGCGAGATTCTCGCGGGTGTCGGAATGTCGGTGAATGCCAAGAATGTGAAAATCATCACCATCGATGGGCAGGTCACCCTCCGCGGTCCGGTCAACACAGTCGAAGAGAAGCGTCTTATTGGTGCCATCGCGGACCGGATTGCTCGGTCTGAAAACGTGAACAATCAGCTGGTGGTTGGAATCACTACCTCAAGCAACAATTAGTTTAGGTGGCCCGCCCGTGCCTGAGGGTAGTTCCTCGGGCATGGGCCCTTTTTAGAGACGCGCAGCAAGGGTCGATTCGGTCTCCTCCGCCTGTTCCGCTGGAGAGCCCGATGCGGCGGAAGTCCCCAGCTGGGGTGAACACCTAATGGCGTCGTTGCTGCCAAGTGGCCAGAGTAGGCCATGAATTATTCTTTTCTCAGTTCCATCGGAGGTTTTCTATGTCGCTGATCTCCTTGGCTGTGACCCTAGTCGTGGTTGGAGTCCTTCTCTGGTTGGTCAACAACTACGTTCCCATGGACGGGAAGATTAAGAAGATCCTTAATGTCGTCGTGGTGATCTGCGTGGTCATTTGGCTGCTGTATGCTTTTGGTGTTCTAAACCGAGCGGGGGAGATCCGCGTGCCACGCGTCTGACAAGGCGGGGCCGACGGCTCGATTTGTCTAAGGCGAGGTTTCAAGTTCCACAACGCGATAAAAGCGATTGGGGAACCTCAGTGCATCCCGGTCCAGAAACTCGAGAATCCCGGTCGGGCCTAGCGTCAGCACTCCCAGAGTCGTCCAGGCTCCGCCGACCTGCATCGACTGGATGCTGTAGCTGTGTCCAGGTAGGCCAGAAACAGACACGCCCGGCTGGCCCTGGCTTCCTATTCGAATGCTGACAGTCGGTGCTTGGGCTGCCCAGCGAATTTCTTCTGAGAAAAGGCTATCCACTCCATTCTCGTCATACGAGGTCACCGCAAAAAAGTAGCTGGTGCTTCTGGATAACTCCGGAACGGCTACATGCGTTTCGACCCCGGCGTCTATGCTCTGGGTGTATAGTCCGCTGGCCACTCCGTAGTGAAGGCGATATCCTGCAACTCCGTCCCCGAGACCGTCCCCGAGACCGTCCCAAGCGAGGGTCACAGTGCGCAATCCGGTTTCACTGGCTGCCTGGGAGAGTCCCACAATGACAAACATCGTGAGGTGGAGTAGGCACGCAAGAAATTTGGTTTTGATTCGGATGTCGAGCGGATGCGGCGTGGACATCTGCTCTATTCCGGCCTGACAGAGTGCGTTCATGTGCATCCATCAGAGTATTTGTCCCTCTTTAATTTCGCGCCTGGGGTATTCCCTGTTGCTTTGGGGAAATTCCTGGGTGCTGGTCTGCCGGTGCGGGGATCCTCTTCGAGAGAGCTCGCAACCCATGGGGTGAACACCGAATGGTTTTTTGCGACCTGCCATCGTAATACTGGTCGAATCATGCAAACATTACCTCTCGACTATCCAACCCACTTCAGTCCTGACCCAACATTAATGCTACAGACCGGCCAACAACTTTACGGGAGGCGGCTGAGGGCTACGGATGGGGACATTGGCCTCGTCAATGATTTCTACTTTTCCGATCACGATTGGACGATACGATATCTGGTGGCCGACACGGGAGATTGGCTCTCGGGACGGCAGATTTTGATCTCGCCGACCGTCCTCGGAATCCTCTACCCAAACAGCGATGCTCTTGCGGTCATGCTCTCCCGCGCGCAGATCTCAAATTTTCCCCCAGTTGCCCGCCACAACTCCGACTCACGCCGTTCGGATGCGGAGTATTACCGATATTGCGATGAGCTGACTTACAGCCAGGGGGAAGGCGTGAGAGACCTAAGCCGTTCTCCCAACTCGCCGGCCCTGGGCGGGAGTCCTCTCAACGGTAACGCGACACCGCACGGGTGTCATCCGGTGCGCGCCGATGGGCAACTCCGAAGCATGAGGGCTGTGGAGGGCCATCCTTTGTGGGTATCCGAGTATCGTACCGGTCATGTCCACGACTTCATAGTGGACTGTGGTACCTGGGCGATCCGGGAGTTGGTTGCCAGGACCTGGGGTGAACAGTCCGACGGGGAGGTTTTGGTTTCAGTGGCCCGGGGAGAGCGCGGGAATTACCAGGAGTCTTCCCTCGTTCCATAGGTCACGGAAGAGGCACCCCCTCCAATCCACTGGACGGGATGATGAGGGTGTCCCGTCGTCCACCTACGTCCTCGGTAACTTTTAGGAAGCGTCCCCTCGGGTTTTCCCTCAGGGAGAGGGTGAAAACCTTTCTTTCGATCTGAACTTTCTCTGTTTTTAGCGTTTGTCCGCCCGAGCCTGCTGTTCCCCCTGGGCTGTCGTGCTGGGGTGGATCCTGGTGAGTGCGTGGATCATTGGTCATGACGGGCTTTTCCTGACACCTGCCTGATGGAAACTCGCTGGTCGTTTCAGACACCAATCAACTTTGTCGAAAAAACTGAAATGTCAACCCCTCCAATTTCGTAGAACAGGGTGACGAGCATTCCTGGTTGGAAACGGATGACAGGGGCGGGGCCGCTCATGTGGGGGGCTCCGCCCTTCCTCGTGTCTGGAGAGCTTCCGCGAGGTGCGGGTTGTTCCGTCAGCCTAAAGGCCTACATCGTGTTTGAAATGAAAGCCATGAACCCCCTTTTGAGGGGAGCATTGCGCCCGGGAAGTTGCAGGGCGCAGGGCGGCAGCCTGCCATCAGGGCTCGAGGGAGTCGGGCGTCCTAAACTTTCCGTGGGTCATGAAGCGAGGGCCGGGGGTGGCCATCAGGGTTTTGGAGCTAAACAGGATTACCACGAGAGTCAGCCCCGTTTGAGTGCACATCCAGATGGCCGACCAGAGTGGGTAACCCCGTTCGGCCCGGGCTTTGTCGTCCGCCGCGGCTTTCGGGTTTTGCCGGATCCAGTGGGCAGGCTCCACGCCATGCCGAAGCTCCAGATCCCCCGCCAGGGTGAGCGCCAAGAGGAGGCTCAAGACCCCGGCTTGGAAGCGGGAGGGTCCCCGGCCGAGATAGACCCATTCTGTCAAGAGATGCGCCCAGGCGACTCCCAGACAAACGTATTGGAGCATGTACAGCCGGTGCCAGAGCATGAGCCCTGCGCCGGTGGCGTGAGGTTCGCCGAGAACCCAGCGGGCCGCTGCCGTCGAAAAGAACGGGCCCACCGCCATGAAATGATAGAGGCTTGCGCCGAGCCACACTGCGGCATTCATCACCCCGACGAAGCGCAGGAACGAGATCACCGGCCGACGCTAGGAGCAAAAGACGCAGCTGCCAAGCCCCGTTTCGAGCGCGCTCTCTGTCTTGTGGAACCTATCGCCGGACGGTATGCTCCTCCTATTCAACAGTACGCACTCATCTTGCGTTCGTCGTTCCGCCGGATCTGGCTGGCCTGCCTCATACTGCTTTTGTCGGCACGGGGTGGGGAGGCTGCAGACGGCCCCGCCGCCTCACGCCCTCCCTCCACCAACGGAGTGATCGTGCTGGCCATCGAAGGGGTGAGGGAGAAGGCCGAGATCCAGCGCATGGGAAGTGGGCAGTGGGATAGGGCTTACGAAGGTCAGGTGCTTAAGCCGGGAGACCAGGGCCGGCTGGGAAATGCGACCCGTCTCACACTGCGGTTGTCCGATCTCAGCATCATGCGGATCGGGGAATCGAGCGAGTTCACCATCACGGAGCCTCCCGGCGCTGGCACCACGCAGGGGTTTAGTCTCTGGCGGGGCCTTCTTTACCTGTTTCATCGGGATGCTCCCGGATCCACGCGAATTCAATCGCGGAGTGCAAGTGCCGCCACCCGAGGCACGGAGTTCCTCGTGGAGGTCGACCCATCCGGGGACACCTTCACGCTTTCAGTGCTCGCCGGGGAAGGGGAGTTGAGCAATGACCAGGGGCGGTTGATGGTTCGCCCGGGTGAGAGAGCGACAGCCCAGTCTGGTTCTGCCCCACGTCCATCCCCCAGGCTGGAATCCCATCAGCTGATACAATGGGTTCTCTACTATCCTGCGGTTCTGGCAGACGCCGAGTTGCCCCTGATGGCCGAGGAACGCGCCCGGTTAGAGCCTTCCTTGGCGGAGTATCGAGCCGGAGACCTTTCTGCAGCGCTTTCCCGGTTGCCCTCTCTGGGCGCAGGGCTCTCCTATGCCGAGCGGGTGTATCGTGCGGCGCTCTTTCTCTCGGTGGGCCAAACGCGAGAGTCAGAGGCGCTTCTGTCCGCAGGGGACGGATCCGACCCGACTCTGAGCTCTCTTGCCAGTTCCCTGCGAGGTGTGATGGCTGCGGTGAGGGACGCCGAGCCTCGAGCCCAGGCCGCTGATGCCGCGCCCGTCACTGCGACCGCTTGGCTGGCGGAGGCGTTTCGGTTTCAGGCACTGAGGCAGTTGGATTCGGCACGTGCTGCGGCTCAGCGGGCCGTGGATCTCCAGCCCCGTTTCGGATTCGCCTGGGCACGGCTTTGCGAGCTGGAGATGTCCTTTGGCCGTTGGCGGGAAGCCGGAGTGGCCTTGGATCATGCACTCGCGCTCAGCCCTCGGAACGCACAGGCCCATGCACTGCGCGGCTTCTTGGAGATTCGCGGCTTGTCGTCCTCGCGCGCTCGGGCTGCTTTCGAAGGAGCCCTTCGTTTGGATGGGGCGCTGTCGAGCGCCTGGATGGGGCGGGGACTTCTGAAGATTCA
>CAMAVD010000168.1 GCA_945861575.1 Akkermansia muciniphila
CCCTAGAAAAACGAAAGAGCAGATCGACGGTAATTGCCAAGTGGAGGAAGCAGCCCTCGAGGAATTTGGAAGAAAAGAAAATGGTCGGGGCGGTGAGATTTGAACTCACGACCTTCTGAACCCCATTCAGACGCGCTACCAAGCTACGCTACGCCCCGACCAAGGACTCTCACCGGTTGCCCGGCGAAAGAGGGGGTGAATATGCGCGACCTCAGAAACAGTTTCAACGGAATAATTTGAGCTTCTTCCACGCTAGCGCAAGGGGAGCAGCAGCTGCTCCTGCGTAGGCGAGGTCAATCCTGCCACACCCAAGCCGATCAATCGCAGAGGCCTTGAAACCAGCCTATGGTGGGCCAGGAGCCAGCACCCCAGACGATAGATCTCCCGTGCCCCCACCACAGGGGACTCAACCGATATCTGCCGGGTCAGGGTCGTGAAATCGGAGTAACGGACCTTCACCTGCACGGTAAAAGCTCCCAGCCGGTGTTTCGCCAACTTCTCCCCAATCTCAGCTGCCTGCTCCTTCAAACAACCACGCAAAACAGGGCGCTCCTCGGTATCTTTAAGGAAAGTCGTCTCGCTACTGATGCTCTTCACCTCCTCACTGAAATCTAAAGGCCGATCGTCTTCACCCACCGCAAAACGCTTCAGCTCAGGTCCCCAGCTGCCTACAATGGCGCGCAGGTCCCCTCGGTAGTCCTGCAGATCGGCCACGGTGCGAATCAGCACAGTCGCCAACTGCTCTTCGGTAACCTTGCCCACACCGTGAATGGCTCGAACAGGTAGAGGGCGCAGAAAAGCAACCTTGTCGGACTCGGACACCAGGGTCAGGCCGTCGGGTTTTCGAAAATCGCTCGCCAATTTCGCCAAGAGCTTGTTCCCAGCAATACCCACCGTGGCCGTCAGGCGACGACGCATGCGAATGGCTGACTTCATTTCACGAGCGAGGGGCTCCGCTGCCCTCAGACAGGCCTCATGGTCCCCCACTTGGCAGAGAGCGGAAACATCGATATACGCCTCATCAACGGAGACCTGCTGGATCAGGTCGCCTGCGAGCTCCCGGACGATCGACATGATCTCTCGTGACTCGGATCGGTAGGCGTCCATGCGCGGGCGGATGAAGACCCCTCGCGGACAAAGCCTCGCAGCCGTGGAACTGGGCATCGCGCTGCGGACGCCAAAGACGCGAGCCTCATAGCTCGCCGCGCACACGACGCCTCGCTGATACGGGGGAGATCCCACAATCACAGGCTTACCCAGAAGCCTAGGATTGTCGCGCTGCTCTACGGACGCGTAGAAGGCGTCCATGTCGATATGGAGGATGACACGGTGCACGAGGACCAAGGTGAGGGTGCAGGGGACTCACGTCGGCCGCAAGACTGGAGCCATGGAACCCTCAATCGGCAGTAGGGGGCTCCCATGTTCTCAAGGCCTGAATGGCGTCTCTGCGCCCTGTCCCGCGCCACCGTAGAACGGGGCAGGCCTTGGTGTTTGTACCCATCTGCCCAAGGCTAAGTGAGCCGAAGCCTCGCAGCCCCCAGGTTCAAGGGACGAGCGGAGGACGAGGACGGCGAGGCTACTCGCCAATGAACCAACGCAGGCGGAGGAACTGTCGAACCCCGCCAACGTCCGAAATAGGAATGCGAGTCGTCACTGACTCGAACTGATCATCGGGGCTCAACAAAACCGTCGAGGGCGGGGCAGCGCTCCAGGTCTCCAGATCGGAGGAGACGTCCACCTCGGCCCGCAGCCCATGCGCGAGCCGGGAGCGTTGGAAGGTGTGCACCAAATCCCCCCCGTCGAGGGAGATGCGGGGTGGGTTCTGAGAGGTGGCCACGCGCGGGTTCGTGCCCAATCCGAACTCCCATACCGTCGTCAAACCATCGCCATCGGGATCGGCCTCGAGGCCTCCGATGGCAGGGTTCGCCAACTCGATCGCCGTAAAATGATCTGAAAGCCAATCAGCGAGAGCCCCCTGCCCTGGGTCAAAAAAGAGTCCTGAGAACCAGACGGATTGGGATCCCCCTGGCACTGCGGCCACGCTCAGCCTCAACTCGACCGTCCCGCGCACATCCCAGGTCACATAGGCGGGTTGGGTAAGTGATCTGAGGACTCGACTGTCGAGCAAGGTCTGTCCCAGCGCATCCCAGACCTCCACCTTAGTGTGGTGTTCGATATCGTAGTAGGAAGCGAGGTAAAGACTCACACGGTGTGACGTCCCATCGTGTATACCTATCCGGATACGAGCAGGATCCTCTTTGGAAAACCACACAGCTTGAACATGAAAATAGTCGTCCGGCCTGAGAAGCCCCAGCGGGTCCTCTGACTGCGCGTTCCAGGTGAACTGATTGTAGTTGATCCCTTCGACCGTTGCATACGGTGGAAGTTTGCTTTCGAACCCCGAAATCTGCCAACCCTCCTTACCATACCGACCGATCCAGAAACCGGAGGTCTTCCGATCCTCTCCCACAAATCGAGCCGATGAGGAGGGAGCAGCGGTAAGCTGGATGGGCACGCGGATCGAGTCCCCTACGCCCCCGAGGATATCGACCGCCCGAGCCCAGACCGAATGGGACCCCGCCGGCGCTCGCATCCAATCCAAGACAAAGGGGGACTGCAGATCCTCGCCAAGCTTCAGATTGCCATCGAAGAACTCCACCTTGCTCAAAGGGTGAAGCGATTCAACGCTGGCGGAAAGGCGCACGGTGACCGGGGCTGAATTCGAGTAGCCTGCTCCAGGCCGGGTAAGGCTGATGGAAGGAGAACTATTTGTGTCCGCATCAAAGAAAAGTCCATTGATGAAGGGTATGCCGCGATCCGCATTGACCTCAATCTGGATACGCCCACGGAAGCGCCATTGCAGATAGCGGCCACCGCCATCCGAGGAGAGTCGACGGGTATCGAGAAGGATGCCCGTGTCTGGATCCGTGAGCGTCACGATGGGACCAGCCGCCTTGTTGGGATCATAGAAATAGGCGGAGAGCAGATGCGGCCGGCCATCCAAGCTCCCGACCGTTAGCCGAACCGGAAGCGGCACGGACTCACTGGAGGGAAGCACCCCGGCAAACTGCCCACCCGCGCGCTCCTCAGCTAATGAGGGATGCTGGAGCCATCCGGGATCGGAATCGACGAGACCCGGGTCGGCATAAAAGCCGTCCACGAGGCCGACCCTCAGCGAGGGCGGGAGGATCTGACCATGCACAGGGATGACCCACCCGTCCTGCCCGTAGCGGCCAATCCAATTGCCCAAGGTAAGATCGTCCTGACCCACAAATCCTGCGGTGTTGGATGGCATCGTCAACTCCACAAAAACGGGTGCAGAGTCGCGCCAATCGCCCAGGGTATCGTAAGCACGGACGGCCACCAGATGCCAACCGCTAAGACCATTGGTCCAGGTAAAGTCCCAGGAGGGCGCAAAAGCGGTAGCGACGACAGCATTGTCCACGAGCAGTTCCACCCGATCCACCGAGCCATCGAGATCCTGCACGAACGCCTTCACGGGCACAGCGGCAGGGAGAGCAAAGCGCGAAAAATTGGCCGGTGATTGAAGGGTCGGGAAAGGGGCTTCGTTGTTTCCCTTATCCACAAAGACGCCACTCAGGACCGGAAGGACTCCGGCAATGCCAATCAAACGGAGGCGCACCGAACCGCGTAGGAGCCAGCTATCAAACCGGCCTTGAGCAAGATTTGAAAGCGTCCACGACCCAAGCACCGCTCCAGAGTCAGGATCGAGCCATTCTAACTGTTGCGCTCCATCACCCTGCCAGGAGACCGAGTAAGTGGTGATGCGCCTCAATGCATTGTTATCCGAAACGAAATCCAGAATCATCTCATTCGAACGGCTCCAAGCTTTCGCGATACGTCCCTGGCCCTGGCTGCGCTGGAGCGCGCGTGGGTCTGAGTCATCACCGAGCGAGAAGGGCGGTTCCCCTGAAACCCAGATCGCTCTAAAGTCCGAAGGAAGCGAGGACACTTCGCCAGCGATCCAATGGCCCTGAGAGCCTGCAGATCCCTTCCAATCTCCTCCCGCGCCTGTTTTGCCCCCCTGGGTGACCACGGTTGCGGCGAAAGGCTGCACGGTGAGGGAAATCGGAGGAAGAGCGAAGCCCCCCCCGCTGACATCGGAAAGGGTGGCCGTCACTGCATGGAAACCCGGGGCAGGATAGGACCAGAGTATGGCATACCCGCCGCCGCCGACCGAGCCCAGACTGGTGTCATCAGAGCTGTAATCAACCCGGCTCACCGCGCGACCAACCGCTGCAACCGCGACAGCGAGAACGAGAGGCTGCGTGGCTGTCACCACGGCATCCGGCAGGGGATGTGCGAAGGAAGCGCCCAAGAGGCTGAACTGATCAAAGGTCGCCACGTTCAGTTCGGTGGCACTCCCGGAATTAACAGCGAAGCCAGCCAGTGGAGCGGACGATAGACTCACGTCGGAAGCCCCGGCCACAAGCCAGTTGGTGCCGTCGCTCGACCAAAAACCGGTGAGCCTCGAGCCCGATCTCACAAGACGAAGCCAGGACGCACTTCCACGGGTAGAAACGATGGAAGTGCGAGCGACGGCTCCGGTGGAGGAACGTCGCTCGAACGAGACCGTCCCGTCCCCCCGGAGAAACACCGCAGCGAAGGGCGAGGAGGGACCTCTCCCCTCCCGGATCATCAAGCCCGCACGAGCCACTGCGGAGGTGAGCGTGGAGGAAACCACCCGTGTCACCAACTGCTCACCGGTGTAGTAGGCAGGCTGGGCCAAGAAATGCCCGGAGTCGACTCCCCCGTCGCTCAGTCCGGATCCGCTTACCACATAAGCCCTGTTGTCCACAGTACTCGAAGAGCCAGGCATCAAAGGTTTGCCCACATCGCCGTAGGTCCAGGGAGCAACAGGCAGCAAGGAGATCCACTGACCGATCTTGCCGATCGCATTGGTATCCAGGAGGGTGGACGCGATCGGAGGCATCCTCGATTTGGTGTCATCGCGAGGAGCTTTCACTCGCGCCAGCAACCAGGAGAGTTGCGGTTGGCGGGGGGCGACGACATGGCCGTTGATAATCTGCGCCTCGCTGAGCGGGGTGGCCATCCGAGCATCCCAACCGGCAAGGGAAGGGCCGGGGTTCACATGACATTGGGAGCAATTGGCCTCAAGATAGGACCGTACCCGATACTCCAAGGGATACGTTTCGTCATCAATCTGCGCCAACTTCCGCTGCTCATGGGGCTTGGCGAGCGGCGGCGAGAAATAACCCGCCTTGTTCCAAGTATCGAGCTGATGCGCCTGCTCACCGACAGCCCCTACGTTCCGATTCAGCTGTCCCGGGTTGAACCCCAAAGCCCAACCGGCCCAGGAGGAATGACATTGGGCGCACTCGTGGCGGGAAGGATAACGCCAGACCTGATTCCGTTTTACGCCCCGATCCAGAACCGAGAAGACCTCGGTATCTCCATCGGGTCCAACCAAGAGGGCGTCGGTGTTGTTGCTCAACCAGCGATAGGTTAGTCCATACATTCCGTCCAAGGTTTTTACCAAGAAGCGGGTCTCCAGACGACGGGCCGTCGCAGGATCCCCCTTGGTCAGCTCGATATCAAAATGCTTCACCCACACCATGCCCACCGGAAAACTCCACGGCCCCGTGTTGCCGTCCACCTGAACCGGCTCACCACTGGCCGGGAGACTGAAAAAGCGGCGCTTGAGCGCGTTGTCTGACCAGAAAGGCGCATTGATTTCGTAGGGGATCACGCCGGACGCCGGGGCCAGGGACGCGAGGCTTGAAAACGCCCCGAGCTCGCTCAGCCGCTGTGGCACGGGAGAGGAGGCTGGGGACTGATAGGCAAGACGGTAGATTGTCCCTTCAAACAGATTCGCGAGAAGAACCTCACGATCTCTCGGATCTGAAGCGAAGCAAGAAAGCCCGGCGCGAATGCCGGTTAAACGCATTTCATCGGTGAGGGTATTGCCTTGGTGGCGAATGGCCATCACATGGCCGCTGCGGAAGCTGCCGAACAAATACGCGCCCTTCAGCCCAGGAAGCTTTGAACCTCGGTAAACCATTCCGCCGATGACACATTCGGCCTGATGGGTCTCCCACCCCCGCTCTCCACTCCAGAGCGGTGCCACCGGCTCGTAGCCGAGCGGCTCTGGCAAGGCATGACTCAGAAGGCCTTCCCGATAGGGCCATCCATAGTTCGAGCCACGAGTCACGAGATTGATCTCCTCGTAGTCGTGCTGTCCAACGTCCCCGGCATAAATAGCGCCTGTCTCCCCATCCAGATGCAGACGCCAGGGGTTTCGAAGTCCGACGGCATAGAGCTCCGTGCAGACCTTGTTGGGATCCACCGCTTCACCGAAGTACTCGGTTCGCCCAATGAAGGGGTTGTCCGCTGGGATCGCGTAGTTCGTCGTCGCGGCTGGATGCGGGTTGGGACTGAGATTTCCAGGGCGTCGATCCACGTCGATACGCAGAATGCCGAAGAGCCCCGCATCGATTCGGCTGAGATTGCGAGCAGGCGACAGACCCGGTCCATTCTCACCCGTGCTGATATACAGATACCCATCCGCGCCGAACTGAAGATCTCCACCATTGTGAGAGTCGGTCCGATCGGCCTGAGCCAGAATCACGGTTTCACTCTCAGGCAAGGCCTGATAGGGATTCTCCAGGGAGGTCTTAAAGCGTGAAAGGAGGAAGTGTTGAGTGCGGCCAGCCTCACGCGTGGACATGATCTGGGTTCGGTACACGAAGAAAAGCCGATTGGTGGCATATCCCGGATGGAAGGCCAAACCGAGCAACCCCGTCTCGATGCTCTCGAGCCAGACCTTAGTCGTTAGATCAAGAAACAGAGTCTTGGTAGGCGCGGCTAGATTCGTCACCACCTGGACCCGGCCCGAACGTTCAACGATGAAGAGTTGGTTCGTAGCCCCGGGGGGGGCGACCATTCCTGCCGGTTCCTGGAAGCGGAGGCCGGGAAAAGCTTCCACCAATCCAAATCCCTCAAGCGGCTCAACCGTCGGCAGAGGAATCGCCGCGTACACACGCCCCCCTCCAAGCAAGAGGAACAGGCCAGTCCACAGCACACAGGCAAATCGCAAAACACAACGACTTAAACGCATAGTCAGAAATCCCAAGGGGGCCCACAGGGCAGAGGAGCCCCTATACAAGATCGGAAGTGTAGCTTCATCCTGAACACGCATCCAATAGGATTCGACCACCTCAGACCACAAACGGCATTCACCCCAACCTATGAAGCAATGGAAACAACTGGTTCCAAGCAACTTAAGAGTTCAAACCCTCAACCCATGGTGAAACAAAGGCAAAAAAGAGCGCCGCCGCCGGTTTATAACGGCGGCGGCGGAACGATGCTCTTGGGGACCTAGCCTACTCCGACTTAGCGAGGAACCAGAGTGACATAAAAAGCTTCACCCAGGTTGATGACCGGAACCACATCCCAGCGGATTCCGTCGAACTGATGGATCTCGGGGTCACCGTTCAGAGAGCGCACATGCTGCACGGTGTCTCCGGCTCGGAACACGAAGCCCGGCAGCAGCTTGCTGATCACCCCAGCTTCAGGAGTCTTCAGGCAGACCAGATTGACACCGTCGTGGAGTAAGGAAACCGGAGAAACCGGATTGAGGGTGAACTTGCCCGTGATCACCCAGTCGAAATCGGCATCGGGACTGTAAATCATGCCGCCCTGCCCCGGAGTCAATTGGACACTGGTGTCCGCCCAGTCAACCCCATCGAACAGATCGGCGACGAAGTTGGTCGTTGCCGGGACGTGGCTGTAGAAAACAGTGCCGGCCGGCGGATTCGGAACTACGGAACCGATTCCAGCATCGGCCGCCTCAAGCGGCATACCCACCAAAGTCCAACCCCGGTGCACGCGGGTCACCACGCTGGCAATCGGCTCTGCGTTCGGGTTGCAGCAACTCAGGGTATCCTGCCCGGGAAGGTAGTCAGAGTCATTGCTGACCAACACGCGAAGGATACTGCGCTGGGAACCAGCTCCGACGAACCGAAGGATATGGCTTGCGGCGGTCAGGCGAAGCAACCGCGGGTCCAGGGACAGGGCAGCTCCGCCGTTGCGACCGTTGAGCAGTTGCCACTGAGCAGCAGAAGCATCCCACCCGGCCGTCGGGGGGGAGAAGGTATCAGGTGTGCCGCCGTTGACACTCACATCGAAGGTCTTCGAAGTATCCCAACTCCCGTCCACCAGCACCCAAAGACGGTAGACACCGGACGCCGGAACATAGACCGAGAACGCCGCGGTTTCTTGGGGGCTACTGACCGACAATGCCGAATCCGCCGGTGCCGCAGAATAAACCGAGGCCGCATCCAGAGTAGAAACGATCACCGGAGCCGAGTAACCCTTATTACCGGAGCTATCGCGGGAACGGGCCACGAGTCGGTAAGTGTTTCCCGGATAAAGATTCGAGACGGTGACGCTGTGAGACAGCTTGGGAACCGGGTTAATAAATGTATTCAGGACTGTGAGCGCCTCTGTGGAATACTGAATCTGCTCGTCCGAAAGCTCATCGGTCACCCAGTTGAGAGTGATCGTGTTCTCTGTGACATCAGCGACCGTCACCTGTGAAAGTGTGGGAGCATTGGTGTCCGTCAAACTGGAGACACGGTAGATCACGTCGGCATAGCTAGTCACCTCGCCATCGTGAGCGCTCAGGCGCAGCTTATAAATTCCGTTCGCGCTAAATCGCACCGTGGTCACCAGCAAGTTCGAGTTACCGAAGGTCACCAGGCCAGGGCCCGTCATCTTAACCCACCGAGTAGAGAGGCGTCCCGGAGTGGTGGGAAAGCCATCGTCGGTCGCACGACCGCGGAGGAAGTAGAGGGCATTCGTCTTGGCAACCAAATTGGTCCCCGCGTCCACCACCGGGGGATGGTTGAACGGATTGACCACCACAGCGAGTGTGGCGGTATTCGTGACCAGTCCATCGGACAGCGAAACCTTGAGATCTGTGGATCCGTAGACATCGACACTCGGAGTGAACGAAAGCCAGCGATTCGTTCCAAGGCCTCCGAAGGTCACAGCTCCAGCCGGGACGAGAACAGAATTGGTGCTCTCGACTCGGAACACGGCATTCGGGTCGGGCAACGGACAGCTCAGAGTGAAGGGGACCTGACCGCTGAAAGTGTTCAAGGGTAGGGTCAACGATGGGAGTTCAGCCAGGGTCGGGAGCTGGCTGGTCACAGCGTGTGAAACCTCTACGGACAGAGGGCTCTCCAATCCCAGGGTGTCAATGCTCGTGGCAGCAAAGTAGTAGGTCCATCCCGGCATCAAGTTCGGGATCACCGCGAAGTTCACATTGCCCACGTTCGTCCTCACCGTGTACTGCCCCGGCGTGTTGCCATAGTGGATAGCATACGAGGCGATGTTCGTGCTCGTGCTCGCGTTCCAAGCCAAGGTGACCCTCTGAGCGAGGGATCTCTGCCCGACCAAGACCAACCCTGCGAGCAGTGCGAGTGTCAACCAAGATGTAAGCCTATTCGTTTGCATGGTGTGGTCGCATTGGGTGCGGCCGGATGATACTGAGCATGCGCTCTGCCATACGACCTGCGGTTTCCACGGCTGCCCAGGCTTGGAACAGCTTACAGAATCGAAACAGCCTAAAAGCGGGACAACGAGAGAGAAAGCGGCTCAAACCCTTTAGAAACATCACAGAGAAGGGTCCCGACCTAGGACACTCTCAAAAACTCGGGAGGAAGGTCTGGAGGAATCCCAATCGAGTCGGTTGTGATAAGTCTTGCGGCGGGACGGCACTGGACGCCTGCTGGACAGGGCAGGACAGAAACAACTCAAGTTTGTCGTTAAACGATCGGAGCCCTTCTCCGTTTCTTATCTCGACATCCGTGCGCCCGGTTTTCAAATTTCAAGAGATGTCGCACGCGGATTTCGTCCACCTCCATCTCCATACGGAGTACTCGATGCTCGATGGCGCCTGCCGGCTGGATAAGCTGGTCGAGCGCGCACACGAGCTGAAGTTCTCGGCGTTGCCCATCACAGATCACGGTGTCCTGTATGGGGCCATCGACTTTTATCAGGCTGCCCGAAACAAGGGCATCAAGCCAATTCTGGGTTGCGAGGTCTATGTGGCCCCCAACAGCCGCTTTGATAAAAAGACCTCGAACGGGGGCCGCGATGTGTATCACCATCTGCTCCTCCTGGCAAAGGATGAGCGAGGATACAAGAACCTGATCAAGCTAGTGACGGCCGGCCACATTGAGGGATACTACTATAAGCCGCGCATCGACAAGGAACTGCTCATCCAATACAGCGAGGGCTTAATCGCCCTCTCCGGCTGCTTGGCGAGCCAGGTACCGGAGCTCATTCACACGGAGCAGCTTGCCAAGGCCAGAGACACCATCGATTGGTTCAAACAAGTTTTCGGGCCCGAGAACTACTATCTTGAGCTTCAGAACCATGGCATTGCGGAGCAGGCCAAGGTCAACCGCCACCTCATCCCATGGGCCAAGGAGTTCGGCCTTAAAGTCGTCGCCACCAACGACGTCCATTACATTGAGCGTGGGCATTCCCATGCCCACGATTGCCTGATCTGCCTGGGAACCCAGACCGTCCTCCAGGATCCCAAGCGCATGCGCTATGCGCCCGAGCAGTTCTATCTCCGCTCAGCAGAGGAGATGAAAGCCCTGTTCGTCGAGATCCCTGAGGCGGTCACCAACACCCTGGGGGTCGCGGAGATGTGCAACGTCGAACTGACCTTCGGCAAGCTGCACTACCCCGTATTCGCTCCGCCCGAGCACTACACTCGTGAGGGCTACCTGCGCAAGCTGCTGGCGGACGGCGTGGACCGACGCTATGGAATGAGGATCCGCGCCGTGGGGGATGAATTCCAGGTGGATGGGCTCCTGGACGCCCGACGACTCCCTACTTTCCCTGCTCCCCCTCCCGGCTCCCCACCCATTACGGATCTAACCGATCCGGCGGTGGCCAAGGCGGTGAAGGATGTGATCGACCGACTCTGCATGGAGATGGAGGTCATCGAGAAAACGGGGTTCGTCTCCTACTTCCTCATCGTGGGCGATTTCGTCCAGCACGGCCGCAGCAAGGGCGTCTCGTGCGTGGCGCGTGGCTCCGCGGCCGGATCGTTGGTGACCTATCTCCTAGAGATCTCCAACGTGGACCCGATCCGATACGGTCTGCTCTTCGAGCGGTTTCTGAACCCAGAGCGCGTCAATCCACCCGATATCGACATCGACTTCGCCGATGACCGACGTGGCGACGTCATCGAATACGTCCGACAAAAATACGGCAAGGACTGCGTCGCCCAGATCATCACCTTCGGCAC
>CAMAVD010000169.1 GCA_945861575.1 Akkermansia muciniphila
AAGGCTGGGGAACTCGGTGTAAAACGTCTGGAATCTCTCCCAGAGCTGGGCTTTTGAGAGTGGCGTCATGTCGGCGGAGTGTAGAAGCCGCCCACGCCTAGGCAAACACCAATTCGAAGATCCAACATCGATGCTCTGGACTCCAAGGCGCCTCCCTGCTAACGGTTTCGCATGCTCATTAATGGCATCATCAATCCTCACCTACTCGACTTACTCAGCCGTATCCGCCACACGAACACGGTCGTCATCGCGGATGCAGCCTTCCCTTACTGGCCCATGATCGAAACGGTCGATTTGTCCCTCATCCGGGGCATCCCCTCCGTTCTCGACGTGCTCGGAGCGATCCTGCCCAACTGGAAGTGCGGCCAAGTGATCATGGCCGAGGAGTTCAAAGCGCACAACAACGCGGCTACCAGAAATACCTTCAAACGGGCCTTCAAAGGGATCCCGACCACGTTCGAGCCTCACCTCGAGTTCAAAACCCGAGTGCCAGAGGCCATCGGCCTGATTCGCACAGGTGACACGACTGCGTACGGCAACATGATCTTGGTCTCGGTATAGCCTGCCCATCTCGCCATCCAAAAGGACGATCCCCATGCTCTTCCCATCCGCCGTCACCGTGTCGCTCGTTCCCCAAGCTGCGGGGGGACCGTTTGTGTTTTGGGACGGCCTCGAGGCGAGCTGCGCGAAGGCCGCCGCCCTGGGGTTCGATGCCGTGGAGGTCTTCCCACTCTCCGCTGACGATCTGAACGCCCATGAACTGAGGGGGTTGCTGCAGTCGCATGGGCTCAAGCTGGCCGCAGTCGGCACGGGGGCGGGCTGGGTCGTGCAGAAGCTCCGCTTGACCGACCCGGACGGACTGGTCCGAGCGCGAGCCAAGAACTTCATCGCCTCGATCGTGGATCTCGCAGGCAAGCTAGGAGCCCCAGCCATCATCGGATCCATGCAGGGCCGGGTGGACGCCGGAGTCACTCGAGCTCAGGCCCTGGCCTGGGTTGCCGAATCGGTGGAACAACTGGCACCCAGAGCACATGAGTATGGTGTGCCGCTGCTGCTCGAACCGTTAAACCGCTATGAGACCAACCTATTTAACACCGTGTCCGACACCCTCGAATTCGCCAAGGGGCTTCACACCCGCAACCTGAAGCTGCTGTGCGACTGCTTCCACATGAATATTGAGGAAGTATCGATCGCCGAGTCGCTACGTAACGCAGGCGATGCGGTGGGTCACGTGCATCTGGCCGACAGCAATCGGCGCGCGGCCGGATTAGGTCACACGGACTTCAGTGACGTGGCGCGTGCGCTGAAGGGCATCGGCTACCTCGGGTATCTTTCGGCAGAGGTGCTTCCCTTGCCAGACGCAGACGTGGCGGCGAAACAAACGCTCGCCACGATCCAGAGCTTGCGTCAGATCTGAGGCTTCTCGAAGGGAGAAGCCCTCAAAAGCCGGAGGCGCAGGAGGGCGCAAACAGCCCTGCCCTGTTACACCCGCTCCGGCACCACGTAAGGCTTGCGGTAAGGGCGTGTGAGCAGGCGATTGGCAGCCGTGTTGCCCTGGAAACGTTCGGTGTGAGGGTTCATCTTGAGCATGGGCCCATAGACCAGGTGGTCCTCATTGATCCGGACTCCGTTGGCAGCCAGATGCTCGGCCATGCGACCAAAGGTCTCCGCAAGATCCTTGTCGCCCGCGATGGACTCCCGAATCTGGGTCCCGGTGAGGCGGCTACCCAAGCGGTAGCTGATGTTTCCGGTGTGGCAGAGGGCGCTCGAGAGATGGCCTTCGAGGATGTCAGCGTTTAGGTCCTTGTGCTCACGCGTGCGGACGGCCTTAACGAAATTCTGGTAGTGATCCTCGGCTCCTGACCATTTCTTCAACTCTCTCCCTTCCGAGTCCAAAGCAACCGCGCTGGAGTAGTTGGGAACCAGCACGGTGCCCCCTTCACAGTGCACGATCACCGCCACGCTGCCGCCGTGGAACTTGTCCATGTTGCCGCTCCAGCCCTTATCGGTCTGAAACTCCTTGCCACGCGGAAGCCCGCGGACTTCGAAGATCAACGGAGCCCTGGCATAGGCATGATACACAATCTGGGTGTTAGGCGTGTTGCCGTCGTCGACATAAGCCATACGACCGCCAACGCTCATCACCTTCGGCGAAAGCTCCTGCTCGCCTAGGAACCAGCGGGCGATGTCCATCTGATGGATTCCCTGATTGCCCAGGTCGCCGTTGCCGGTATTGAAGTCCCAATGCCAATCATAGTGCAGCTGCTTCCGCATGATGGGAAGTTTAAGCGCTGGACCGCACCAGAGGTCATAGTCCAGACCCGCGGGAACAGGCTGGGGGCCGTCCACTTTGCCGATGCTCCGACGCGGCTTGTAGCACAGTCCACGGGCCACCAAAATCTTGCCAAGATTTCCCTTCTGGACCCAAGCAACGGCTTCTCGAATCGCCTGGCTCGAACGGCTCTGCGTGCCTGTTTGGACGATTTTCTTATACTTCCTCGCAGCGTTTACGATCTGACGTCCTTCCCAGACATTATGGGAAACCGGCTTTTCCAGATAAACATCCTTGCCGGCCTGAATCGCCCAGATCGCCGCCAACGCATGCCAGTGGTTCGGGGTGGCCACACTCACGGCATCGACATTCTTGCTGTCCAGCAAACGGCGAAGATCGGAGGCTGTCTCGGCCCCGGGACGCTTTTCTGCTTCCGCACGCAGGACCGCTTGGTCGACATCGCAGAGGCCAGTGATCCGCACGCCGGACAGCTTGGAGAGGCCGCCGAGATGGTCCTTGCCCCGTCCACCGAAGCCAATGACGCCGACTCGAACATCTCCATTGGCACCGGCAACCTGAGACCAACTGCGGGCCGACCAAGCGACGGTGGACCCGGCGAACAGAGAACGTTTCAGAAACGACCGACGATCGAGCGCATTCATGAGAGTGGGTGAGTGAGTTAGACTAGATGGATTTGATTAAAACTGGGCAGGGCTCTGCGCGGTGTATTCCCGGTAGCGATCCGCCACCTTCGCAGCGTCAGTATCCCCTTCGTGAATATAGAAGCGGTAGCGAAAGCTGAGGCTTCGTCCGGCCGGAATCGTCAAGTTACCGGCGCCCTTTGGTTTCTTCTCGAAGTCGTGGATACCGAAAGGATTGGCAGCGAAAAGGCCGTAGTCGCGAACATGCCAATGCGTGGCGTGGCGGGGATTTTGAGGATGATCGAAGATCGCCACCCCTACCCGTTTCTCACCGATCAATCCATGATAGTCGCACCAATCCGCGCGTTTGCCCCAGGTCTCGGCATCTTTAACACCCGTGTTTTGAACGATGGAGCCGGGAGGCTTACCTTGATTGAACTTGTTGGGCTTCTGGCGAAGCGCCTCATTCAGACGAATGGCCATGGTGCCTTCCTTGGTATCCCCGAGAACCAAATCCTTCCCGCTGGCGTAAAGCGTGATCTCAAAGTCGAAGAGCCGTTCTGACTTCGGACGATTGTAAACCCGGAAGGTCCTCACATCGCTGCAGACGACTCCTCCTTCCGTATTGACCCAGTGATTGCTTGAACGAATCCATCCAGCATAGCGACCCGACTGGATTTCCAAAAACTTCACATGCTTGATGCGTCCTGCCTTGGGCTCCTCCGACCAAAAATCGACTCCGTTCACGTCGCCATGAGAGTACCATAGCGAGCGGTGGTGCTTGTGGTCCTGCTCCTCCCCGGCAGTCAGTTTCATAGGGAAGTCCCGGGTCATCGAAAGGCCTGAGGGACCGATCAGGGGGTAGTAGTAGAGATGGGGCGCACCCGTGTAGCAGTAGTCCGTCACCCATTCCCCATTCACCTCCACACGCAACTTGCCCTCCTCCTCCTTGATCTGAACTCCGTCCGCGGCTAAGGCCCGCACGCTGGGTACCAAAAGGGCAAGAAAGGCCAAAGCGGCGGCAAGGTAGGTTCCGGGTGGCTTCATAGCCCCACCCTAAAAGAGCCATCGCCCGGGTCAATAAGGAATGTCTTGGCACAAATCAGAGGAAGGGGGGCAGCTGTGAAAGGATTGCTATCGAAGCGTCTCCTTTCTGCAACACCACACGCCGCTTTGATGGCTCCGACACTCCGAGAAGTGCGGCCGACCAGTCGACCCCCGAGGCCCAAAACCATGAGAGACACTCCCTCTTCGCAGGGCAGTCGACTGGACGCTACCCTGGTTGGAACGAAGTCTAACTTTGCAGAATTTGGCTTAAAAATCCTTCGATTTCGCTCTCGGTCGATGCTAGCAGTAGGGAAGGCAACTCGCCGGGAGTTGCCCACGCTCCGATGAGCCAGGAACCGTCCAATGAACGCCCGAGCCAGTCGGCCGCCTCGCCAGAGGCGGCGGTGTCCAAAGCTGTTTCGCCGCAAGTACGCCAGCAGATAGCCGTTCTGAGGTCCGACCGCCATAATCGCCGCAGCCTCTTTGAACTGGGATCCACCTATGCCCTCATTGGGCTGGCACTCTGGATGACTCAGCACCCCTTCCACTGGATGGCGTATCCACTTGCGTTCCTGCTGATGGGCATGATGCAGTATCGGTTGGTCATGTCCTCCCATGAGGCGGTACACAAAACCCTGCTCTCCCCTGTTTGGCTCAACGAAACCTTCGGCAGCGTGAATGCTGGACTGGTCGGCATTTCCTTTTTCAACTACCGGAAAACCCACCTGGATCACCACAAGTCGCCTCAGCATATTCGGGACGACACGGACGCCTACATCTATCGCCCTCTGCTGCTCAGCAAGCCTGGGCTGCCACGGCTCTCGCTCCTACTCCTAGGCGTTTGGATGGATATCTATGTGAAGCTTAAACGCAAGATCGCGGGCGTACGGCCGACCGAGAAAACTTCCTCACCAGTGGGAAAGGCGACCGACTCGCAATTGTGGCTGATCGCGACGCTCCAGATCCTCCTCCTGGCTGGGTTCTCTCTCGGTGCGCAGTGGTGGCAGTATTTCGTCTTCTGGTTTGCCCCCATCTTTGTCATCGCGCTGACCATGGACCGTATCCGCATCTTTGTGGAGCATGGCTACTGGTACCTCTTTTTCGAGCCAGCGATCTCGGTCGACGAGGCCTGGCAGGCGACCGTAGATATCCAAACGAACCCGCTCGAAGCCTACATCCTCGCCCCCTTCGGTTTCGATTCGCATCAAGCGCACCATGCCCAACTCACCGTGCCCTACTACAACTTGAAACGCCTGTCGGATCTGCTCCGCGCTCACGACAACCGCTATCATGCGCTTGTCAAAGGATCGTATTTGGGGATTCTTAGGCGCATGATCTGGGCATCCAAATGAGTTTGTCGAATGCAGGAACGCGTGGGACCGACGGCCAGTGCATCCTCTGCGGTGAGCAGGGATGGGCTCTGGTAGTCCGGGCCGAGGACATGGAATACGCCTGCAGGCCAGGCCCCTTCGACCTCGTCAGCTGCGCGGGATGTGGCCATGTCTACAAGCACCCCATGCCAGCGCCGGAGGAGATTGCGTCCCTGTATCCTCCCACCTACTACACGGTCAATAAGAAGTCCCCGCTCTACCTGGATGGCAGGATCTACGAGCGCAAGCTGCTCAAAGATGCCGAGAAACTTCGTCGTCAGACCCAGGGGCTGAACATTCGCTCCATTGTGGACATTGGAGGGGGGGATATCCAGCGCCTGATCAAAGTGAAGGAGGCCTTCGGCACCGATGTAGAGGCCATAGCCTTTGATCTCCAGTTTGAACAGGAGTGGATTGACCGTGCGGGGCGACACGGGGTGAGAGTGGTCGTAGGCAATGTCGAAACCGACATAGAGAACCTCACCGACAACGGCCACGACCTTATTGTAATGCGCCAACTGCTGGAGCATCTGCGCCATCCGGAGATCGCGGTTAGAAATGTCTACCGGAAGCTGCGACCCAATGGGATCGTCATCATCGACACGCCGAACCGGGGCGGCCTTGACTACCACCTCTGGAAGCGGAAGTACTGGGGCGGCTACCATATCCCGCGCCATTTCCATCTCTTTACCCTCCCCTCCTTGACTCGTCTCATGCGTGACGCAGGCTACCACGTCTACGACCAGGGCTATCTCCCTTCCTTAGGTTTCTGGGTGATGAGCCTGAGAAACCAGCTGGGGCTGAATAGCGCGCGAAGGGGAAAATCCCTCTGGGAATTTCTCTATTTCAAGAACATACCGCTCTCGGTTTTTTTTATCCTCTTCGATTGGGTGAGAATCCGACTTGGATTCCAAAGCTCCAACCAATTTATCGTGGGTCAAAAACGTGAGCCAAGTCCTGCGAACGCGGCGCGACATGAAGTCAAAGGGAGCCAGCAATTCTCATTTTGAAAATATACGGTGACAAAATCATGGAGGGTAAAATCATAGGAAACCACTTTCCGGCAGATTAGTATGATTTTACCCCTCATGATTTTGTCGCAAGATCTTGGCCGGTAACTCGCGTTACTAAGTTCGGGTCTAGGGCAGAATCTGCGGGGAATCTGAAGTTTCAAGGCAGAGTTAGCCACAAAGACATCCCCATTGGGCATAGGGGGACTGGACCCATGCGGCTGGGCCTCACCCCTGCCAAAATGAGAACTGCTGAAAGGGAGCTCAAGGGCCACATGACGCGGGCGGCACCTTAAGAATCGCCTTCACAAGACGCGGGGACGCTGTACTAATGTCCCCAGAACCAAGGAGTGGAAAAGCATGCTGAAACTGATCGTCAATCCCGACACCGAATCATCCTGGGAACTACCACTCCCACCCGGAAACCACATTCTGGGCAGAGCTCATTCAGCCCTCCCGCTCTTCCGCAGGCCCCGCCCCAGCAGCAAGCGCACAGGCTGTGGCGGAACCCATGAACTGCCGCTATCATCCCAAATCCCCAGCGGGCAACTATTGTTCCAAATGCCAGAGGGGTTATTGCTCGCTCTGCGTCAACCAGCGCGGAGGTGGAAACTTCTGCCGCGCCTGCGGAGGCGCCTGCACCCCTCTTGAAGCCTTCGCACCCTCCGAAATCGTTGAGGCCTCCTTCTATCAGCAAATCCCGGCTACGTTCGCCTATCCGTTCAAGGGAAACGGAGTCTTCATGATGGCCGTCGGCTCGTTGCTTTTCGTCCTGGTCAACTTCATTTCCCTGTTCTCAATCATATTCTGGGTCTCCATACTAATCTGGGGCCTGACGGTAGGCTACGCCGTCCTTTACAGCCAGGGTATCATTCAGGCGTCCGCACAGGGGGACGGGCGTGGACCCGAGTGGCCTGACACCGGCGGAGACATGCGAAGCGCCCTCCTAGGAGCCTGTTTTCAATACATCGCCACCAGCGTGTTCTGCTTCTTCCCGCTCATCCTCCTCCTGATCTTCGCGGACAGGCAGCAACCCTGGGTATACTGGTGCACTTGGAGCACCACCGTGTTGGGATACCTCTACTTACCCATGGCGCTTCTGGCCGTGGGCATTTTTGACAGCATTGGAGCCGTCTCCCCCACGGTGATAGTCCCCGCCATCTTTCGGACCCCAGTGGCGTATCTCACCACACTCGCCCTCCAAGCGCTCCTGGTCGGTCTCGCCACTGGACTGGAGATGCTGATCAGCATGATGCTCCCCTTCCCCTTCCTGCCCGGATTGGTGAGCAGCGCCTTCAGCCTCTATTTCCTGACCGTTTCCGTGCGACTCCTGGGGGTGTTCTACCATTCCAACCGATACCAGATAGGCTGGGTGAACCATGCCTAGCAGGCCGTCGACCTTAGCTATCGGTCTGCAAGGTGCCCGCCAGAGCATGCATCTTTGTAAGGTGTTGAAAATAACTCCACTTTACCCTTGTGTTATAGGGCCTGATTGCTAGGTTCTCGCGCCTTGCTTTATGAAAGCCGATATTCATCCTAAATATGTGGATTCCGAGATTCGTTGCGCGTGTGGCAACGTAATCAAGACTCGTTCCACCAAGCCCTCCGTCCTCGTGGGTATCTGCAACGCCTGCCACCCGTTTTACACGGGCACGCAGAAGTTCGTGGATACCGCTGGCCGCGTGGACAAGTTCCAACAACGCATGGCGAAGACTCAGGCTGCCCAGGAAGCCGCCGCCGCCACGGCCAAGAAAAAGAAGAAGTAGCCCCTTTTCGACACTCCGCCCGCACAAGGTGATCCTTTTGCGGGCGGATTTCTTTTCCACCATGGAGCTCGGTCAGCATATTCAAAACCTGCGTGCTCGCTTCCGAGAGGTGGAGAGCCTGCTCAGTGATCCCGGCACTTTTGATCAACCCCAGAAGTTCCAGGAGTTGTCCCGCGAGTATGCCCGGCTGAAGGATTTGCTAGTGATCGGGGATGCCTTCATGAAGGCGACTCAGGAGCTGATCGAGAATCGGGAACTGGCTTCCAGCGAAGCGCCAAGCTCTGAACTGGGGCAGATGGCTCGAGAGGAAATCGCCCGCCTGGAGCCCGAGATCGTTCGACTGACCAAGGCGGTCCAACGCGGATTGGTCCCGCCTGAACCCACGGACTCCCGAAACACCATCATCGAAATCCGAGCCGGCGCGGGCGGTGCGGAATCGGCCCTCTTTGCCGCCGATCTCCATCGGATGTATAGCCGCTACGCAGAGAATCGCGGGTGGAAGCTGGAGCCCATGGATTCTAGCTCCAGCGACCTGGGCGGGCTCAGGGAGGTGGTCTTCATGGTGAGGGGAGAGGACGCCTTCCGACGCTTGAAGCAGGAAAGCGGCGTGCACCGCGTCCAACGCGTTCCCGCCACCGAGGCCCAAGGGCGGGTTCACACCAGCACGGCGACGGTCGCTGTCCTACCTGAGGCAGAAGAGGTGGATGTTCAGATCAAGCCAGAAGAGCTGGAGATCAGCGTTTGCCGAGCCAGCGGACCGGGCGGACAAGGGGTCAACACCACCGACAGCGCCGTCCAGATCATTCACAAGCCGAGTGGTCTCATCGTGCGATGCGCCGATGAGCGCTCTCAGCATAAGAACCGCGACAAAGCCATGAAGGTGCTGCGCTCGCGTCTGCTGGATAAGCGAATCGCGGATGAGAACGCCCGCTACGCTGCAAACCGCAAGGACCAGGTGGGCACCGGCGACCGAAGCGAGAAGATCCGCACCTACAACTTTCCCCAGAACCGGGTTACCGACCATCGCATCGACCTGACCATCTACAATCTATCGACCGTCATGGAAGGGGCGATCGACTGCCTCCTGGATCCGCTCCTGGACAAGGAGCTTGATGACAAGCTTCGTTCCCTGCCACATTGAGGCCCGTGGCGCCTCCCTGCATACGGACTCCTTCTGGACCGTCGACCCTCCTTGGAATTCTTCTGCTAATCTGTCAGCTTGGGGCCGTGGCTGCACGCATACAGGCTCAATCCGCAACGACCCCACCGGTAGCGCTCAAGCGGGCGCATTCCTTCACACTCCACGGGGAGCGGTTTGAAGACCCCTACTTCTGGCTTCGAGAGAAGACCAATCGCAGCGTCCTGCGCTACCTGACAGCGGAGAACCAGCACACCGAGCAGGTGATGCAACCCACCCGAGCCCTCCAGAAAACCCTCTTCAAGGAGATCAAGAGCCACATCAAGGAAACAGATCTTTCCGTGCCTGCCCTGGACAATGGTTACTACTACTACTCCCGCAGCGTGAAAGGGAAACAATACCCCATCCACTGCCGTCGGAAGGGCGACATGCAGTCCAAGGAGGAGATCCTGCTGGATCTAAACCAAATGGCGCGAGGAGAGACGTTCATGGATCTGGGCGACATGAGTGTGAGTGACGACTCGCGCTGGCTGGCGTTCACCACGGATGTCACGGGTTTCCGCGAATACACATTGCAGATCAAGGATCTCACAAACGGGAAATTGCTCCCGATCCGCATCCCTCGCGTCGGGGACGTGGAGTGGGCAGCGGATAATCGGACCTTTTTTTACACCGTGGAGGATTCAGCCAAACGATCCTACCAGCTCTATCGGAAACGGTTGGATGCTGGGTCCAAGGCCTCCCTGGTCTATGAGGAGAAGGACGAACGATTCACCTTGGGGGTGGATCGCACACGCAGCCGAGCCTTCCTGGTACTGGAGGTTGAAAGCCACACGACAACTGAGGCCCGAGTTCTGCCCGCCGGAGATCCAGAAGGAGCCTGGACACTCATCGCCCCGCGTCAGCCGAACCACGAGTATTACCTGGACCACCACGGCGACTGGTTCTATATCCGCTCGAACCGCGAGGGCCGGAACTTCGCGCTGCTCAGAACCCCTGTAACCACCCCCTCCCCGGACCACTGGTCGGTCGTGCTACCTCATCGAAAAGACGTCCTCCTGCAGCACATGTCGTTCTTCAAAGACTTCTACGTCCTTTCTGAAGTTGAAAACGCCCTCACCCAGCTGCGCATCGTAAATCTAAAGTCGGGCGCCTCGCACCGTATCGCCTTTCCCGAGCAGGCGTTTCTCGCCTATGTCCATAGCAACCCCTCCTTTGAAACGCCCTTGCTTCGATATGGCTATGAGTCGTTCACGACACCCTCCTCCGTTTTTGACTACGACTGGAAAAAGAAAACGTCAGTCCGACTCAAGCAGACCGAGGTGCCAGGTGGATTCGATGCGAGCAACTACGTGACGGAGCGAATCGAAGCCACGGCGGCAGACGGCCGGAACGTCCCCATCTCCCTGGTTCGGAGAAAGGATGCTCCCAAGGACGGATCTGGGCCACTGTTGCTCACCGGATACGGTGCTTACGGTCTCGCGTCCTGGCCCCACTTCAGCGCGGCCCGACTGGCCCTGCTCGACCGGGGGGCAGGCTTCGCCATCGCCCATATACGTGGCGGCAGTGATCTAGGCAAGGAGTGGCACGACCAGGGCCGAATGCTGAACAAGCGGAATACCTTCACCGACTTCATCGCCTGCGCGGATCGACTCGTGGAAGCCCGCTACACCTCTAGGGAGAAGCTCGCCATCCAGGGCGGAAGCGCTGGCGGACTTCTCATTGCAGCGGCCCTAAACCTGCGACCCGATCTCTGCGGAACTGCGATCCTCGACGTGCCCTTTGTGGACGTGATCAACACCATGTTGGACGAAAGCCTTCCCCTGACGGTCGGGGAGTTTGAAGAGTGGGGAAACCCAAAGAATGCAGAGGAGTTTCGCTACCTGCGCTCCTACTGCCCCTACACCAATCTAAAAGCGGCAGCCTACCCAGCGATGCTCGTGAACACCTCACTGAACGACAGTCAGGTGATGTATTGGGAACCCGCAAAGTACACCGCTCGCCTGCGCGGACTCAAGCAAGACGACCGCCCGCTCTTGCTCAAGGTCA
>CAMAVD010000170.1 GCA_945861575.1 Akkermansia muciniphila
AGCGCCATAGCTGAAGGAGTTCGTGCGGTCGATTCCAAGGTCGACTGAGAACTCGAGGTGATTCGTGCCCGTCAGCTTGAGCGTTTTGCCCGGGCGCTCGTCGGTGATCTCAAGAAGATTGGTGTTTGCCTTGTGGCCTTCGATCTCAACCTGGGCTGCCCGCCAGAGTCGTTTTCCCTCGAGCAGAAGTTCGCCCGATCGTGGGGGGGAAGACTTCTTAGGTGCTTGCTCCACAGTCTCCCGCTCCCATTTTTCCTGGGTCTCGCCTAACTCACCGATTCGGTCCTGCAAGGTTTTCTCAGCGTCCTTTAAGCGGAAATCCAGCTCGACGAAACGTTGCGCCTGCTCTGGGGTAGGAACGGGGAGGCGGGGTGGGGGATTGTCGGTGCGTATCCGATCGAGGCCCTTCTCAGGCACGTTGTGAAAGAAGGCGTAGAGTTGGTAGAATTCCTTCGTCTTGAGGGGGTCGTATTTGTGGTCGTGACACTCTGCGCAGCCGACGGTCATGCCGAGCCAAACGGAGCCGAGGGTCGTCACGCGGTCCGCCACATACTTGTTGAGATACTCATCCGGATCGGCCCCGCCTTCGTCATTGGTCATGTTGTTGCGAACGAAGCCGGTGGCGATGCGCTGGCTCTGGGTGGGGGTCGGTAGGAGATCTCCGGCCATCTGCTCGATGGTGAATTGGTCGAAGGGCTTGTTGTCGTTGAGCGCCTTAATGACCCAGTCGCGCCAGAGCCACATGAAGCGCACGCCGTCGAAGTGATAGCCGCTGGAATCGGCGTAGCGGGAGAGGTCGAGCCATTGCTGCGCCATGCGCTCCCCGAAGTGGGGAGAGGCGATCAGGCGTTGCACGACGTGCTCGTAGGCATCCTCGGAGCTGTCGGCCAGGAAGCTCTCAACCTCGTCGATGGTGGGGGGCAGGCCTGTGAGATCGAAGGTCACCCGGCGGATCAGGGCGGCCTTGTCGGCCTCTGCGTTGGGCTTCAGGCGGGCGGCTTCGAGGCGGCTCTGTATGAAGCGGTCGATGGGATTCCGGCCCCAGTTCTTGTCCTTGGTTTGGGGTAATTCAGGGCGCTGCGGAGGGACGAATGCCCAGTGCTTCTGCCAGTGTGCGCCCTGTTTCACCCAGGTGGACAGCAGTTCGATCTGGTCCTTCGAGAGCGGTTTCCCGTGTTTGGGTGGGGGCATCTGTTCGTCGGGGTCGCTCGATAAGATCCTAGAAACCAGCCCACTTTTCTTGAGATCGCCTGGGACGACGGCTCGTTCGCCCGACTTCAGGGCCTTGAAAGCCTCCTGTTCCACATCGAGTCGCAGGCCGGCCTTGCGCTTCCCGTCATCGGGCCCGTGGCAGGTGAAGCAATGCTCCGACAGGATGGGTCGGATTTCGCGGTTGAAATCAAGGGGAGAGGGCGCAGCCAAGAGGCTGTTGACCCAGGCAAGCAACCCCAGAATACCTGTGAGGCTGCGGAGCAATGGACTGACTAGACGGATCATTGAAGGGGAGTATAGGTGGAGACGCAGGAAGGGGCAACCAAGAGAAGCGGGCAGCGGTTCTTTTTTTGAGCGCCTCTTAGAGCTCCGAAGAGAATTTGTTTCGCTGCCTAGAACAAACTTTATGTGACCTCATCACTTGGCCTGAGTGGGTAGTTTGAATCCGACGAACGTGCCGGCGCTGACGCCCATGAGTCCCAGCAGAGTTGCGCTAAAATCCGGCATGGCTGCTTTGCTGTAGACATCCGAGATAAAGATGATTCCGAGAACGACTGTCCAGACACACATCTGAAACCGGTGGAAACTGATCACGCCGTTCTCTGCCAGCAGATCATACATCACGGTCTTCCACGACGGTGATTCGAAGAATTCGATCTGGTGCTCTAACAACCGCTTCCTCTCATACAATGAAGCCTTCTCGGTTTCATTCGCTTCGAGAGCCACCTTATCCTCGAGTTCCAGAACCTCCCACGCCGCCCGGTTGTCGATGAGTAACTCCTGGTTCTTGCGGAGGTCGGCCTTCAAAGCTTTTATCAGCTCCTCCGCTCCTTCATCTGCGTTCTTTTGCAGGACGACATTTTCATCGAGGATTCGTCGTTTGCTAGAATCAATGAATGCGGAACTGACGGCCGTTCCTGCGCTGATCCCAATCAGAGCGATGGTGGAAGAGTTGAGAGTGTCGGTGTCGCCGGACACCAGCCAGAGAAAGAAAAAGGAGCCAAAGACCAAGAAAAACCAGAATGCCATCTGCGTTCGAGCCAGACTGAATGGACGGCTCCCATCGGCTCTCAGCGGCAGGTTGGGATCTCGCAGGAGGTCGGTGTGGCACGCAAGCCTCAGAAAAAGGAAGAACGCCCCAACAATGACAAACAATCCGAGATAGACTTGGCTCCTGGAGAGGATGGCGAGATGGAATGGCTTGCCGTGTTCTTTCCCTGTGTCCGCCGTCGGGTAGACCCAGGTATGCATGGGATCGCCACCAGGAAATCCAATGGATACTTCCGTGGGCCGCTCCAACTTAAAGTCAGGACTCCTTGCCAATTTTTTCCAAACGGCGCGGTTGGCGTCCGTTTGCTCCAGATTCACACCAAAGTAGTCGATCTTGTTTGTCTTGGCGGTGCGGCTGTCAATGACCCAGGTCGGAGGGGCGTATTTTCTGAGGTGCAACCCTGGTAGTTCCTTGTGATCCAAGAATAGGACCAGAGCCGATTTTCGCGCTGTGACGTCCTGGTTCTCGAGCCAGAGGTCGTAGTTGAGAACTTCAATGACGAGTTCGTCATCAGGGGCAGCACGCCCGGGTTCCTTTGGAACGGTCCCTCGGGCTTTCCATAAGGTATCTTGGCTTCGAGAATAGGCCGCGCTTACCCCATGGTCCTCGTCTGCTCCCAGGCAAGCATGGCCTCCGATAAGGAATGCGAGGCAGATCAGGACGGAGAATATCCCCCCGAGCAAACGTGGGGAAGACCCTGAGTAGCACCGTGCGCGCTTCATTCCAAACCATCGTCGTTCGCGAACCAGAGCGTCAACCCTTTTGCGGCAGGGGGCGGAAGTCGTGGGCAAGGTAAAGGGATGGCGACTCGCCGAGGCTGCGCACTGGGTGCGAATCTGTCGGTGACAATGGCGGAGGGATCGACTTTGCTATTCCTTAACAATGAATCTCACAAGTCGGCCCTGGATCCACGGCCTGCCTGCACTGCTGCTGGCGGCGATTTTGTCGGCAACGCTCCACGCTGCCGAACCTTCTTATGGCGTCCGTCTTGGCTGGCGACCGGATCAGGTCGTGGTGATTCTGCATGTGGATGACGTGGGGATGTCGCGGTCGTCCAACCTGGGTGCGATTGAGGCGGTTGAAAAGGGTGTCGCGACTTCCTGGGCCGTGATGATGCCGTGCCCCTGGGTTCCTGAGATTGCCGCGTATCTTCGCAAGCATCCCCAAACGGATAGCGGGCTCCACCTCGCACTGACTTCCGAATGGGCGCCCTATCGCTGGGGGCCTGTCGCGGGCAAGTCGCAGGTGCCGGGTTTGGTGGATCCCGAGGGCTGTCTTTGGCGGAGTGTCGCGGGCGTCGTGGCCAAGGCGAGCCCAGATGAGATCGAACGGGAGATCCGGGCCCAGGTGGATCGGGCTGAGACACTCGGGATTCCGATGACCCATCTCGATTCGCATATGGGGACTCTTTTTGCCCGGCCGGACTTCTTTGAGCGTTTTGCGAAGGTGGGTATCGAGAAGAACATTCCCGTCCTGGCTGTGGGAGGGCACGCGACCTATACCAAGCTGGAGAATCCAGAGGCCACGGGGAAACTGCAGGTCTGGGTGCCGAAGCTTTGGAACGCCGGACTGCCCGTCTTGGACGATCTCCACACGGGGTCGTATGGATGGAAACCTTCTGAGAAGACCGACCGCCTGATTGCCTTGCTGAAGGAGCTAAAGCCTGGGGTGACGGAGATCCTCTTCCATGCCTCGCGTCCCACCGAGGATTTCCCGGTTATCACCGGATCGAGCGAGTCCCGCTTCGCGGACCTCAAGGCTCTCACCGATCCAAAGGTCCGCGAGCTCATCCAGGAGCGAGGCATTGTGCTGACCACCTGGAAGGAGCTCCACCAGCGCCGTAAAGCAAGCCGCTCGCTCTAGCAAGCCTTTGGGCTAGGTTGAATCGGCGGTTGGCAGAGGGCCGGTAACTCTGGCATATCCAGTCCATGCGAGCTCCATCTTTGTCGGTCGCGGCCTGCCTTTGCCTGCTGCTGGGCTGTCGGTCTTCCAATAAATCGGCAGAATTCTCGTCGCCTCCTGGGGGTGGAAATCTTACACCGCTCCCCGATCGGATGGCGGCGATTGTTCCAGGACCGAAACAGGACGGATCGGTGCTGCTTCCCAATCAGTGGTCGCTTCGACCCGAGGGCAAGCAGATCCTCGTCGGCGACTTTCCCTCCAACATTGCGCTGCATCCGGATGGTAAACATGCCGCCGTCCTGCATTGCGGCTTCGGCAAGCACGAAGTGGTGATTCTGGACCTGGCTCAGGCGGCGGTTCGCAGCCGAGTTGCCTTACAGGAGTCCTTCTACGGCCTTACCTTTTCCCGAGACGGATCTCGGCTCCTCGCCAGCGGTGCTTCGAAGGAGACCGTCCATGTGATGGACTTTAAGGGCGGATGGGTGACGGAGCATCGCGAGATGGCCCTGCGTGATCCTAAGCTGAAGGGGATTCCGTCCGGCTTGGCTGTTTCCAAGGACGGGCGCACAGCCTGGGTGGCCAGCGTGCTTGGCCAGAGGATCAGCGTTCTCGATCTGACGAGTGGCACGGTGCGGAACGAGATTCAACTTGCCGAGGGGGATTTGGCCGTCGCCCTGCGCGCCGAGGATCAAGCGAAGTCGGAGGACGAGGACTCTATCACCAAGCGTGCGGAGGCCTTGCTTCAGTTGGTAAATGCGGATGCGCCCTATCCCTATGCAGTCGTAGTGGACGAGGCGAAAGGTCGGCTCTACGTCAGCCTGTGGGCGCAGTCGTCGGTGCAAGTGCTGGACTTAGCCACGGGCTCCAAGCTGGCCCGATGGAAGGCCGGGGATCATCCCAACGAGATGATCCTCACGAAATCAGGCAAGCACCTGCTCGTTGCGAATGCCAATCACAACACCGTGTCGGTGATCGATACGGCCACCGGAGCCACAGTGGAGCAACTCGTGGCGGAGCTCACTCCGGGTGCGCTGCCTGGATCCACGCCCAATAGCCTGGCCTTGAGTCCAGACGAGCGACATCTCTATGTCGCCAATGCGAACATCAACGCGGTCGCAGTCTTTGAAGTCGAGAAGTGGGGTCGCAGTCGGTCGTTGGGATTTATTCCGGTTGGATGGTATCCGACCTCGGTCCGCGTTACTGCCGATGGGAAGACCCTGTTGGTGGCCAATGGGAAAGGGCTTGCCTCCAAGTCCAATCGCAATGGACCTCAGCCGGGCTTCAGCTTTCCCGCGACCGTTGCGGAATACATCGCGGGGTTGTTTCAAGGAACCGTCAGCCTGATCGACCTGCCTTCGGACGCCGATCGAGAGGCCACGCTGAAGAAATGGAGCTCCAAGGTTTATGCAGGGATGCCGACGCTCTCCAAGGCGTCTGTGGTCGGCATTGGACCCGCGAACCCGATCCCTTCCAAGGTTGGCGATCCATCGCCCATCCGCCATGTGGTTTACATCATCAAGGAGAACCGGACGTACGACCAGATCTTGGGCGATCTTCCCTTTGGCAATGGGGACCCGTCCCTCTGTCTCTTCCCCGAGAAAGTGACCCCCAATCATCACAAGCTAGCTCGGGAGTTTGTGCTCCTGGATAATTTCTATGTGGAGAGCGAGGTCAGCGCCGACGGACACGAGTGGAGCATGGGGGCGTATGCCAGCGATTTTGTTGAGAAAACCTGGCCGCTTTCCTACGGTCAC
This sequence comes from Akkermansia muciniphila, assembly GCA_945861575.1. GTDB lineage: Bacteria > Verrucomicrobiota > Verrucomicrobiia > Limisphaerales > UBA11320 > UBA11320. The sequence continues at coordinate 5,920 of CAMAVD010000170.1, forward strand.
AATCAACAAAAGAAGTACAGCTATCCCTCTGAAGGCAACTTTGCCATCGCGGCCCCTGCTGGAGGGTATTTATGGGATCGGGCTCGCGAGGCTGGCGTGACCTATCGTTCCTATGGCGAGTTCATCAGCAACGCCAAGAAGGCCGATCAGCCTGGCAAGACCCGCGTGAAGGCGCTTGAAGGTCATTTCGATCCTTACTTTCGCAGCTTCGACATGGATTATCCTGATCAGAAGAGAGCGGACCGTTTCCTATCCGAGTTGAAGCGTTTCGAGAAGGAAGGAGAAATGCCGCGTCTGCAGATCGTGAGATTGCCGAACGATCACACCTCGGGAACGACCGCCGGAAAATGGACGCCCACGGCCTGCGTGGCGGACAACGACCTGGCATTCGGACGGGTGGTTGAAGGGCTCTCACGCTCGAAGTTTTGGGCGACTACAGCCATCTTCGTGGTCGAGGACGATGCGCAAAACGGGCCCGATCATGTCGACGCGCACCGAACCATCGCCTACGTCATCAGCCCCTATACCAAGCGGCGCAGCGTGGATAGCACCCTTTACTCCACTGCCAGCATGCTCAGGACCATGGAGCTCATTCTCGGGTTGAAGCCGATGTCGCAATTCGATGCAATGGCCCAGCCTATGTCAGCGAGCTTCACAGGCACTGCGGACCTCGCGAGCTATCAGCACGTGGTCCCGCAGGTCAATTTGGAGGAGAAGAATGGCAAGCTCGCCTGGGGGGGGAAGCTCTCTGATAAAATGGATTTCACGCGGGAGGACGCCGCCGATGATCTCTTGTTGAATGAGGTGGTTTGGAGATCTGTAAAGGGGCCTGATTCCCCGATGCCAGCGCCCATTCGGGCAGGATTTGTTTTGGCGAAGAAGGGTGTGGATGATGACGATTAAACCTCGAGACGGCAGGCGCTCGGCACCGATCTGACGCCTTCAGACTGCCAACCTGAGAGTTCTGGTCCGCGGCGGCCAGTCTCTACTCGTCCGCCCGTCGGACCCGATAGAAGCGTCTGGCCTCGAACGTCACACCTTCCGTCACCTCAATCCGAGACGAATTGCCTGCACGCGGCCCGCCCAATGGGAGCCACTCCCCGGAGCCTAGGTCTGGTCGATACTCCACCTGGTAGTTCCTCCCCACCTCGGAGGGAAACGAGAAGTGAAGTGTGCCGTCGGCTTCCAAACGTAGATCTGCGAGCCAGATCCGGCCTGACGGCAGCACATTCTCTCCTCCCGGAGTTGGAGTGGGCAGAAAGTCGATGCCCGCGCCGACCGGGTCCCTCCAGCGACCCTGGCTTGTGTTGGCTTGCTGAAGTCCAAAGGTCACCGAATCGATGGTTCGTCCCTGGGGGTCGAATAGCCCGATGGCCTCGCCGGACTGGCTTAGCTTGAAGCTTACGTGCAGGTCAGATGCGACCGCAGAGTTCTGTTGTGGTTCGCCGTCCGCCCACACGACCAGATAGCCTGCGGGAGGGATCTGGTAGCGCCCGGTGCTGGGTATCTGGAACATGAACCGGTTGGTCAGGGTGTCGGTGAGGAAGTAGCCTCCAAGATCCACCGAAGCCTCGCCGGTATTGTGGAGTTCAAACCAGTCTTCAGCATCGCCATCGGCAGGATCCCGTATAACCCCACTCGCATCATTCGCTGCCATCCACTCATTGATCCGAACCGCGGCCGCCGGGTTGGTAGGGGCAGGGGCGACCAGCCAGACCGTGTGCTGGCCGTTACTCACGACCAGGCCGGCAGCATCCGACGCCACCAAGTCCAGCCGATTGGTCCCCGGATTCAAGGGGACGGCGATCCGCCATGCCGTGGGAGATGTCCAGGTCGCGGGCCATTCGCTTCCATTAACCGCAATCCGTCGTACTGATAACGGAGCGAATCCGCTAAGCAGAGCAAGGCTCTGGTTGGTGGCGGGCTGGTTGGTTCCTGTCATAAGGAACGTTGGATAGTAGCTTCCTGTCAGGGCCAAGATTTGGCTCCGGCGGCTGCGGATGTAGCTGCGAATCTGGGAAGGGTCCGTCACGCTGACACCGCTCGAGATCAGTCCACGATAGCGAGCGTCGATCACTGGATCCGATCGGGCTGCGCTGAACGGTCCGTCCGCGATCTCTCGAAGGATCTGGAGATAGGCCCGTCGGAACGCGGGGTGGCTTAAAATTTTCTGCACGGCAGGATCCTGCGCTTCGAAGAGATCCGAGGACGACTCCGTGCTCCCGACGCCGAACGAGAAATCGATATCGAACATCATCATGGACCAACGCCCTCCGGGAGGAAGATAGGCGTACATGTTGTGACTATTGCGATAGGAATAGGAGTCCCAGTTTCCCACCACATGCTCCACGGCGAATATGCGCAACCATTCGTTGACGTCGGCCACAGCAGTCAACTCCGTCGGGTAGCTGGGGGATGCGGATGAGATGTTCGCCACATCCACCAGTCGGTACAAGTCATCGAAATCGTGGGCCGAACCTTGCACCGCTCGCTTCAGGAAGCTCCAGCGATACCGAGCTCGCTTCTTGACGCCGCCTGTCGTGTTCCATTGCCGAAGGAACGCATGTTCCCAAAACTCCTCACGGATCACGTCCGAAGTGTATTCAATCCACGCTTCTATCTTGTACAACTGTCCTTCAGGCTGATCCGGGTAAAACTCCTGGACCATGTCACTGTTGGGTTGCTGCGCGTCCTCGTAAATCGTGCCGCGCTGTTTGCCGTTGACGAACAGGTGGACAAATCGTCTGTAGTTCCAGGGAATATTCAGCTGCTCTGCCACCCAGTAGGCAGTCTGTTGCGCCTGGGCGGTGGCGTCGTCACGAGGCCAATCCAAGGCGACATCGGTCGCTCCTAGAAGGCGATCATCCTCGGGGAATGTCAGCCGGTAGCCGCTCAGATTCCCTGACGGGGTATCGTAGACCGACCAGGAAGAGCCTTTCCACTTCGCTCCCGCATTGTAGATCACCCGGCTTCCCCCATAGACGAATGTGACGTCCAGGTCCCCGTTGTGCAGCATGAAGCGCGAGGACCAGCGATTGAATGTCGCCTGAGTCATCCATAAGCGGTAGGTCGCCAGTTCCCCGCCCATCTGGGTTTCGCCGAACCGGATCAGGCATTCGCGTGTTGGAGCATCGGAGGGAAACAGATTTACCGCGGGAGGGGCTGCTTGATCGGCTGCGCGGACGTGGAAAGCCACTAACGTCCCTGCGGCCTGCCCCGGCAATCGCGCTGTCCAGAGCCCATCGTTCGCCAAGGCATCACCGTCGCGGCCGTCGTCATTCATGGCAGCGGTCACCCAATTGGTCTTGGGATCGGTTCGGAAAATCACTTCGAGGGACTGCAGGCCATCGGCATCAGTCGCTCTGGCTGTGACGAGCACCGCTTGGGTGGCGGCAGGCAGTACGGGCTCATGTGACACATCCCGGATGGCCGGTCCGGCGTTGCTGACACGGCGGCTGTTTGGGGCTCCCGGAGTGCCCAGCGCCTCTGGCACTGTCATGCGTCCAGCAATCTCCAGGTAGTTTCCATGAAAGCGAAGCAGCACCTCAGGGTTCCCTCGCAGCCAACGCGCCTGCATCCGCAGGGTGGCATTGGCTCCCACAGACACCGAGCCTCGCAGTCCGGCGCGCACTCGGTTCGCTCCCGGATCCCCACGCCCGGAAGCACGTACGTGCAAACAAGCGGCGCTCTCAAAGCCTTCAGCCGTATCGCGAGAGCTGGTCTCGTGGTTTCCCTGAAAGAGCCACCCGGTCGCGTTCAGCTCGAACGTTGAATTGCTAAGCAGGTTGGTGCTGTTCGGAGGACGTAGCACCTGAACGTCATCAATGAGGCACTCGCCCGCTCCGAGCAGTTGGATCTGAACAGCGTCTGCGAGGCCGCCCCCATGATCGAGTTTTCCTGTGTGCTCTAAGAGGGTCCAAGGCGCCTTGCGGGTCTCGTCGCTGTCGGCCCAGTTCGAGGCGAGTTGGTTGTCTGCCCTGGGGTCCACCAGCTCCAGGCTGCTGCCCCCACCATCCGCCCAGGACGGCCATCGGCCGCCGGTGCCATAGGTCACTTCATTCACCACGGCATAACCGCCTCTAGAAGCTTCGTCTAAAGGGACCGCGATGGCGATGCGCTCACCTCGATCAGATAGCGTGCCTGCGTAGTCCCCATACACCTGAGCGGGGTCCAGGCTCGGATACCTCTTCAGCAGCTCCGATCGGCTCTTCGCGACCACCGCATAGGACTGAGCCGACAGCACTGCGTTGGAAGGGAAGGTGAACTCCACGCCGTCCACCAAACGCCAGCCTGCCAGGCGGACTTCCTGGGACCCTCGGTTAAAGAGCTCGATGTACTCGACTTCATCGAGACCGCTGAGCGGATGATACATGATCTCGTTAATGAGGACGTTGCTCTCGTTCTGCGGCGCATTCTTCGCACCAGGCGTTCGTGCTGCCAAAGCCACGATGCCGGGGGTTCCGTCGGGTTGGCGCCCCCAGGAAACCCCCGGTTGTTGCGTGGGCATCTCAACCGCATCCATGACCCAACTCTCATTCGAAGCCACGAGGAACAGCCCCTGGCCCCGAGACTTCAATGCAAACCCCAATACATTTTCATCAAAAACAACCCAGCCTCCCGCAGGGATCACCGTGCCCGGAGGGATCCTAAATCGCGCCGTCAGCGGATCGTCAGACAGGCTGCATCCGCTCAGATCGGCTGCCTCAATCGAAGCGTTGAAGAGTTCGATGTAATCCGGGATGTCGCCCCCGTGAGAAAGCCATTCGTTGATCCTCACTCCCGACCCGGAGCTCATGCGACGGCTCTCGCCCCGTCCAGGGCTACCGCCGATGCGATCGCTGGCGGTCCAGGCTTGTGGATCCCGTTCCCCTCGCGAAGGACTCGTCAACACCAGCGAGTGACCGGCGCCATCCGCCGACTTGGGCCAGGGCGCGACGGTGTCGTAGCCGACCTCGAGCAGAACCGCTCCGCTGCGGTGTCGTAGCCGCACGGTACCACGGTCATTGGGGAGGCTGCCGGAGAAAGGTCCAAGGACTGGGGTTTTGCCGGAAACGGCTCGCAACACTGATTGGTCGTCTGCCACGATCACGAACCCGCCTGGCGGCAGAATCGTACCGGACGGGAAGGTGTAGCTGATCGATCCCGTCAGCCGATAGCCCCCGATCTCCTCGGGGAAGACCTGCGAATTATAGAGCTCAATGAACTCTCCGTTGGTCATCCCGGCCGAGGCGCGAGGATG
>CAMAVD010000171.1 GCA_945861575.1 Akkermansia muciniphila
CACATGCTCACAACGAGGAATTAAGTCCGAGATCCGAACTTCATTTTATGGCATTTCGAATCCATGACAGCATTGTGCGCGGTGAGATCGACAACCGGATCAAGGGGATCGTCCGCGGCCGAATTTGGGTGGTTGGCTGTGACAAACCACTCGTGCTGAAACTGCGCGGAAACGCACACCGTGACTTAGCCGGATGCCTTCTTAGCTTCACCAACCCTGCCCCACCGATTCCTCATCCACACCTGGAGTCACTTCGCCCGTATCAGTTCGGAACCATCGGTGATCTGAGGGCCTCTAGAAGAGTAAGAGTCTTCGACATCCCCTTGGACCAGGCCTTGGAGATGCTGAGGCGCGGAGAAACCCCACCAGCCCATATGGCCAATTGCCTCTACCTGGAGTGGTTCAGCCATCGAAATGGGCGCGTCGTCGTCGAGAACACGGACTACCAACTGACCCTCTCAGCACCGGAATGGCAACTCACCACCGAAGACGAGCGACAACGCGGGAGGGATGCTGCGGCCGGTTTAGCCCAGTTCCTGCGACGCGCCATGGGTAAGGACGGTCTTAAATCCTGAGCTAAGTAGAGTTCAGGGGTTGGTAAACTTGGAGCCAGGTTGTGTTTGGATCGGTCCACTCTTCTCGATAGACATTGCGTGGCGAGCAATGCAGGTTGATCCGATGGAATCCAAAGGGGCCGCCACGCCGCAAGCGATCGCCAATGGGACTGCCTCTCCAGGCGTCGCCAGTAAGGTGTTGATCGATCGACTGTCGAGCCCTGCGGACAAAGTGACGCTTTTCCGTAGCCTCTTCCGGGGACGTGAAGACGTCTATCCTCAGCGCTTTGAAAGCCGCAAGACGGGTCGTGCTGGCTACTCCCCAGCCTGCGCCAATGAGTGGGTGCGCGGGGTCTGTGAAAAACCACGGATTAAGTGTTCCGACTGTCCGCATCAACGCTGGCTTCCCGTGACCGATGAAACCGTGACCTGGCATTTGTCAGGCAAGGACGCTCAAGGAAGTCCCTTTGTCATGGGGGTATACCCAATGCTGCGCGATGAACGCTGCTATTTCCTGGCGGTTGATTTCGACGAAGGGACCTGGGAAGCGGATGCTCTCGCCTACCTCGAAACGTGCCGGTGCTTAAACCTCACAGCCGCCCTCGAACGCTCCCGCTCAGGCGCGGGAGGGCATGTTTGGCTATTTTTCAACGACGCAGTTCCAGCGGGGGCCGCACGACGTTTGGGATCTTATCTTTTGACGGAAACGATGGAGAGGCGTCCGTCGGTAGGCTTAAAATCGTACGACCGTCTATTTCCAAACCAAGACACATTGCCTCGGGGTGGATTTGGCAATCTGATCGCACTGCCTTTGCAACAAGGGCCGCGACAAAAGGGAAATAGTCTGTTTGTGGACGAGCAACTGCGTCCTTACGGCGACCAATGGGCTTTCCTGAGTCAATTGGGACGCATCACTTCTAATCAGCTAGAGCAACATGTTGTAGAGGCGGAACGTCGCGGTCGTGTTGTCGGCGTGCGCTTCGTTGCGGAGGAGGAAGAGCAGGCATCGGATTCCCCTTGGGACCTGCCACCTTCCCGTAAAAGGAAGGAGCCCCGATCGTCGGAACGCTTCCTTCGAGCCTGGAGGTCGTTCTTGCCGATCAAATTTATTTGGAAAAGCAGGGGCTGCCACCTGCTCTTCTGAATCGGCTTATCCGCTTGGCGGCATTCCAAAATCCGGAGTTTTATCGGGCCCAAGCCATGCGCCTTCCCGCCTACGATAAGCCGCGGATCATTAGTTGCGCTGAGGAAACTCCAAGCCACCTTGGGCTTCCTCGAGGCTGTGAGGATGATCTCCGATCCCTCATGAAGGAACTGGGGGTGACCGTACGTACAATAGATAAACGCTCTTTGGGCAAGCCTTTGACGGCCAAGTTTCTCGGAGAGCTGCGACCAGAACAATTGACCGCCACCAAGGCAATGCTCGCCCATGATTTTGGGGTGCTGTCTGCGACAACGGCGTTTGGGAAAACGGTCCTCGCCGCGTGGCTGATCGCTCAGCGGGGCGTTAACACCTTGATCTTGGTGCACCGTCAGCAGCTTCTGGAACAATGGGTTGAGCGGCTGCAGTCCTTCCTGGACGTCCCCGCAAAGTCGATAGGGCGTTTAGGAGGCGGGCGCAAGAAGCTGACTGGTGTGATCGATGTCGCGTTGATGCAGAGTTTGGTTCGGAAGGATGTGGTGGACGATCGTGTCGCGGATTACGGGCATTTGGTGGTGGACGAGTGTCATCATCTCTCGGCCCACAGTTTTGAGCTCGTGGCTCGACGTGCGAAAGCGAAGTATGTGACAGGCCTCTCTGCGACGGTTGTTCGAAAGGACGGTCACCATCCTATTATCTTCATGCAGTGCGGGCCCGTGCGACATCGTGTGGATGCCCGTGAGCAAGCGGCCAGCAGGCCGTTTACGCATCATGTCATTGTCCGAGCCACCTCTTTTCAGTCAGCTGGCCCTCCCGACCCCGACCAGCGAAACGAATTTCACGCTTTGTATGAGGCGTTGGTGGCCAGCGACGTGCGGAATCGAATGATCGTGGAGGATGTTCTAAACGCCGTTCAGGAAGGAAGATCTCCCCTGGTTCTGACGGAGCGCACGGACCACCTTGAGACCATGGCTTCCTCTCTTCGCGCCCGCGGCGCAAATGTTGTCACCCTGCGGGGCGGAATGAAAAAGAAGGAGTTGCGAGAAGTGATGGAGGCTGTGTCAAAGAGCCGCGTGGGCGACGGACAGATCCTGGTCGCCACCGGCAAATACATTGGGGAGGGATTTGATCATCCTTTGCTGGATTCACTCTTCCTGGCTCTGCCGGTCTCTTGGCGCGGCATCATCGCTCAATACGTCGGTCGGCTCCATCGGCTGAGTGATGGAAAGCGCGAAGTGCGGGTTTATGACTATGCGGATCTGAACGTGCCGATGCTCAGCAGGATGTTCGACCGCCGTTGTGAGGGGTATGAAGCCGTCGGCTACAGAATCCTGCTTCCGGCAAGCGCATTGCCTGGCTGGCCGGTCGAGGTGCCGCTGCCCATCGACCCAGAGTGGAAGCGAGACTATGCCGCGAGTGTGCGACGCCTCATCCGGGATGGGGTCGACACAACGTTGGGCGGACTGTTCCTCAACGCGGCGCGCAAGGCAGAGTCTCCAGTCGATAGCATTGACCAGGCACGGAGTGCTTCGGAGCTATTTTTTCACCGACGATTGGAAACCCTGTCGGAAACCAAAGGCGCGTTTCGATTGAACGTTCCGCTTCCGATAGCCTTCGATGGATTCGGCAGGATGGAAGTGGATTTCTTTTGCTCCGACGCAGGCCTTGTCATTGAGGTGGACGGCACCCAACACTTCACGGATCCGGAAGCGTATCGCCGCGATCGAAGAAAGGACGCTCTTTTACAGGAGAACGGCTATTTCGTGTTGCGATTCCTCGCCGCCGATCTGGCCCTTCACTTGGACTCCATCTTGGACACCGTCCTTCGCGCGTTGGCACATCGGCGGCGACGGAAGATCGAAAGCGAGTAACTTGGCCGGGTTAAGCGCGTGCTACTGTTTTCGGCGCCTTGCCGCCCGTTTCGAAATGGCTTCAATCCATTCGACGTAGTGCTCTTGCGAAAGCTCCCCCGAAGCGAGCCCAATGACTCCCTGATCCAGTCCTGAACAGGGCAAAAAAACTTCCTGCTTTGATCTGTTTGGCGGCGCACCTCTAACTCGAAAAAAAGGGCTCGCTCGGACTAGTCTTCCCGGCCGTTCTCTCCATGCGCAAGGAGTGGTTCCATTGTTTCAGTAAGTGCGCAAGAAATGAAACAGGCGTAGTCGCTATTTCAGTCGGCCGAAATGTCCGCTGATGGCAGTGCACCGATGCAGTGGCTGGATCTGCGGGCACCAAAACGGGTATTCTGAGCATGTGGTTCCATCCCCTGTAGAACGACAATTAAAACTTTCCACCGGAAAAGAATAGTTGTCGTTGGGCAGGTGTTCACTGATCAATCCGCTCCCACCCAGGAGAGTGTTGCTGAAATTCTTGCCAGAGTTCGTCTGTCAGGAATCCACATTGCCCGGCGGGCTGTTCGAGCCCCATGAGTTGATGGCGCAGTAACAGGACCTCACGGGCGAGGTCGCGTCGACGTCGGAAGATCCAAAACGGATAGGTCTGAGTGATCCAGAGAGCAGCCACCAAGCTCTTCCGTACTGAATGTAAACCGACTCCGAGCGATCATTTCCAGGCATGATGAACCTTTTGCCACCCACAGCGGTATCACGTCCGCTGATCTTTGTGGCTTTGTGGCTTCGTGTGCCACCTCCCCTTCCCCACCGGCCCGTCCCCGAGTGTCTCACACCAACTGCGCTAGGAATGTCCGGGCTGGCACCACCACCGGGGTACGGACCTGAAAGCAGTCCGCTCGTTCGTAGGGAAGCTCGAGAACCACCTGAAAGGCATGCGGCACTTTCAGCTGCTCCTGATAATACGCTAGCGTGGGAGAGATCTTGGTCTCCGCGTGCTTTACCTCCACCAGGAACCAAGGCTTGCGGTCGCGAATGACGACAAAATCAACCTCCCGTTGCTGCTTGTCCCGCAGGTAACGCAGCTCGAATCGTCCCAGGCCAAGATCATTCCACAAATCGACCGCCTTGAGCAAATGGCAGGCAATCAAGGTTTCCGAGCGAGCGCCGACATCAGAAATCTCAGCCCAATCTCGCAGAAACCAGCGAGGCTCCTTGCGTAGGGCTTTGGCGACGTTTTGAAACCACGGTCTGACCAAGAAGCCATAGTGCAACGCGGACAACGTCTCCACCCAGCGACGCACGGTGTCCACGCTGGTCCGAATCTCGGTGGCAAGATTGCTGTAGATCAGCTGTCCGCCGGAACGTTCGGCTAGCAGCAGCGCGAGGGTCTCCAACTGCCCAAGCTCCTGCACCCGGGTGAGGTCACGGACATCCTCACGCAGCAACTGCTGACGCCGGAGGTCCTGCCAGCGTCTCGAAAACCGGGAGTCACGCTTCAAGAAAGGCTCCGGGAATCCTCCATGCGTCCAAAGCGCTTGCCAGGAATCGTCGGGCAGTTCCTTCGGAGGAAGGACAGGGGTGGTCGGCACGTCGATTCGCAGGAGCTCCCCAACGGAAAGCGGATGCATGTGGAACAGAAAATACCGCCCCATCAGGCTGTCTCCGCCACGCCGAAAGGTGTCAAGACGGGAGCTTCCCGTCACCAGAACATGCGCCCGATCGCCGTAGGTATCGAAGAACCCTTTCAAAAACATCTTCCAGCGCCCAAATCGGTGCAGTTCATCGAACGCAACGATGGGAGCCTGCGCACGAAGCCGCTCCAAGCCTAGGCGCTCGGCCGTGGCCTGAGGGCCGGCGAGGATCGTGGCGCGATGATCGACGTTGTCCCAGTTCAAGACCCCATCCGCTCCCGCCAGCGCACGGCAAACCGTCGTCTTTCCGACTTGCCGCGGTCCGGCAACCAACGCCATCTGCCGATGCGTAGCGAAGTGGCCTTTCAGGATGTTTTCATAGAGTCTCGGGCGGTTGACCATGGCGAACCATTTGCACGTACATCGTCAAATAGTCCAGACCATTCTACGATCTACCGTCGAATGGGCCGCACCTTTCTCCACCTGTGGGTGGAGAATTCCTAAATCAGCTGGCTTGTGCAGGCGTGCAACAGATTGCAGATTAGCGTCATGCAACTCTGGCTGCTCATTCTCCTTCATCTGACGAGCAGCGTGGGCAGCTTGCTCAAGCCGGGAGGAGCCAAGGCCCTCGTAGCCGAGAACCTTCTTCTGAGACATCAACTTTTGATTCTCCGCCGGGCGCGCCAACGTGCCCCGAACCTCCGCTTCTCGGATCGCCTCCTCAGGCGATCCACCTCAGCCACTACGGTTGGCAGGCCCACTGCCATGGCCTATTTGAGCTGCCCGCGGCTGCTTGACTATGATCTCGCCACTGACACGGGCGAGATCGTGTCGAGGTCGGAAGATCGAATAAGGATTGGTCAGAATGATCCAGAGATCAGCCAACATAGCCCTTTCATCCTGATCACAAAACCCCGCCAATCAATCATTTCAAGGCTCGATGGAGTTTTTGCCACCCACAGGCGATCGAATGCTTAAAAACATCCAAAATCACCCACTCAATTACACGAAGACCCTCAATTATTTCCAGCACAGATGGACTTTCTGCCACCCACAGGCAACGGGAGCCTTCTCGTCCGCGACCAGCAACCATCACCCGCTCTCGCTCCGGCGTGGTCCGTCCCTATCGCTCCCCCGCCCTCTCCGCTGCGATCGCCCGGCTCATTTGAGAGGCCGCGGCCGTCGGTCATTCCGCGGGAGCGGTCCGATAGAAGCGGCTGCTCACCGAGCGGGTCTGAGCGTCGATCACCTCGAACCAGCCTGAGCCATCGGCGGTGGAGTAGTCACGGACGGCCCATGAGGCAGGATACAGGGTATTCGACGACTCTGTCCTGTAGGTTGTCATTGGAACCCCCGCGAAAGTGATCTTGAACGAACCATCGGGAAGGCGGGTCATGGCGAGGACCCTGGGTGGCGGCGTGACCTGGCGGGCCAGGAGGTTCACCTGGATTTCAGCGGCAGTCACCCCGCCTTGAGAGTCGCTGACCAAGCAGGTCAGACGATCCCTTCCGGTTTGCCCGGCGAAAGACGTGTATGAGAGCCCTCCCGACGAGATCGAAAGCTGGGCGCCCGAGTCGCTCCGATCCGAGAGGAGGGCGATTGAGAACGTTCCACCGTCGGGATCCGCGCACCTGGCCAGGATCTGCTCAATGCGCAACAGCGTCGTTTGCGCGATCCCCGCGTCAAAAGATATGGGCAGAGCCACGGGGGGCAGGTTCAGCGTGCGGGTCGCAACAGAGGGACCCTCCACGCGAATCACTCGCCGATCGAATACCCCAAAGCCGACGAACTCCGCCTGATCCTCCGCGAGGAAAGGCGCGACGACTGTGTATGACAAGTCTCTGGCTATCGCGTCGAGGAAGGGACCCCAGCGGAGAGTTCGATCCCTGGCGCTGAACACGCCGCCCTGCGACACGGAGGCGAGAGTCCACCCCGCGGGAACAGTCTCCTGGACGGCCTGGCCTTCCACTCCTTCCAGGGGGAGAACGTGGAGCACGATCGATTTCCCAGGAAGGCCCGCGCGGAAATCGGCCGACATCACACGAATAATCTGATGAGTTGCTATGGCGGCGACATTTCCAGAAACAGGCTTGTCGGCGCCGTCAAATGAGGCTCGTCCCTCAAACACGGCCTCGCCGTAGGCATCGGCGGGAGGAATCGCCTCGTAAGTCAGAAGCCTGGAGGCCTGAGAGAGAAAAGGTCCCCACCGCAGGGTGCGCGACGAAAGATCAAACGCGCCGTCAGAGCCAATCGCACGGGCCGTCCAGCCTGGTGGGACGGTTTCCTGCAAGCCATAGCTGCTGACGCTTGCCGAAGGGCTGACCTGAATGCTCACTTCCAGAGGACGCCCAGGCTGGTAGTGAGCAGGCAAGGAGCGCGAAGCGGATGCGGTCGCCGGCTCGAGGACGCTATCCCCGGCGACGGAAAAGGTCTCTTGATCAAACGAGGAGATCCCCGTGAAAACGGCCGTCGAGATGGAGTTGGAAGGAGCGCGAAGCTGGTAAGTGAACGTTTGGGGACCCACAGACGCGGCAGGTCCCCACTTCAACTTCCGTCTGATGGCGTCCACCACGGGCGCGGGCGCGCCGGAGATGAACCTCCATCCCGCGGGGATGGTTTCTTCCACGGCCCACATGTCGTCCAGGAACAGCGGAGCGAGCCTGATCTGCACAGTCACCGCCTGATCGGGGCCGAAAGCCCCAGGCAGAACCCGGGTCACGGAGCGACGTTTCATCTTCAAAACTTGGCTTCCGGCTCCCCGAACCGTTCGCAGGTCGAAACGTCCCAGGGCGCGGGACTCCACCTCGGATGCGGAGGCTTTCGAAGGTATGAAGGTGAACCCCAGCGCACGTTCGCGGGCGTCCTGAAAGGGACCCCACTTGACCTTCCTGCTGAGAACGTCAAAGACGCCCTCGTCCGAGATGTCGGTGGCGGACCACCCTTCGGGAATCTCCTGCTCGACCTCGAAATCGGCGACGTCGCGACGCGGGACGGCCACCGTCGTGGCTCGGAGGGCAACCCCGGGTTCGAACTCAGCGGGGAGCGCTTGCGTCAAGGTATCGGGGAAAGGCGAGAGGATCGAAACCCCCACGACGGGCGTGGCGAGGCTGTCGAAAACAGCCGTACCCTGGAACAGCGCAGACGGCGCCGCAGTCTTTGGCGAGGTGGCACGGTAGGCCAGAACCCGTTCGCTGTTATCCAGAAAGGGTCCCCACCGAATGACGCCGTCCGCAACGCTCCAAACCCCGCCCAGCGTGATCTGAGATGCGACCCAACCGGGCGGCAGGATATCCTGCAGCAAGTAGGCTCGGATCAAGCCGTCGGGATGCACGCTGATTTGAACATTAATGGAATCGCCGGGTTGGTAGAGAACGGACATCGATCGCTGCGCTTCGCTCCCGTGAGCGATCCCGGCGAAGGCACCCCAGAGGACGCAGAGTGCGCCAAGCCATAGCGACCGGGAGGTCGCTATGGCTCCCAGGTCGTTGCCGTTGAGTGTCGGGTTCAAACGAGCGTTCTCCAAGGTCTCCGCCAGCGCGCGGGATCAGTTTGCGGGCCCCGCGGTGATGCGGAAGAAATAATTCAACCCGGCCGCGGTCGGAGCGAGGTGCGCTCTTCCGCTGGCGTCCGTGGTGAATGCCTGAAGCTGCGTCCACTTCGTCAGATCCGAGCTTCCTTGGAGGTTGTAGCTGACGTTCGGGGCGCCTTGAACGTCGAAAGCCAATCCACGCTCGCCAGCCGCGGCGACATTCAGAATGGTGATGGGAACCGCGCCTGTCTCCGATGTGACCAAAGAGGGTCCCGTGAGCTTGGCATCGGCTCCGTCAAAGGAAATCAGGCCGTCGAACAAACCGGTGCTGCCGGCGTCCATGAGAGGCACCGCGTCGTAGGAGACGGTCCGCGGCTGGTCATCGTAGAAGAGGCCCCACTTCACACGCGCCTTGTCGGGGCGGAAGCGTCCCCCACTGCTGACATTGCGAACCAGCCAGCCCGCCGGCGGATGCTCCTCGATGGCGTAGGCGGTGACGCCCGCCCTCGGGGTCACTTGAACTTCGACATGGAGAGGGAAGCCCGGTTTGAAGGTGAGCTTCATCAGGCGAGTGAAGGACTCGGCGGCCGGAAGGTCGGCGAGGCTCACGCTCTGGGCGCCTCCATTGGTGGAAACGCTGGCCGGACCAGGGCCGGCGGCTTTGGGGGCGTTCGCCCACCACATAGGGGCGTTCGTCGGCGGAGTGTTTGTGAAGACATAAACTTCACCGCCTTTCCAGAGGGCCGCCGCCCGGGTGGCATAAGCGGTGGGAATATCCTTAGGCTCGATGGACCACGGAGTGTCGGTGAGCCACGCGGTGGTGTAGGCGGTGACTTCGGAGATGGTCAGCCGATTGTCCGCGAGATCGGTGTCGGCGGGATGACGGCCATCGGCTACGAGAGGATTGGTGCCCTGAAGGAACTCGCGGAAGTTGGGCCGTCCGTCGCCGTCGAAATCGCGGTTGGGGTCGCCACCGGTGATGCTGCCAAAATAGAGCTTCTCAAACCGGTCGCTCATCCCGTCGCCGTCTGTGTCGACGTCGCCAAAGTCCACTCGAACGAATACGCCGCGACCGCTGAGAGTGATCAGGGAACTGTCCCGGTCGCTCGTGCCCTCCCTCACCACGATGAAGAGCTTGTCCCCGACCAGCGTGGCGGAGGGGTTGTCCAGTGGGGACGCGTCTTCAACCGGCAGGCGGAGGACGTATTGGTTGCCGAACTGCGCGGTCGATCCCATGTCGTAGCTCGCCACAACAGGCCCGGCGAGAGAGCGACGCGCCTCCACCACCACGGCGTGGTTGGCGGCGGTGACCGGCACTCCGTTGAGGACGATGGACCCGAAGACCACCGCGTCCGGCTCCGACAGGCCTGCCGGCGCTGAGAGGGGCGACAACAGGGCGAGGGCGGCGCAACTCAGCCACAAGAGCACCGGGACTCGCACCGACTGGTTTGACTTTCTCATAGGCATCGCGATGTGAAGTTTCATGTTGGGCGAGCTCAGTTGCCGGAGTAGGCGTAGGTTTGGAAGAAGAGCTTGATGTCCCTCACGCTCCGAATGAACTGGTCCAACCCTTGATCGGGGCTGGCCAGGAGTGAACCGCCTGGGATGATAAGAATCCAGTCTGTGTTCCAGACGCTGCGGCCGATAAGCCGGGTGTCCGTGATGGCCTGCGCCTCGGTGAACGAGCCCGCGTCATGGTAGGCGCGGAACATGGAGAACCGGCGGATGTCCCCGAATGTCTCGCTAAGCGAGTCCTGCAGCGGAATCCAAGAAGGATCCCCCATCTCCCGAATCCCTATGGGGAAAGGCACCGGCATCTTCTGGTCGACGATGGTGAACTCCCGGGTCTCCAGATTGTTGGCCGACGGCGAGCGCATCATGTCCTGCCCCGCAGGGAACAGATACACGCGAGGGGTGATGCTCAGGCCATTTCCGTCGTAGCCCGTGAACCACACGCCGGCGCTCCGCACCTTGGTCGCGAAACGACTCGGGTCATAAGCGCTGTCTCCACCGCTCAGGGGCCAGAGAAAGAAATTCTGGCCGAACATGATCGAAGTCGGGAACCTGATCACAATGCCCGGTTGCTTTCCGGCGGACTCGGGGGCGAAGGGACGACAGTATTTCCTGAACTCCGCCATCTGCCAGAGATCGGGCACGATCAGCTCCTTGAGCTTGCCTTGCCAGGAGACCGTCGAGGTCGGGTCGTTTGAAGAGCTCGGCTTCATGCGGAACAACTCATTTCGCAAGGAGAAGCGGCCGGTCTCTGTCTCCGGGGTGAGGAAGCCCAACTGGCTTCGATAGACCTCAAAGTTCTGGCCGAGGCGCGCCAGAGGATCAGCCAAACCCACGCCTCCTGAAACAGGGATGCCGCCG
>CAMAVD010000172.1 GCA_945861575.1 Akkermansia muciniphila
TCTGTGCTTCATGCACCCTCGCAATTTGCGGCTGACCGGCTGCCGCCGCCTGTTTCAAAGCACGCATCCCCCCAGAACCAAGATCCACCAAGGCAAACTGCGCCCGCAGCCGGATCCGCTGGTCAGGGTGACCGAGCATCCCGACCAACTCCTTCACTGGACGGCCGGTCAGGCCGCTGGCGAGCAGCTCCTTGACCTGCAGCACCGTAGCATGCTCTTTGCGACTGGGATCGCTGACGCGATAGATCCGCCCTTTGCCCGACTTCTCCCAACCTGCGACCCAGTCAGAAACATAAGCGCCGCCATCGGGGCCAAAGGCGATATCAGTTACCAGCAATCCAGTGATGAAGGAGCCGCGGTCCACCAACTCGAACCCAGCGCCCTGAGGCTGAAGAGCAAAGGTATGGACGGAACTGCTGTCGCTGCCAGTGAAGTCGACCAGGAAGAAGTGCTTCTGATAGCGTTCTGGCATCCCGGTGCCCGGGTAGTAGGCCAAACCGGAAGGACCGCTGGCAATGTTCGCTATGGGCGGAAGGATATAAGACGGCTGAAGATCGTTCTGTGGCCGGTCCATCTTCTCAGCAATCCATGGCCCGCGTGCGTTGGGCTGCTCCAAAAACTGATACCCGATATGCCACCCACTATCGCCCCCTTCCACCAACGCCACCCAGCGAGCCAGGTCGCCACCATCGGAATTATTGTCACCCGTGAACCAGTTGCCAAAGTCATCAAAGGCTATCTCCTGCGGATTGCGCAGGCCGCTTGCGATCTTTTCTAGACCACTGCCATCGAGACGGCATCGATAAAACGCTCCCGTCTCCGGATTCGAAACCGTGCGGCCGTCTTTGGTGACGATGTGCGCGCCACGGTCTCCGACGGTGAAATAGAGCTTCCCATCCGGCCCGATGGTCAGCCCATGTAGGTCGTGCCCCAGAAAACCGGTCCTCACACCAAAGCCTGAAAGAATCGAAACCTTCTCTTCAGCTACCTTGTTTCCATCCGCATCCCGAAGCTTCCAAAGATTGGGGATGTTCGCAAAGTAGACGCTGCCCCGCCAAGGAAGCACGCCTGCCGCAAGCCCTTCAGCCAAACCGTTGTAGCCCTCAGAAAAGATAGAGGCTTGGTCCGCAACCCCGTCCCCATTGGAGTCCCAGACCAGGCGGACTCGATCCGAGTAGCGCGTGTAATCCGCCAGCCGTGCCTGCTCATGCTTCTGCAGGATAGCGATTCGGTCCTCCACGCTCCGCGAAGCCAGCTCTTCATCGAGCCAGTCCATATGGCTTCGAATGTCGGTCACGCCCTGAGAGTGGCGGAACGTCTCCACAACGTAGGCCTTTCCTTGATCGTCCAGCTGGAAAGCGACAATGTTCGCAGCGTGGGGCTCGGCCGCCCAAAGTTGTGCCTGAAGTCCAGGGGCTAGCCGGAATTTCTTGATCGCAGCCTCGCCTTCTTTGCTGGCAGGAGCGACCAAGTACCCCACGGGGGGTTTGGCACCAAAGATCTCCTCCGCACCGCGTGCAGCGGGTTGGAGAGCCGTCAGGACAATAAAAAGGGCCTGAATCAGGCCCGGCACATTGGAGGACTTCATGATTTGCTAACGCCGCCTCGCGGCATCAGTGGCTAGACTGTCTCACCCCCTCAAGCTATTCGACCCCTTTTTCAAGGTGCTGTCGGACGACTTTGCAGCCGATCCGGCGCCGTTGCGGTAATATCCCACATTTCCGCGTGAGAGGCGGCTACCTTTCCAAGCATCCCCGCACTTCCTCAACCTCCGTTCCGGCCGCCTCAGCAGTTCTTTTGAAAATCGGCGTGCCTCTTTCTGGGAGTGGTTACCCTCTGATCCGCTCCGCTCCCGTGCGACCCCGCCAGGGTCGTGCTGTTGGCTGCGCGGCAACCCCGGGTGTCCTCCTTCGCGTAAAGCTTCCACCGTCGCTAAAGCTTCCACCGTCGCTAAAGCTATGGCGGACAGGATGGCGGACAGGATGGCGGACAGTTCCCTTCGGTCAACCCGAGGCTACCGGCTTCGAACCCTCTGGGTTCGGGGCCGAAGAAGCCGTTGCGGCTTGAAGCTCCACTGTCCGATCCCGCTCCTGATCCCAAAGGGATCACAGCCCATAGCCGGTTGGTTGAGGACCACCGGGACGACACCACCGGTTCTCGGTTTTAGTGCAAGGATCCTGGAGGGATCCCAGGCCTCGCCAAGCGATGATCCGTATTGGGGGACAGGAGTGCCCTGCCATCATAAGAACGGCTGCGGTCGCCCGGTCACTCCGCCGGTGTGGCCAGACGGTAGAAGCGCTGCCGACCCGGAACGACTGGATCTACCCAATCGACCACCCCGTCCGCAAGCGCGCCAGGAATAACCGTGAGCGACTTCCAAAGACTTCCTTCGATCGACTCACGCGATTCAATCCGATAGCGACGACCCGACACCGCAGAGAAACGGATCCGGGCCCCTTCCGGGGTATTCGTGACGGAATCGATGCGAAGTCGGCTGGCAGCCGATCGGGGGTCGGTGCCGGCCAGATACTCCTGCAGATCGGAGAAGCCATCCCGATCCGTATCCACCGATCCTCCCGGGACGAGAGGGTTCAGATCGTAGATGTTCTCCCACGCATCCGGAATCCCATCGCCATCCGTGTCGGTAGCTCCGACTGGGGAAGAACCAACGATGGTAACAGAGGCGTTCGTCAGCACCCGTCCATCCCGCTGCTGGGCTGTGAGGTAGAAGGTGTTGCTACCCAACATCAGAGGAAGCTGGGCAACCCAGTTGGTCACGGAGGTCCAGGTGAGTCGCAGGGACTGCTGCGAGCCAGCCTCTCGAATTTCGTGAACATTAATCCAGGCACGTCCCGACACGCTGGCGATTCCCGCGTTGGTCACAAAAGGCTGGCCACCATTGCTAACAATGCTGAACGGCACGACGCGCGGTAGAGAGCTTCGCGCGGCGGAGGAACGGGTGCCGATGTAGTCCAGGATCGGGGAAAAGTTCTGTCCCGGTGTGAAGTTGTCGTAGTGATCCACCCAGTAGGCCATATAGCTGCGATTGAAGGTGGTATCGGTGATGTCGAGGAGGTGAGCCAGATAAGTCCGGCGGTTTGCCGGCTTGCTGATCAGTTTGTTCAAATCCCCATTGCGGAAGAAATCGCCGCCATTGTCGGTGAAGGCAAAGTCGGTGTCCCAGAGTAAGTGGAGGAGCTTACCGTCGGAGGGGCGGACATAGAGCTGCAGATTGTGCTGTGAACCGGACCCGCTGTAGTTGTCGTCAGAACCACAGAGCTGGGCCAGGGCGAAAGCCCGGAGCCATTCATCCACATCCAAATGCTGGTCCGCCGCAGCTGCGAACGCAGCATCTCCCAAACTGAAAATCTTCAGCTTGGTGATCAAACTCTCATAGCCGTCCTTGCCCCTGCCGTTCTTGATGCCATAGCCCAGACGATAGTTCTCCTTGTCATCGCCCTGATCTCCCAATGCAAAGCCAGTCACTCCTGAGTCCTGCGAAACCTTGAACCCTTCTACACTGCTTACTCCAGGGATGGGCACGGTCTCACTTTGACCGTAGTAAAGCTCATATTCAAAAGCCGAGCTGTCTGCACCCTTCTCGAACTGCGAGTCGAGTAAGATGGGATTGTAGCGGGCCATCTGAAGCATAGCGGCCCCAGTATAGCGGGTCGTAGGTCCGATCACTCGAATCAGATCGTTCCACATGGCAGGGACGCCTCCCGCGTGGCCCACGATGTGATTGATGAGAATTTCATCCTGACCGAACACGGTTCCAAAACGCCATCCGCCGGATCGGTCCACGGCAATGGTTTCGTGAACCCCGCGGAAGAGTGAGCCGTCAGGGAAGTCCAAGTTGAAGCCTTTGCGATCGTCGTTGTGCCTCCCATGCTCGCTTCCTTTGAGCCGCACACCACAATCGTAAACGACGTCGGTCTCATCATAGATCGTGGTCGTGCCAATGCGCCCATTGCTCATCTGATTGGTACGGGTGATCAATAATGCGCTGTCCTGGGCGGTCATGATAATCCGAAGGTTGTGGGCCGTGGCCAAGTTCGCCTGACCGTCAGCAACCTGGTAAAGGGCGCGGGAGCCTCTACCCGCAGGGGGATAGACGGACTTCACTCCTGCACCATCGATTGCCTCGACGTAGAATTGCACCACACCGCCGGCACGTTGCCCCGGGATGGATCCGGTATAGCGACCGGACTCGTCCGCCACCATGGGAACGCTGTTCCAGAGTGTCACATTGGTACTCCACCAAAGAGTGCACCCTGAAACCCCATCTCGGTCCCAAGGTGTCGCAGCCACGGTGACAAGAGAGTCCGGGGCGGGCACAGCGGGCGAATGAAGGAAGTGGCTATAGGTCGGTCCAAGATTGGTGACCGCCCGAGAATTCAAAGCCCCTGGCGTCCCCCAATGCGTCGGCATACTCAAGACCGTTGTCCGGGGCATCCGATTGAAGAAGAGGCGGGTGTTGAGCTGCGGCGATCCGGAGACCCAACGCGCTTTCATCGAAATCTCATAGCTCTTCTTGTCGTCCAAAGTTACATATTTCACGCCCTCCTTAAGGGTGGTCTCCGCGTGATTGCTCATATGCTCCGCCGCGCCGGTGGCGATGAGGCGCATCACGTGATTGTTCGGATCGGCGGGATCAACCTCCCACCGAGCCCCGTGATTTCCAACCACCCGCCACTTGGAAAGATCGGTTTCGAAGCCAGAGTTCTGGACGATGTTGCCGGTGGCGGTGACCCCCACTTCACGCACCACAATATCGTCAAGCAGCACCTCACCGGCATCAAGCATCCCGATTACCAACTCATTGTAAAGATCGGGTGTCGATCCGTTTTGAGCACCGGTTCCCCGGTAGGTAAGAGTCTGCCAAAGAGCCTTGGGAGCCTCGTCACTGGCGGCCCAGGCTTGGGCGCGGCTGTTGTCGGCCCAAGGATCTTTGAGTTCCAAGGAACTGCCACCGCCATCGGCCTCGGAAGGCCAGTAGCTCGAGGTACCATAGCGAACCTCATCAACGGGATTACCCCGCTCATCCTTCAATGCCAGCCGATCGCCGCCGCCGGATAAACTCCCTGTCCAGGGACCCAGTGGCGACAAGGCGGGGTACTTTGCTCGCAGTGCGACGGGATCCGCCGCGACCACCAGGTAGCCGCCGGGCGCCAACTGCGTCCCGGCAGAGAAGACATAGTCGACGCCAGCATCAAAGCGCCAACCCGACAGGTCCACCGGGTTGCTGCTCCGATTGAAGAGCTCCACCCATTGCTCTGGGTTCTCCACAAAAGGCGTCGACGCTTTGGAAGGCACCTGGGCTTCGATCTGCAAACCGAAGACCACATCATCACTGGTAAGCGAGTTCTGATGCACTTCGACCGCAA
Organism: Akkermansia muciniphila; assembly: GCA_945861575.1. Taxonomy (GTDB): domain Bacteria; phylum Verrucomicrobiota; class Verrucomicrobiia; order Limisphaerales; family UBA11320; genus UBA11320. Next base: position 5,388 of record CAMAVD010000172.1, read on the forward strand.
TCACATTCTCGCCGGCCACCAGATTGCTGGTGCTCAGGGTGACGATGGGCCCCAGGCTGGCGGTGACCACTGCCGTGGCAAGATTGGTGTAAGCGACCGCGCCGGTCCTCATATTTACCCGGTGCACCTCGACGCCATTCAGATACACCACCGCCCCATCATCGACCACAGCCCGCAATCGCAGAGTCACCGAGCGTGGGTCGTTGGTCAGAGTGACGACCTTGCGGAAGTAGTAGGTGATCGGACCCAGGTCGAGCGGAGTGTTCTTGGCGGCCGGAAGATTGGACCGAGTGACATAGAAAAGCGACAGGCCGGAAAGCCAGGCAGAGTCATCAAAGGCAGGCGCACGCCAGCCTGTGCCCAGATCGACGCCCGCTTGATTGTATTTCCACTGCGACTCGAAGGAAATCAGCGTCCTGTTGGTGTACTCGGTCGCCGTGGAGTAGGCGGGAGGAGCGTGATAAAGGATTTCGTTTACCACCACCTCGTCATGAAAGACAAAACGATTGGTCCCGCCGGAGCTCGGGGCCGAGGGCACACGCCAGGCCCCGAGGCCGGGCTCCGTCCTAGCAACCCCGATCGTTCCCACTCTCGCTGCATCCAGGAGGAACTGACGCCCTGCGCTGTAAAGGCTGAGAACCTCACCCGCCCTGGGCCTAAAACCAAAGTCACGCTGCGTCAGCACCCTGAATTCTCCCGGCGCCATAACGTGCGCTCCCAAAGTAAACTGACCTCCACCGCTGCGGGTGAGCACCATTCCTCCAAGCTGGGCAGGCTGAGTCCCATAGTTCACCAGCTCCAGCCAATAGGGGTTCGCTGCCGAGGGGGCCAACTCGTTGAAGGCGATGGGGATCGACGCCACGGGCAAGGGCTCGTGAAACGCGGCCCCCAGGTCGGTCAGCTGACTGTGCAGGCCGATCACGGAGGCCGCCAGACCACGGTTCCAAACCGTGACCTCGTCCAAGACTCCCCTAAAAGGCTCAGAGCCCCCGACGGCGCTATTCCCGATGCAAACCAGCCCGATACCTCCAGCATCCAGCACACCCGTGGCTACGGCGGTCGCACGTAGAATCCCATCCACCGCAATCCACTGAAGCTGAGCCGATGCAGAATAACCCGCAGCAAAGTGATGGGCCTTCCCATCGTTCAGGCTGGCCAGCGATGGACGTCCCTCTAGGCCATCCAATGCCAACTCGAGTTCCCGATAGACACCTCCCGCCTTCATACCGAAGGCCAACGCCGGCGTCTCGGTCACGGGTGGGTCGGTGAAGTCAACATCGCCCACGCGTCGAAACCCAAACTGGATCCGATTGCCCGCGTCCTCCGCAGGGGCGCTTTCCGGGGCCGTGACACCTTGTGCTAGGCGACCCATCTGGAATGCGGTCAAAGCCTCGGACCAAAGCGCCACCTCATCAATCGCTCCACTGAACGGCTGTCCCCCACTCAGGTTTCGATTACCAATATAGGCTTGGGCGGTTCCGCCGCTTCGCAGCACCCCAGCTTTGGTCGCGCTGTAGCGCAAAGTCCCATCTACCCAAATTCCCAGAGTGCCTGACGGTGAATCGAAAGTGCCTGCAACATGGTGGGAAGCTCCATCCTTCAGCTGATCTAGGGTCGGGCGGCCATTGAGCCCATCCAAAGGCATGTCCAGCTCAGCGTAACGACCTGCGATGTTCAATCCCAAGGCGAGGACCGGGCCTGAGGGGACCGCCACGATACCGACCCCGTTGCTTGCATCGTTCTGAAACGCGAAGGTGATGCGGTTTGCGCCGTCGTCCTTGGAGAAGATGGCGTCGGCGTTGTTGCTGGCTCCCGACCAGAGAGGGCGGATCCAGGCGGCGACGGTGATACCCGTGGTGAAGGAGAACGAGCTGACCCGACCGGTGCCCACATTCACTCCGTCCGCATTGCCGTTCTTTAGGAAAACGGCGCCCACTGAGATGAGGCCATTGGTGCGACTCGCGCCGCCACGCAGCAGCCCGTTGTTGCCCGAAACCAGATCGGCGATGCCATTTGTGCCAGAGGCCGCCTCATCGAAGGACCAATAGGACACGAGCGTGCCGCGTCGATCCGCCTCACGACGGAACAGGGTGGACCGGCCAGTGCCGTCCCAGGCGGGCTTGGCGACCACCTCCACCGTGACGCCCTCCGCGCCCGTGAGCCGACTTCCAAGGGAACGACCCAGCCCTACCGAGCCCTGACCCGTCAAACCAAAGTCGAGAGCCCCCGCCCCCACGATCCCAGCAGCGCGAACCACCCCTTGCGGGGAGAGAGTGCCGATGTCGCCACCGACTCTGTCAGCCACAGAAGACCCTGAATCATCCATGCTCCAATAGGAGAGGAGACCCGCAGGGGCTTCGAAGCGTCCGTCGGGAAAGTTCCGGGTTCCTGGAGTGCCCCCGATCTCTTTGCTGGCAGTCCAATTCTCGGCGCGCGCACTGCCCAGGTTGGGGGAGCGCTTGGCCAGGGAAAGGCCGGTGCCATCTGGGCTGACTGGCCACGACCCGTTTACATCGTAGTTTAAGGAGTCCATCACCCTCTGGTTGCGATCGCGTAGCTCCAGTTTCTCTCCCCCGTTTGCCAAGCGCCCATCGAAAGGCCCCAGGGCCTGCAGACCGCCGCTGGCAAGGACGAACGCCGCTGGGTCGCTGGCCACCAACAAGTACCCGCGCCCCTTGATCACAGTGCCCTCAGGAAAGGCGAAAGCGACGCCGTCGGAGAAGGACCAGCCGCTGATGTCAACGTCTACAGCATTCTGGTTGTGGAGCTCGATCCATTCGTTGGCAGGCTCATTCAATGGAGGGTGGTACATCACCTCGTTGAAGACTACGATGCTGTCGGCAGAAGCGAGGGACGCCAGAGCGAGAGCGCACGAAACAGACGCAAAAACACATCGCATAGTAAAAGGCTTTAAGGGCTACGGACTAGTGAGACATGGTTTCCCTCTCGAGTAAAGCCGACATCCGAAAAGGGGAGGAAACCGGTATGCCGACGGATCAGAATGACTTTTGGGTATCGGCTGGTTGCGTCCATCGGTTGAGCACCCGCCCAATATCATCCTTGGACATGGGCTTGCTGATGTAGTCGTCCATTCCTGCGGCGAGGCAACGTTCGCGATCTCCCGCCATGGCGTTCGCTGTGAGAGCGATGATAGGAATACGCCGCACCCCTCTTGTCAGCGGCTAATGCCGCGTCTTTGGCGTCCATCAGCTCGACCTCGTGTCGCTGGGCTGCCCGCACGGACGCCTCCAGATTCCGGCTCGTTCCTTGCAGCGCAACCCTGGATTGATGCAACCGGATGATGACGATCACGCCGGTCCGGCTCATCACACGACCAAACATTCGACTCCTCCCCTCGACCCCATGGAGTGGATATCGACACCCAGAGCGAACTCCTAAGCAGCAAGATTCACCGTGACCCAGCGACGACAACGGCGCCTGCCACCTTTGTCCAGGAGACGCGTTCATCCGGGAGAACCTAGCCCTTCAGAACCCTTCTCGGGCCGCCGAGAAGGGTCTGTCCCAAAACGAGTCTTGCCTAAGCGCGTGACTTTTGGAGGGATGCAGGGAGACGCAGCATGCGAAAATACTGGCACGTCCTCAGCATAGGCATTCAGAACACCCTTTCCTACCGGGTGAACTTCCTTTTTCGAAGTCTCTTTGCCCTGGTGCCTCTCACCGCGATCCTGTCGGTCTGGAAGACGATCTTCGCCCAGGGGCAGACGACCGTCGCAGGCTACACTCTGTCCCAGATGGTTTCCTACTACCTGGTGGTCACTTTGGTGGACATGCTGACAGCCGTAGCGGAGGATGATTGGCAGATAGCGGCCGATATCAAGGACGGTCGGATTAGCCAGTTTCTGCTCAAGCCCATCGACTATCAAACCTACCGGCTGACCCTCTTCGCCGCAGGCCGGATCATCTACACCGCCGTGGCCCTCTTGCCCGTGGCAATCTTCATCTATTTTCAGCGGAGCGACTTTATTTACCCCTCCGATGCACTGACCTGGCTGGCCTTCGGCGTCTCCGTCGCCATGACCGCTCTGCTCCAGTTCTTCATCTCCTACTCCATGGCATTGCTAGCCTTCTGGCTGCAGGAAGTAAGCACGTTTATTTTCATCGCCTACGCCTTTGAATATCTCGCGGGGGGACATCTCTTCCCCCTCGACATCCTCCCTCCTTGGATCACCAAGCTGCTCATGCTGACCCCTTTCCCCTATCAGCTCTATTTTCCGGTCAACGTTTTCCTAGGCCGTATCACGGGACCCGAGCTGGTGATAGGACTCGCCGTGCAAGGCTTCTGGGTTCTGTTGGGCTATGGCATCGCACGCTGGGTCTGGAGTCGGGGCGTCCGCCACTACGAAGCGGTGGGCGGATGAGACCCAGCAACACTCTCGACGCACTTTCCCAATGACGAACACCCCCTTGTCCCGCGACCCGGCGGCTCCACAGCCGGAGGTCCACACGATCTCTGGCTGGAAGCGATATGCACGCGTCTATCTCGCCCTGTGGCGGAACTCGGTGGTGCGGGAGATGGGTTTCAAGGTAAACTTTCTTCTCTGGATCGTCGTCGAACTGCTCTGGTTTGCCCTCCAACTCAGCTTTTTTGGCGTGCTCTACAGCCATACCGATCGGATCGGCGACTGGAGCCAATGGGAAGTGGTGCTGCTGGTGGGCGCCAGCCACTTCATCCAGCAGATGTTCCAGGCCTTTTTCCTGGTGAACTGCTCAGAAATCTCCGACCTGATCCAGTCCGGGAAGCTGGACTTCATGCTGCTATTGCCGATCAACACACGCTTCATCGTGTCGCTTCGCAAAGTAGACCTCGGCGCTTTCGTCAACGCGGGCTCCGCTGTCGCGGTCATGGTTTATGCATTGAACGAGCTCGGTCGCGTCCCCAGCCCCTGGCAGATCGTTGGATTCCTCCTGCTGGTCGGGGTAGGCATCCTCATCCACTACTCACTGATGTTTCTCATGGCTACCATCAGCTTCTGGACCGTGAAAGCTCAGGGCATCGTCTGGGGCTATTACAACTTGTTCAACATCGCACGCTACCCGGACAGCGCCTATTCGGGCAATTTTCGACGCTTCTTCACCTTCATCCTTCCCATGCTCTTGGTCTCAAACGTCCCGACGAAGCTCCTGGCAAACCGACTAGAAAACCCTGTCGAAATCCTCTGGATGCTGGGGGTAGGGGCCTCCTGCGCCGTTATGTCGGAGGTTTGCTGGAGACTGTCGCTATCCCGCTACACCAGCGCCAGCTCTTGAACCGCTTGCCGGTGGGGCTTGAGCCTTCGCAGAGAGGTTGTTAGCTTGGCGGGGCATGGGCTTAACACTGCTGTTTCTAGGGTCGGGCACCTCGCAAGGGGTGCCGATTATCGGCAAGGAGTATCCGGCCGAGTTCCTGGCGAATCCGAAGAATCACCGGACCCGCCCCTCGATCTACCTTGAAACCCCTCGGGTCAAGCTCGTGGTCGACACCACCCCGGAGTTCCGCATCCAGTGCCTCCGCGAATCGATCCGCTGGATCGACGCCGTTTTAGTGACGCATGCCCATGCCGATCACATCATGGGCATGGATGACTGCCGCCGATTTTGCGACATGAGAGGCAATCAACCCCTCCCCATTTATGCCAGTGAAGCAACCCATTCCG
>CAMAVD010000173.1 GCA_945861575.1 Akkermansia muciniphila
CTGACGCCGTTTGATTTTGACCCGGGGCAAGGTGCACTGCTTGTGGACGTCATACACCAAGGCACCTCCACTGTCGGTCCCGCATTGGCGATGACCAATTCCCTACCCGGAAGCCGCAGCCTGTCGGGAAGTCTGAGCAACTCGGCAGGCATCCTCTCCTCAGCTGTGGGTGCCACAGACTTTCTCCACACCCCGCTCGCGCACACTCGAAAGTCACTCCCTCGATTCCTACGCGGCCCATTCCTTCAGTCGGTAGGGAGTGATCAAGTCACCCTGTGCTGGATTGCGGACGCATTTGATACCGGGAGTGTGCGCTATGGCCTCACCCCGGAAACTCTGGTGCAAACCTCGAGCGATTCCATCATGACCAACCGACACAACCTGACCATCACTGGTTTGTCACCCGGAACCCGGTACTACTACGCGATCGGATCCGACCGTGGTCTATCTCTGTCAGGGCCGGACTATTTCTTCGAAACCTCGCCCATCGGTGCGACACCAACGCGCATCTGGGCGATTGGGGACGCAGGAACGGGCTACTGGGGACCTGCAGTCGGGGGTATGCGCGAGGCTTACAAGACCTACAGTCGAGGGCGTCACACCGATGTCTGGCTGATGTTGGGCGACAACGCCTACCACACAGGCACGGAAGAGGAGTACGACCTGAATGTATTCAGAGTTTTCGGTGACATGCTGCGCAACACCCCGGTTTGGCCCACCCTGGGAAATCATGAAGTCTACTCCCAGGATGCTGCTGGCAACATCCCGTATCTGTCCATATTTCATCTTCCAACACAGGGCGAAGGCGGAGGCTTGCCAAGTGGCTCCGAACGCTACTACTCCTTCGATCACGCCAACATTCACTTCGTCTGTCTCGACTCCGAAACATCATCCCTCGACGCAACCAGCCTCATGCTCCGCTGGCTCAAAGCGGATCTCGACTCAAATACAAACGAGTGGCTCATCGCATTCTGGCATAGCCCTCCCTACAGCAAAGGTCGGCACGATTCGGACTTTGAGTCTCCGTTGATCAAGATGCGCGAGAAGGTTCTGCCCATCCTCGAGAGCTACGGTGTAGATCTCGTGCTCTGTGGCCACAGTCACAGCTATGAACGATCCTTCTTGATGGACAGGCACTACGGACTATCGGGCAGCCTGAAGCCTGCCACCATGATCCTGGACGATGGAGATGGTCGGCCCGATGGAGATGGGTCGTATACCAAGCCGGGTGGCGGTTCATCGTCTCCCCACTCGGGAGCGGTGTATGTTGTCGCGGGGAACAGCGGCCACCTGGGGAGCGGTTCATTCGATCACCCGGCCATGTTTTATTCGGCTGAGGTGATTGGTTCGGTTGTCATCGACGTGATAGGCCCGCGATTGGATCTCCGATTCCTGACCATTAACGGGGCTATCGACGATCAGTTCACCCTGCTCAAGGGGCCCAACCCCGGACCGCTGAGCATCACCAAGGCGAGGCTCGGACCCGATTTCATCTCGCTGACGTGGAGCACGGAGGCGGGACAGTGGTATCAGGTGGAAGGGGCGGAGACGCTTTCATCGTCATGGCAAGCGGTGTCAGACCCCATCCAAAGCAAGGCAGCCGAAGCATCCTGGACCCATTCAAATCCGGCCTGGAAGGCCGCCCAATTCTACCGGGTGGTTCTGCTTCACCGGTGAAGCAGAACCGTTGACGTGTCCCTCTATCGAGTGTAGCCCAGTGGCGTCCAAAGACACACAATGAAGACACTCGCAAAAGCGGTGATCCAGGCGGCCGCCTTTCTGGAGCTTTCCGGGGAGGACGCTCTCCCGCTTGAAACCACCGTCAGAGGCCTGGAAGGTATCGCCCGCAGCTTGCATTCCGCTTCTCCAGCGGAAGTCACAGCGCTCACTGAGGCCGTTGCAGAACTGGTCGAAGCCGAAACAGCTACCTATAAACGGCCCGAGATCCTCGCATTCTACCAGGGCTTTATGGAGAATGTAGACTTACAAGAGGGCGAGGAAACCTGATCGGTGCGCGGGCCATCGAAACTGCTTGCCGCCTCCTTTGGTCACACCTTAATATCCCAAGGTCGTTCCGACACCATGTGCCAGAGTAGCTCAGGGGTAGAGCAGAGGACTCATAAGCCTTTGGTCGGGGGTTCAATTCCCCCCTCTGGCACCAATTCTTCACCCCGCACCGCCTGCATCCCAGCGCCCGAATCGATCTGCGCGCCGCAAACCTCATGCCTTGAGCCGCACGGAGTCGCCTTCGCACGCGGCCGAAATCTTGAGGGTGTCCCCCCGCATAGCCGCCTGTCGCCTCGCCCGCCTCAGCATGGATTCGATCTTGGCGTCCCCATGCTCCGGGTCATGATGGAAGAGAAAAAGATGCCCCACGCGGGCCACCCCCGCCAGCTCTACAACATCGTCCAGACACCCATGCCCCCAACCGACATGCCGGGAGTAACTCGCTCGGTCATATTGGGTGTCCATGACCAGCAGATCCACTCCATCTAAAAAACGGGTCAGCTTCTCGTCAGAAAGAACCACTTTTCCCTGCTCTGGGGTCAGCCGACGTGCGAGCTCGTTATCGGGGAAGTAGGCCACAGACCCCGCAGGCGTGCTCAACCGATATCCCACACAGAATCCAGGATGATTCACCCGGATCGACGACACCGTCACCTCTCCGATACGAAATGAGCCTGCCGGGAGGGGTTTGATGGAAATCGCGCTCGGGAGATCGCGGAGGCCTACTGGGAAGAAGGGGCTCTCCATCTGATCGCTCAGTGAACCGCCGATGCCTCGCTGGGCCCCTCTGCCCCCCATTACTCGAATGCGGTTTTTCGCCTCGTAGGCGGGCCGGAAGAAGGGGAATCCCTGGATATGATCCCAATGCGTATGCGTGAGCAGAAGCGTCAGATCAATGGGGCGTGAGCGAAACTCACGGCTCAGATGGGCCCCTAAACCCCGAATGCCCGTGCCGGCATCCAGTGCGATGATCGTGTCCTTCCAGCGAATCTCGATGCATGAGGTGTTGCCGCCGTGCTTCAGCGTGGAACGCCCAGGCGTAGGGATGGAGCCGCGCACGCCCCAGAAGCGGAGCAGCAGGGTGTCCAGCGAGAATCGGCTCTTTTTCAATTTCGTGATGGATTCACGCAGCATGGTCTCAAAGTGACATCGGCTGGCCTTCGCGGCAATTAAACGCGAAGTCTCGTCAATGGGGAATTGGAAAAATTCAGGAAACAGAGATTGGCGAACTTGGCTTCTCTCTGCTAAAGCTGCCGGGACATTCGCAAAAGCCCACAGTTTTTTCAGGCGCTTTGCCTACCGTCGAGACCCAGGCCAGGTCCTAAAGCCAGGCCCAAGGGTAGACTTGGTTATGCCGTGGAAACTGCATTCAAATACTAGATGGGAATGACCTGGTTTAAGGCTTTGGCCGTTTTTGGCCAGGAACTCATTACGGATCCACGCCCGATCGGCGCCGCCTGCCCGAGCTCGCCTCGTCTGGCTCGTCGAGTGGCGCGGATGGTAGGCAACAGCCCAGAGCACTACGTGCTCGAGATCGGGGCCGGCACCGGCTCTATCACCTCGGCCTTGCTCAAGCACTGCGTTCCACCCGAACGGCTTATTGCACTAGAACGCTCCGCCTCCATGGTCCGACTCCTGCAACAACGCTTTCAGGGAGTCCGCATCATCGAGGGCGACGCCTGCGAATTGACCTCACTATTGGCTCGATCCGGGGTGTCTGACCTCGGCCGGATCACCCATATCGTTTCTAGCCTACCTCTCCGCTCTCTCCAGCCCGATCAGGTCCAATTAATCACTGGGGAGTTTCTCAAGCTGATGAAGCAACGGACCCAGCTCATCCAGTACACCTATAATCTTCGCCACGGAAGCCGCGAGCTCTTCGACAGGCTCTATCAGAGAAGCTCCTCGGTCGTTTGGCTCAATCTTCCCCCCGCACGGGTAGAAGCCTTCTCAACCGTGCCCGCAACCGAGCCACGGTCAGGCTCACGCAAGCGCCCACCGGCAAAACCTGCCCCATTCGTCCTTACTGGCGGCACCAAGGTTGTAAACGCCTCTCCTCGCCACTAAACCGAGCAGCCCGTCTGGCTTTTTCCCACCGGATGTGAGTCCGGCTAGTGAGCCCTTTTGTGCAGAGCTATCCCTTAGGAATCGTCGCGACAGTCTGCTTCCAACCGCTTGAGCTGGAGGTCAAGCAGCTCATGGAAAAGGCTAAGAAAGCGGACACGGGCAAAAAAAAGAAGGCACCACCGAGCTCTTGGCCCGATCGCGCCTTCTCTTCCTGGCAGCTTGCCGGGAACGAAAACTAAATTACTTCACCTCTTCGAGCTTGCTCAGAGCGATCCAGCGCTTGCCGTCCTTCTCAGTGACCTTGCCGGTCGCGTCGACCTTGATCGTAGCGGAGCAAATCTTCTTGTGCAGGCCCTTGGAAACGTCGTTGTCCTCGACGTAATAAACGACTTTCTTGCCCTTTTCTTCAATCTGAATGGCGTTCTGGCACTTGTCCGCCTGCTTCAGTGCGCACTTGGCGCAGAGACCTTCGCCCTTCAGGTGCTTTTCCTTGTCCGCAGCCGTAGCGGTCAAAGTGACGAGGGACATGGCCGCAATAGCCGCCAGAGAAACAATGATCTTTTTCATAGGTAAGTGTGATTGATACTGTGAGTTGTTTCAATCCAGCATAAACCGACGCCATGGGCCAGACTTTTGTTCAAGGTAAAGAAGGAGGGCTTGCGCGAAAGAGTGAAAAGCTCTATAGGGGGGAGGTAAGCCAATAAGCTTAAGCTCACTTAAACACACCCTTTTCATGAAACACTGGATCCTCTCCCTCGCCCTCCTCGTCGCATGCCAATCCCTCCAGGCAGCGGAAGGTTCGCTGAACTGGCAGACCAGCCTGCCCGCAGCACAGGCGAAGGCCAAGGAAGGTAAAAAGTTGGTTCTCCTAGATTTCACCGGCTCAGATTGGTGCGGTTATTGCATCAAGCTGCAGAAGGAGATCTTCCAAACCCCAGAGTTCACCGAATACGCCAAGAAGAACCTGGAACTAGTCGAGGTCGACTTCCCTCAACGCAAGAAGATTTCCGAATTGCAGAAGCAGGCCAATGAAGCCCTGCAGGAAAAATACGGTATCCAAGGCTTCCCGACCCTCATCATCTTGGACAGCACGGGTAAGAAAGTGGGTGAACTCGGATACCAAAAGGGCGGACCGAAACCGTTCATCGCTCGGTTGGAAAAACTCCGCTCCAAAAGCTGAGCAGCCTGGCGGACCTAATCCCACCGAACCTGAGTCCGGCTTTGAAGCTCGTTTCTGCTGAGCTATATCTCAGGAATCGCTTGGCCACACTGCCGGATTTTGAACGCGAGCAGGCCCGGCCCCGCAGAATGAAGTTCTAAGTCGGAGGGCCTGCTCGGTAGAAGAACCGATGGACCGACGGGATGGACGCGAGGATGGTTGCCTGCCGCATCGACTCCATGCACATCACGGACTGCCCGCCCTTCGCTTGGCGGACCGTCAACTCCTGGGCTACCCTGCAACACCAGTGGAGGGCCCATCCCCCGATCAACAGCCCAAGGTAAAAACCGAACTGGGACAAAAAGCAACCGATAGAAACAGCCTCAGAACTCCCCCGAGCTACCCGCAAGCCAGCAAAGCGGAGCGCAGGTTCATCATAGCCACAGTCCCTTGTGACAAAGCGCCGCTCTGCTTGCCAAGCGGATTCTGTTTCGGACATCTCCACTTTCCAACCCAGGGCTTCAGGCTAAGCTAGCCGCGTGAACGACGAACTGGTGGAGCTACGAGCGCGGCACGAGCGGCTGCAGCTCCTGTATGATGTCAGCCATGTGATCCGCTCCTCACTGGATCCCCAGGAAGCGATGAACCTGATCGTGGCGCAAGCGGTGCGCATCACCCAGGCCACCAGCGGATCGGTCGTTCTCATTAATCCCACGACGCATCTCCTGGAAATCCACGCCTCCCACGGGCTCCCAAGCAAGGCTAACGATCTCAGGCTTCGCGTTGGAGAAGGCATCACCGGCTGGGTGGCGGAATACGGAAAGCCCGCCCGTATCGGTGACGTCACCCAAGACCCTCGCTACGTTCGGGTACGGGACCTGGTTTGCTCCGAGCTAGCGGTGCCTCTCACGGTTCGGGGAGAGGTTCGAGGGGTACTGAATGTCGACTCCGAACGGGAGAACGCCTTCTCGGAGACGGACGAGGCCATGCTGATCGATCTCGCGGGGCATGCGGCCAAAGTCATTCACGATACCTGGCTTTACGCACAGCTCGGTCTGAAGGCCCGGCTTTTTGAAGCCCTTGTTAAGGTGAGCCAGACCATCAACACCACCCTCAATCTGGACGAAGCCCTGCAGGTGATCACTCGCCAGGCTGCCCTGCTCATGGAGGCCAAGCTTTGCTCGCTGCTGCTGGCAGATCCGCAGCGACAATGGCTGACCTTGCGCGCATGCCACGGGGCCGGTGCAGCGTATATGGAGAAGCCACGCCTCAGCGTCGAAGATAGCCTGGTCGGGGTGGTCTTGCGTCGCTCTAAGCCGCTCCAAGTGGAGAACGTCCAAACCTCTACCCGCTATCAGCAGACCAGCATCGCCCAACGCGAAGGCCTGGTGTCGCTCCTCAGCGTTCCGCTGGTCTATGACGAACAGGCTATCGGGGTTCTGAACGTCTACCGGGCCGATCCTTACCGTTTTTCCAATGAGGAGGTTCGCATCCTGTCAGCCCTCGCCGAACTCTCGGCCGTAGCCATCCGCAAAGCGCGGCTCTATGAACAGGTGATTGAAGTCGAGGAGGCTCTGCGACAAAACGAGCGGCTCTCCGCTCTGGGCATGCTCGCAGCAGAGGTCGCTCACGAGATCCGAAATCCGCTGACCGTGATAAAGATGCTCTATCACTCGCTGGATCTGAAGTTCCCCGATGGCGACCCACGCCAGCGAGACGCGTCCATCGTACGCGAAAAAATGGACCACCTGAACCATATCGTGGAGCAGATCCTAGCGTTCGCGCGGAGCGCGGAGCCCAACTTTACCCAGGTCGATCTCAACCATGTCTTCCAGGATCTCAATATCTTGCTCCGGCACAAACTTCGACAGCAGGGGGTAGAAGGGGTGTTGGACTTGGCCCCCTCTCTCGAACTGATCACGGCCGATGCCCTTCAGGTGGAGCAGGTGTTTCTGAACTTGTCCCTGAACGCAATCCAGGCCATGCCGAAAGGGGGTCGGCTCAATATTCGCACTCGGAATGAGCCCGACGCTGTGGTTGCGGAATTCGAAGACAACGGCATTGGGATGAGCGAGGAGGAGAGTCGGATAGCCTTCGGATCCTTGCTTCAGTCCACCAAGCCCGGAGGCACCGGACTCGGCCTAGCCGTGGTCATGCGAGTGCTCGAGGCGCATCGCGCCACGCTCAAGCTGCATTCGGTCCCGAACCAAGGAACTCGAGTCACGCTGCGCTTTCCTCGCTAAACCTGGAAGCAAACACGGCGCCGAAGGGACCCGCAGGATTGGGTTCACTTGCTCCCAGGCTTCACCGCCGGGATCGCTGCGAGATCTGGCGGAAGATGGGCCGGCTCGAAGGTCTCAACCTGAAGCTTGATGAGGCTGAAGGCTGGGGCTCCCAAATCCAGGGCCGCTGAAGATCGATCGACCAGCATGGCAACCCCGGCGACCTCCCCAGCGTGCTGCCGGACGATTTCAACGGTCTCGCGCACCCTCCCTCCCTGGGTGACGACGTCCTCAACCACCAGCAGCCTTTCTCCAGGGGCAATCTTAAATCCACGCCGAAGCACCAGTCTTCCCTCCTCCTTTTCAGCGAAGATAAAGCGCAACCCCAACTGGCGCGCCACCTCTTGGCCGATCACCAAACCACCCATGGCCGGGGCAATCACCGTCAGGGCACCCAGAGAGCGCACCTTCTCCGCCAGAGCGGCTCCAAAACGCTGGACAATCGGCATCTGCTGAAGGGCCTGGGCGCACTGGAAAAATTGGCGGCTGTGAAGGCCGCTACGCAGGACAAAATGTCCCTCGAGCAAGGCCCCGGTCTCGCGAAACAGTCCCAAAGCTTCGGCATGTGTCATGGGAAAAACACTAATCCGTGCTCACGCGGAGCCAAACGAAAAAAGCACCTTTCCGAGATATTCTACCGCAGCCCTTGGCGATCCCCCCCAGCAACCAAGCCCTACTGAGGGCGTGACTTTACGCTTCCCCTGAAGTAACACGATACCCAGCTTTTCACATTGCATCATGAAACCTTCAATTTTAACCGTGCTGGCAGGTTTAATAGTTGCGCTCCCCCTCCTCACGCCCTCTGCGCTCTTAGCCGCCGATGCGTCAGCAGAGGTGAGCAACTTCGCCCTTCTGGACCATCGCGGTCAGATGCACGAACTGCGCCGAATGGACAGCAAGCTAGTCGTGCTTTTTTTCACCGCGAACGGGTGTCCGGTGGTGCCCAGAGCATGGGTAAACTGAAAGCATTGAGAGAGGAATTCCGCCCAAAAGGGGTTTCCCTCCTTCTGGTCAACTCTAGCTCGGGAGATGATCGGGGCAGCATCAACAAGGAGGCCCATGAGCTCGGGGTATGGCATCTTCCCGTGCTTCAGGACGAGAGCCAGGGTGTCGCCCGCCATTTAGGGGTGGCCCGCACCGGCCATGCGGTCGCCATCGGAACCCGGGATTGGAAAGTGATCTACCAGGGTGCGATCGACGACCAGATGGTGGAGGGTGCCCAGAAACCACAGGCCACGGAACACTATCTCAAAGACGCCCTCAATGCCTTTCTCGAAGGGAAAAACATCCCGGTGGCCCGCACGGTAGCCCGAGGCTGTCGCATCCAGTTCGACGCCGGCGAGGAACCCGACAGCGCACCCGTTTCCTATTCCAAGACCATCGCTCCGCTTCTGCAGAAGAAATGCGTGAGCTGTCATAGCGCAGGCAACATCGGTTCCTGGCCGATGAGCCACTACAAAAAGGTCAAGAGTATGGCCTCCATGATCGAGGAGGTCGTGCTGACCCGACGCATGCCCCCCTGGGATCCGGATCCTCATTACGGAAAATTCGTCGGAGACCCATCGCTGACGGCGGATGAAAAGCAGTCTCTCCTACGCTGGGTGCATCAAGGGGCACCACGCGGAGACGGACCGGATCCTCTGGAAAGCCTCGCAGTGAACGCCGCTCCTGAATGGCCCCTGGGCCAGCCTGACCTGATTCTTCGCCTTCCCAAGCCGGAAAAAATTCCGGCCGCTGGAGTCCTGGACTATCGCCATATTGAAGTCGCCGCGAACAACGAAACCGAAGCCTGGGTGGGAGGCTTCTATGTGAGGCCTGGGAACAAGAAGGTGGTCCACCATGTGATCGTCCGACTGAAGGAAGGTGGAAACCGGGACAATCTCGGACAAAATGAAACCTTCGTGGGATGGGCTCCTGGCACCACGCAAGTGCGATTGCCAGAAGGCACCGGGAAGTTTCTTCCGAAGAACGCCCGTTTCGATTTTGAGATTCACTACACTCCCAACGGGGTGGAGCAGACCGACCAGACCGAGATAGGTTTCTATCTACTCCCAGCAAAGCCGGCTCGACGCTTTGAGGCCGTGCCCGTGGTCAGCACGCAGTTTGAGATACCGCCTGGGGAAGCGGACTCTCAGACGCATGCCATGTATGGCTTCAAACGCGCGGCAACCCTCTATGGCGTCACCCCACACATGCACTTGCGCGGAAAGTGGATGAAGTTCGAAGCGCTTTTTCCGAACGGTAAAAAGGAGGTGCTCTGCTCTGTGCCGAGATACGACTTCAACTGGCAGCAAACCTATCTGCTCAAGGAGCCGAAGAAACTGCCCGCAGGCACCTGGATTCTCATGACCAGCGGCTACGACAATTCGCCACGCAATCCAGCCAATCCTGATCCCACTAAAACAGTTCACTGGGGGGATCAGTCGTTCGACGAAATGTTCCTCGGCTATTGGAATGTCGCCTGGGAACCAGAGCCCCCCAAGCACGCAGATGCCCGGTAGAGTTCAGCCCAGGTCTGGTTGAAAGGCTCCGATCAGTCCGGAATCTCGTCGACTGGCCTTGGACATGGAGGTGTCCCCGATCGCGGGCGGAGACGAAAAAAATGGTGCCCCGTCCAAGCGATAGGGACGCTTGCCGACTGACCCGATACGTTGGCCACAGGAAGGTAGTCTTCGGTCACTGTTCCCGCCGACTCCAGCACAGCGTCTCCAGTCCACTCAAGATCGATCGTCCCGCCCTTCTGACGAAAGCGGATGAATTCAATCTGCCGAACAGGCACAAACACGAGATAGTCTGCCTGACCGCGGCCGCACTCAAAGCGCAGTGTCGTTGGGCCTCCTAAACCAATGACCTTCGGCTGAGAGTCGGCTCCCTCTGTAAGTGGAACCAGCACATTCACATCCCATCCCCGAGGAACAAATCCGTTGAACTGGCCTAAGGTTACTGTCACTTGATCCACGTGCTTGGGGTTTGAAACGATGAGGAGCTTCCCACTAGAGGCTTGGGAGTAGAGGCCACCGCGCGAGACCGCAGCATAGACCTCGTAGAAGTTGGTGGGGAAATGACGCGTGTAATTAAACCAATCGCCAGGTTCGGCAGCCAGAACCCAACTGCCATTCACCCGGTAGCCGCTGCGCTCACGATCGCTGCCAGGGAGCAGCGGCACGTTGGGCTTCTCGCCTTCGCGGTAGTTGTTGGGAAAGTCCTCCGAAGGAGAACCCAAGTAATAATCCACCCCATTGGAAGAAGACTCCCCTTTGTAGGCCAATCCTTCATAGGGCATCCTGCTGGCAGAGGATTTGAATTCACCCTTGGAGTAGTTGAAGTCCTCCAGCTCGACAAGAAAATCACCCTCACCCCGTACGTCGGAAAAAAAACGCGCGGTGTAGCGGAACGGATTCTGGGAGGAGTTCAACTCGCGAAAAAGCACGGCGTAGTCGTGAGGCCAACCCGGACAGAGGTCGAGCGGCATGCTGATCCGGAAGCCGTAACGAATCAACTTCAGGACCACTTCGGAGG
>CAMAVD010000174.1 GCA_945861575.1 Akkermansia muciniphila
GTCGCACTGCGTCCTTGAGCTCGGGGGCGACCCAGAGGCCCTCCTGACGGGAGGTGAGTACCAGAGAGGATTGATCGAAGCGAAGTTTGTCGAGGCGGTTGGATAGTGCCAGCAGGCGTTGTTGGAGCGGCCGGATATCTGCGCCGGTTCCGGACATGGCCAGGCGGATGCGGGAGTCGACCTCCTGCATGGCGGAGCCGGCTTGGCGGAGTTCGAGCTCCAGCTCGGGATTGACGAGGCGGACGAGGGGTTGTCCGGCACGCACCCGGCTGCCGGGAATGCTCAGGAGTTCGGCCACCTGACCGCTGGTGCCGGTAATCACCTCGGACCACGCTGTCGCCTGGACCACCCCGGGGGCGCGGAAGCGGCTCGGGAAGGGGATGACCTGAAGCAGGATGAGGGCGAAGGCGAGGATCGCCAGCGACGCTGCAATGGCTCGAGGGCGCTGACGTTCCAGCCGGGGGTCGGCAGCGAGATAGCGGACAAAGCGGATCAGCGGAACCGTTACCCAGGAGATGAAGCACACCGCAGCCATCACCAGTCCGATCAGAAAGAAGTGATCCCCGATCGCCAGGAGGATCCCGCCGAAGACGAAGAGCCGGTAGACGCCGCTGACCACGCCGTAACCAGAAAGCCAGGCTGCTTCGCTACGCCGCGTCGCAGGGCTTCGCTCCTTCTTCAGTCCGAAGAGATAACGTTCGCAGAGAAAGCGCAGTTGTTTGCCAGCGCGCTGGGTCAGGTTGGGGATGCCCACGAGGTCAGAGAGAATGTAATATCCGTCGAAGCGCAGCAGTGGGTTGATGTTGAAGATCACGGTCGAGACTGAGGCGACGAACATGATGTTGTAGGCGAGGCTGTGCACGACCCCATTTCCCGTGCGTGCCCAGATCATGGCGGCGATGGCGGCGACAAAGAGTTCGACGATCATGCCTGCCAAACCGACCATCACCCGCTTCCTGCGTTCCCGGAAGCTCCAGCTGGAGGTGGCGTCCACATAGGGCACCGGCGTGAAGATCATCAGCATCACGCCCATGGCATGCACCTCCCCGCCGTACTTTCGGCAGAAATAAGCATGTCCAAATTCATGCAAGGTCTTGATCAGCATCAGGCCCAGATAGAGCAGGGGGAGGTTGGAGGGCGTGAGCACCGATTGTCCCTGCTCCCGGAGCGCTGGGAAATGATCGATCACCGTTTTCACCCCAAGACCGACCACCAGCAGCCACAGCAGAGCCCCGATGGGGCTGATGAGACGTCCGACGAACGGGAGCGTGCGTACGAGGAAGCGGTCCGGGTCCAGCAGTGGAAACCGCATGAACATGATGTTCAGCAGTCGCGAGCGAAACTCCCGCTGCTCCCGCTTCTTCTGCCGGCTGAACAAGGCTGCGACATCGGAGGCGGTGTCGTAGTGAAGCAGGTTGAAGAGATACAGCTGTGAGAGCATCTGGATGACCGACTCCTGGCCGGGGGCGTCATCGGGCGAGCGGTCGAGGCATTCCTGCCAGACATCGCCCACCGTGCGGTCAGAGCGAAGGCGCGCCACGAACTCATAGGCTGCGGGGCGTATGCGATAGAACTCGTTGGTGAACGGGTTCTCGAGAACGAACCAACGTTCCCCTCGGAAGTTCTGACGGCGCACTCGAACCCCGGCGCGCAGCGTCACTCTCTGGTTGGCGACCCGGTACCAGGATTCACTGAAGGTTGCGTTTCCTGAGGACATGGTTGGGGTTCACCACCAGAGCTTGAGACGTAGGAAATCCACCGTGCGATGCGTGAGAATCCAGAAGAGGCTGCGGCGCTCCACCGTGAGCTTGCAGAGCCCGCTCATCCCGGGACGCCACCAGTTTTCCACTGGATTGATGAAAGCGCAGCGGACCAGGAAGACATTGCCCTCTCCCCGGGGAAAAGCGGCGGGTTCGATGGTGAGAATTTTCACCGGAAACTTCAGTCGCGGCTGGCTGACGAAGGCAATCTCCCCGCGTTCCCGGCCGAGAATTTCGTGGATATCCCGCTCGCTCACTTCCGCCTCCACATACAAGAGGTCTGTCCGGGCCACCCGCATGAGCGCGTCCCCCTGCTTCACCGGCGAAGACAGGCGTTCGCGGAGGTCGCCTTCCACTACCATGCCATTGAATGGGGCCTTGATGGCGGCTTGGTTGAGGCGGTAGCGGACGAGCTCCAGACGCGCCTTCGCCTGTTCGCCGAGAGATTCCGCGATGCGCATTTCTGCCAGGGATTTTCCGGCGCGGGCCTTCTCCGCCTCGCGCTGGTAGCGATTGAGATCGGCCGCGGCCGAGGATTCCTCCAGCTCCAAATCCCGGGTAGTGAGGGTGACGAGGCGCGCGCCCTTGAGCACCGCATCGCCCGGGCGCACATGGACCTGATCGATGAAGCCGTCGAAGGGAGCAGTGAGAAAGGCCCCTTCATCGCTTCGGAGGGTGAAGGTGCCCTCGGCGCGGAACTCCAGCCGGATGAGGAAGAGCGCTGCAATTGCCAAGACCACGGCGATCGCTAGCACGCGGGCCCAGGTGTTTTTGGGTCCGACCCAGGTGGCGGCCTGCTCCTTGAAGTTTGCCGCCCAGCGAGCGCCGAACCAGCGGTCATGGTGGCGGAGATCGGCCAGACGCCGAGAGGCCTGGTCGCAGCAGAGGCGAAGCTGCTGCAGCTCCAGGGCTGTGAACGGTGTTGCTTGGCGTTCGCAGGTCAGTACGGCGACCGGCTTGGCGTCGGTGCGGATCGGGAGCGAGAGCAGATGCGCCACGCTTTGACTCTGCGAGAAGGCCTCGTGATCGCGCGTGATCAGGACCGAGTCCTTGGGAACGGGCCAGAGAATCTCCTCATCCTGATCGAAGGCCTCGTCCATGGCCGTTTCCAAAGCCTGGGCGGCTGCCATCTGACGATTGAACTTCTCCGTGCGACTGATGGCTTTGAGACGGAGATAGCCTGCCTCGTACCAGCCGAGGCTCACGCGGTCGCATTGGAAGCGAGTAGCGATGCCATTGCAAAGCGCCAGCGCGGCCGCAACGAAACGTTTCTCGTCATTGACCGCCACCATCAGGTCCAAGGCGCTGGCGAAGGAGGTGACATCATTGCGCGCTTGGCGGGTCGCCTGATTGTCTTGGTAGGAGCGGGGGACGTCTGCGACCAGCTTGCTGCGCAGCAGGCTCTCACGAACGTTGTTCTCCGTTACCTCGGACAACAGGAGAGCGGCGATGCAGGCGTGGTCGCCTTGCACAGCCAAGCGGAAGGCCATGGCGAAGTGTCCCGAGCCCTTAGGCGAAGAGTCATCGAGGCCTTGAATGATCTCGCCCTGTGCGAAGGCGGCCAGGGCCAGCGTTTCCAGTGAAGCGGTGAAGGTCTGTGTGATGCGGCTGGAGCCGACTTGAGCGGGCCATTCTGAGAGAAGCCGCCAGGGGCTGTCCGGTGCATTCTCCCGCACCAGCAGTGCGCCTTTGCTGGCGCCGTTCAATCCGGCCAGCGTGGCCAGCAGCTTGGGCCAAAACTCCTTCGGGGGACCTTCGAAGCGTCGCAGCTCCGTGATTTCCGCGAGCGAGCGAGTCAGCTCCTCAGTAGGTCGTTGAGAATCAGAGGCCATGGGAGTCAGGGCAGGATGCGTCCGGCCAGGCCTGGCTTGATGCGGCCCTCGGGGTTTTCGAAGATAGCCTTCACCTTGACGAGACCGCTGGCTGGGTCCGCGACCGGAGAGATGAAGCTAATACGGCCTTTCACTGCGATGGGGCTATCGCCACCATCGATTTCCAGATTCACCGCTTGGTTGAGCTTCAGAGGCACCACGAAGCGGGCTTCGACGTTGCAGATCAGATAGCCCTGTCGGGTATCCACGATGCGGGCCATGGGCTGATAGGATTGGCAGGCTTCCCCGGCGTTGAGAAGCAGCTCCACGATTGTGCCCGCCAGCGGCGCGGTGATTCGGCGTTTCCGTAGTTGCTCGAGCGCCATCTCATGTTCCGTGAGCGCGATGCGATATTCCGCTTCCTTCTTGTCACGCTCGTCTTTGCTGACGCTCTTGGTGGACTTGAACAGGCTGTCGGTCGACTCGGAGTCGCGCTGGCGCTCACTCACCACTAGCTTTCGGCGAGAGGCTTCCAGCTCCTCGTATTTCTGATCGAGCTCGTAGATCAAATCGCCTTCCTTGACGAAGTCGCCCTCTTTGAGTCGGCGTGCGCTGATGATGCCCGGGACCGGTGCGCTGACCGTGACGTCCAGGAAGGGAGCGCTGACGCCGGAAAGCGGCGCGACGCTTTCGGCGGCGGGGCAGGATCCTAAGGGGATCAGCACCAGGAGTGAGAGTATCCAGCCCTGGAGGTCGCGCTGTGATTTTCGTGGAGAGGAAGTGTCCTGTCTCATGAGTCAGTGGGGATTGAGTTCAGGGTGTCTTTGCACCTGGGCGCGAGTAGCGATTTTTGAGATCCGTCATGATCTCACGAAAGCGCTCTTCGGACTTGGCGGCCTCGCGGATCATCGCCTTGGTCTTGTCCTGAACCTCATTCTGAGCCCAGTCGATCTGGCGGTCGGAGAGCAGGCTGCCCTCGATGAAACCGATTTCGAGCAGCGATCGCTCATGCAGAATGAGGGCTTCGACCACAGCGTTCTTGGCTTCGAAGAGATCGGCCTCCACCTCAAGCACCTTGCGGGCTTCCACCTTGCCGACATCCAGGCGAGCGAGTTGCGTTTTGAGCAGATCCTGATTGAACTGCACCACCGTTTGGTAGGTTTGTACGGAGTCGCGCGTGCTCTTTACCTTACGCAGCGAGGTTTCCACGGCGTTGAGCACTTGGGCCTCGGTTTCCTGGATGCCCAGCAGGGCCTGCTGTTTTCGCAGGCGTGCGGCCTGGAGCTCGTTCCGGCTGCGACGGCCTCCGCCGATCGGCGTGCGCAGTTCGGCCCCCAAGGACCAGGATGCAAAATCTCCTGAGCTCAGCGCTTGCCAGGAGTCACCGATATTGGGTCCCAAGCCATTCATCCCGTAGCTCGCCTTGAGGTCCACTTGGGGTAGGCGCTGGTTTTTTGCATAGGCGATGCGGATGTCCTCCTGCTCCGCCTTGCGGATCTGGGACATGTAATCGGGGTTCTGGCGGAGCGCCCTCTGGCCGCTCTCCTGGAAGGAGCGGGTCTGGGTGTCGAGGATCGGCGCGTCGAGAAGTTGGATCTGTCCAGGAGAGTCGCCTCCGGAATCGATGCCTGCAAGATTGCGGAGCTGAGCGACGGCTTCGAAGTATTTTTGACGTGCCTCGCCCAGTTTCGATCGGCGTAGGGCGAGCCCCGCTTCCGACTGCAGCACCTCGAGTTCGGAGCCCACGCCGGCCTGTGCGCGGGTTTTGCCATCCTTGACCAGCGTTTCGGCGAGTCGGACCGACTCATCGAAGAACCGCATCTGTTCCTGGGCAAGATGGAGATTCCAATAGGCAGCCTCGGCGGTGGAGACCACGGTCATCAGCTGCTTGCGGTAATCTTGGAAGGCGACCTGCGAACCCAGGGCGGCGAGCCGGATATTGGCGGTCACCGACCTGTTCCAGCCTCCTTTTAACAAAGGTTGGGTGAGGCTGAGTCCGCCGAAGCTTTGGTACTCCCGGCCGCGTGGCACGACTGCGGTGAAGGAAACGATGCCCGTCTGCAGGTTGTTGTCCAGGTCGCGGAGGCTGTAGCCGAGCCGCACGCGAGCCCCTGTGGGGACGAGTGCTTCCAGGCCGGTGTTATAGATATTATTCTCCTCCTCGAAGGTCCGTGTCTGCTGGCTGGAAACCTGTTCCCGGGAATTCTGACGCTGATTGCTTTGACGTTCGTAGGAGGCCACGAAGTCCGGTTCGTAGATTGCCTTTTCTCCATCGTAGCGTCGGCGGCTGACCTCAAACTCCAGCAGGCGCACCTGCAGGCTTTGATTGTTTCCCAAGACCAGGCTGAGGTAGGTGGGGAGTGCGAGTTGCCCTGGGAAGACTTTGGTGGGGGCGTCCTGAGCCGAGACGGCTTGGCCGCTGACCAGGCGTCCCAGGAGCAGCCCGGCCAGAAGAAGCGAGGAGGATCCCTTCCTTGCACGGCGGTTTGGTGAGGGTTTCACCCCCATCGTTGGGCGATAGGGCGCAATTGGACCGACTCGTTCAGGCATAGGTTTATCTCACAGCTCTTCCCGGAACTACCTCAGCTTATAGCTGTTCCGTATGCGAAAGGTCAATTCAGATCCTAGCAGCGAACACCGCCTGCACAAAAGCCTTGGTCGTGTGAGGTGCGGAGGCGGGAACGGCTTTTGTGCAGGCGGTGTTCGCTGCTAGGAACAAAATCCGGCTGCCGGATTTTGGGCAGACAGGGGGCGGACAACTGACCTGTCCCCCTATTGGGCGTTCGGTTTAAGGAGTTTCGAACTCTGTGACCAGCTCCAAACGGAACAGGAAACTCATCCAATAGCCGGTCGGTTGAGGACCTCCGGGACGACACCACCGGTTCTCTGTTTTAGTGGAAGGATCCTGGAGGGATCCCAGGCCTCGGCAAGCGATGGGCCGTATGGGGGACAGCAGTTCCCTGCTCAAATGAGAACTGCTGGTCATCCAGGCCTTGACCTTCGACGGGTTGGACGGTTGGCTTGGGTCGCGGGTTATTGGGCCTGCGCTATGAACAAGAAGGATCTCATCCGTTTGGGGGTGCCGTCCGGGGAAGCGATGACCCTGGGAATGGCTTTTATTGCGCGGTATCTGCTTAAGGGGCTCGATCGCAGTGCTCTAGAGGCCTCCATCGAAGAAGTGGTGCGCGATCCGGCTCGGTTTCTCAAGGACCCCCTTCGAGGCGATTTCGCGGGAGCGCTTCGCCGCGCCCCAGCCCCACTTCGCACGGTGTCCGCACCTTGGAGGCAATGGGGCGAGGGACTTGAGCCCGAGGCTGTGAACCAGTTGGCGCGCGCCTGCACTCTTCCTGTCGCCGCTGCCGGCGCGCTCATGCCCGACGCGCATGTGGGCTATGGGCTGCCGATCGGCGGGGTGCTGGCGACCGAGGGAGCGGTCATCCCTTATGCGGTGGGTGTGGACATTGCCTGTCGCATGAAGATGACCGTACTCGATCTGCCGGTGCGGGAGTTGGATCGCCGACGGGATCGATTGATCGATGCCATTGCTCAGGAGACCCGGTTTGGTGTGGGGTCGATCTTCCAAGAGCGTCGTGAGCACGCGGTCCTCGATGCGGATTGGGGGTGCAGCCCGGTCACACGTCAGAACAAGGACCGGGCCTGGTCACAATTGGGCACCAGCGGCAGTGGGAATCATTCCAGGCTCCATGGCGAGCCCTGGCTACTTAGTGCGGGGTAGGGGGGAGGAGGCCTCATTGCGATCCGCGTCCCATGGGGCAGGACGTGTGATGAGCCGAAGTCGCGCGCTGGACACCTTCGAGTGGTCGAAGGTGAATCGGATCCTGAAGGATCGATGCGTTCATCTCATCTCGGCCGGGTTGGACGAGGTGCCGATGGTCTACAAGGATATTGATCAGGTGATGGCCGCACAGGTGGATTTGGTTGAGGTCCTGGGGCGATTTGATCCGCGTGTGGTAAAGATGGCTCCGAGCGGGGAGCGTGCGGAGGATTAAGGCGTTTCCCCACGATCCGGCAGCCGGGTTTTGATTCTAGAGAGTGGATTTTAGTCCTCCGCCGGGGTTTCGAGTTCCCCTTGCGATGACGCGAGAGCTAGGAAGATCGTCAGCGATCCCCTTCGTCGCCTCACGAAGGTGCGTGACATTCCCTTGAGTAGGTGAACGCGAAAAGAGGCCTGCAAACACTGTTCGCAATGCTGTTTTAGCGTTTGGATTCATGATAAAAATGAACTTTTTGAATTTAGGAGAAGGCAAAAAATGCCGACTTATCTTCCGAAGTATGAAAAAACTTATTGCGTTGCTTTTGTTTTTTCCACTATCTAACCGCGCAAATGCACCGTTTTGGTGGGGCGGACAAACTGTTTTTGTCCGCCGAACTCAAGAAACGTTACGTTAACAAACACATACATTCGCAGGAGGAACAGAGAATGAAAGTCAATCAATGGACTCTGGGTTTGGCGGCCATCGGTTTGGTCACCATGCCTGGATTAGTTGTAGCGGAAGAAGCCAGCCAGCATTTGCTGACGGCTCTTTCTTCGACCACGATCAGCGGTTTCGTGGACACATCGGCTAACTGGAACGTGGGTACTGGCAACGCCAATGCCCCCGGGATTCCGATGCAAGCAGGTAAGCAGGATGGATTCAATCTGAACTATGTTCAGGTCACCATCCAGAAGCCTCTGGACGCGCAGGACAACTGGGCGGCTGGCTATCGTGTCGACCTCGGTTATGGGGCCGATCTGGCAACCTTCGGTACCGTCGGCGGAGCAAACTCGGGCATCAAGCAGGCCTATGTGGCTCTGCGGGCTCCCGTGGGCAATGGTCTCGATTTCAAGATGGGTGTTTTTGACACCATCATTGGCTACGAGACCTTCGAGCGCGTCAACAACCCGCACTACACCCACAGCTACGGCTGGGGAATGGAGCCGACCAGCCATACTGGTTTGCTCGCTTCCTATCAGCTCACTGAGCTGGTTGGCGTCAGCGCTGGCGTCGCGAACACGACCGCTCCCCTCATCAACAACCGTGGTTTCAACGGAACCGGTCTCGGGACCGACCACGCTGAGAGCTACAAGACCTATATGGGCTCGCTGACCCTGAAGGCTCCTGAGAGCTGGGGCTTCATCGCTGGCTCCGCGCTCTACGTGGGTGTCATCAACGGTGTGGGTGCGAACAGCGGTAACACCGCTACGACCACCGCCACTCAGAACTACTACGTCGGAACCACCCTCAACACCCCTTGGGCTGGTGTTAAGGTCGGTGGTGCCTATGACTATTCCGGCAACAATGGTGTTAACGGCACGGTCCGCGGCACTCATCGCAATGCGGTGTCCGGTTACGTGTCCATCAAGGCTACCGAGAAGTTGACGCTTCTCGAGCGCGTTGAGCACTACAAGGACTCCACCGATAAGTCTGGCACTGCCACCACCGGTCAGCCTTCCCGTATCCTGGCTGTGACCAGCACGGTGCAGTATGACCTGTGGGCGAACGTGATCAGCCGTCTCGAGGTCCGCTGGGATCACCAGGCTGACGGCAATGGCCGGGCTTTCGGTGCCAACTCTGCCGGAGCCGCCGATCGTCGCAACGCCTTGCTCGTTGCTGCGAACGTGATCTACAAGTTCTAATCTGATTAGAGCCTTTTTGAAAACCCCTCTCGGCTCACGCTGGGAGGGGTTTTCTTTTTGTACGGTCCAGCACACGCACGGACTTCCCCCCGACACCGGAATTGAGTCCGGCCTTGTTGCCTGTCAGAGATTTTTACCTGCATTGCATTCCGTGCTTCCGACCGCGCACAATCCCTGGTAATTGGAATGCATGAGTTCCGACTCAAATACTACAGGCTTCCGCATTTGGGCCGCTGACGATGTCATCTACGGCCCGGTCGAGCTTCCTGTCCTGATCTCCTGGGTGCGAGAGGAGCGCGTGCTTCCGGATACCTGGATCTTCTCCGTGGTGTATGAGCGGTGGAGCAAAGCGGCGAATGTTCCCGAGCTGCAGATTTTTTTCTCCTCGGGTCAGATCAGCCCGCCGACCGATCCTGGTCACACCGTCTTCATCAAGCCGGGGTCGCTTCGGCGGATTAAGTTGCTCGCGGATCTCACCGACTCGCAGTTGGAGCAGTTCACCCAGGTTCTTGAGCCGGTTGAAGTTCGCCAGTTAGCCGAGTTGGTTAAGCAAGGACAGCCGGGGGACGCGATGTATTTCATCACCGCAGGCGAACTCCGAGTCCGACTGATGATCTCAGGTAAGGAGTCCGTGCTCACCACTCTGGGAACGGGGGAATTCTTCGGCGAGATGGCGCTCTTCGATGACGGTCCACGATCGGCCGATGTGGTGGCGAATAAGGATAGCACGCTCTTGAAGTTGACCGGTGCCTCCCTGCGCCAGTTGCGCGAGAAGGCTCCCGAGGTGGCGGCCGACTTTCTTCTCGCGGTGGGACGCAGCCTTGCGGCGAGGATCCGCGCCGACAATAAGCGCTTCAGGGATTCAGTGAACTTCGCCCGATCCTCCTCCTAGCAGCGGACACCGCCTGCACCAAGGCCTTGGAATCTCACACAGAGTTCACGGGGTTCACAGAGTAAGGGACTGGGACGGTTCTGATCAGGAACTCTGTGTCACTGATAACTCTGTGTGAACCTCTTCCCGGATTGTCTGGGGATTTTCCGTTGGCGGTCGTTTGAAGCGACGGTGAACCGCAGGTAACTGATCACGAGCTGGGTCGGCATTGAGACGGCTGCTTTAGGTTCACCGAAACCCACCGACGGGATTTGAAGGTTAACCGCGAATGAACGCCAATGAACGCGAATGAGACGTTACTGCTGAAGGATGAAGTATACTTGGTAGTTGGGTGCGCCTTGGAGGTGATCAACGGCATCGGCCATGGGTTGCATGAGAAGCCCTACGAGAATGCGCTGGTGGTCGAGTTCGGCCTGCGCGCCATTCCTTTTGCCCAACAACCGCGTTATCCCATCCTCTACAAGAGCGTGAACGTGGGCGAGTATGTGCCTGACCTGATCGCGTGGAGCGCTGTCGTGGTGGACGCCAAAGTGATCGAAGCCATCACCGACCAAGAGCGCGGCCAGATGATGAACTACCTGCGCATCACCGGACACAGAGTCGGTGTGATTTTGAATTTTAAGCGCGCCAAGCTGGAGTGGGAAAGAATAGTCCTGAGCCATCGCGAATAAACTCCAATCAACTTTAATCCAGAAGTCAAAACCCAGGAGCCTTTTTCGCATTCGCGTCTATTCGCGTCCATTCGCGGTTAGATTTATGGCCTCTTCCCGGATTGTCTGGGGATTTTCCGTTGGCGGTCGTGTGAAGCGACGGTGAACCGCGGGTAACTGATCACGAGCTGGGTCGGCA
>CAMAVD010000175.1 GCA_945861575.1 Akkermansia muciniphila
ACCCAGAAGGCGGAGCATGGCAAAAACCCCTGGGGCCATCGTTGGCTCGAGGCCAAGCCCATTCTGTTTACGGTGCTTTCACTAATCGCCGTTCTGATCGGCGGGGCGGTCGAGATCATTCCTATGTTCCTCATCAAGGAAAACGTCCCGACCATCAGCAGCGTCAAGCCCTACACCCCGCTTGAGGTGCTGGGGCGCGACATCTATATTCGTGAGGGTTGTGTGGGCTGCCACTCGCAGATGGTGCGACCCTTCCGCAGCGAGACGGAACGGTATGGCGATTACTCAAAGGCGGGGGAGTTTATCTATGATCACCCCTTCCTCTGGGGATCTAAGCGCACCGGACCCGATCTACATCGCGAGGGCGGCAAGTATCCCGACGCGTGGCACTATAACCACATGGATGACCCGCGGCTCACCTCACCCGGATCGATCATGCCCCGCTATTCGTGGCTCCTGACGCAGAATCTCGACACCAACTCCCTGCCCTCCCGGCTCTCCGCACTGCGAAAGGTGGGGGTGCCCTACCCGCTCGGATATGAAAAGGGAGAGGCGCAGAAACACTTGATGTCGCAGGCATCCAAGGTGGTGGCCAACCTGGCTCAGGGCTCGATCACCAACGCGCCCGCCAACAAGGAGATCATTGCGCTGATCGCCTATCTCCAAAGGCTCGGTACGGATATCAAGGCGGCTCCAGCAAACCCAGCGCCAGCCCCCAAGACCGCAGCGCTCGGACTCCCCTCAACCCTCAACAACTGAGTGAACCATGATCCAAAACGTGCTGAGAGAAATCGGTGGCATCGGACTCTACGGAGTGATCTCCGTCTGTCTCTTCTTCCTGGTGTTCAGCGTCGCGTTCGTCCGCGCCTGCTTCCTGCGAAAGGCGTTCGTGGACACGATGAGCTTGCTGCCCTTGGATGAGGCCCCCACTGCAACATCCACCTCGAACCGTTCTCACAATGAATAATACCAATCGCGACCCGCTGCTCATGGATCACGAGGCAGACGGCATCCAGGAACTCGACAACAACCTCCCACGCTGGTGGGTTTGGCTGTTCTATCTGACAATCGCCTATGCCGTGTTCTACATGCTCTACTACCACGTTCTCAATATGGGAGACCTTCAGGCCGCCGAGTACAGAAAAGAAAGTGCCGCTGGGGAAAAGATCAAGTCCGAGGCCATCGGAAAGTTCGAGGCAAACCTGGCATCGCTCACTCCATCGACGGACCCAGCGACTCTGTCAAAAGGGCAGCAGACCTATATCATGCTCTGCTCGCCCTGCCATCGGCCCGATGGCGGGGGGTTGGTGGGACCCAACCTCTGTGACGACTACTGGATCCATGGGACCAATTATATCGACATCCTGAAAACGATCATCAATGGGGTTCCTGAGAAGGGGATGCTGACGTGGCGAGGCGTGCTGAAGCCAGGCGAGATCCAGGCGGTGGCCAGCTACATCCACACCTTCCGAGGCACCCAACCTCCGAATCCGAAGCAGCGCGAGGATCAGGCCCCGACGGCACCGCCCGCTCCTGTGTTCGAGTGATCGTTATCCCGGTCATCCCCTAAATGAGCATCCCCACGCCAGAGCCCTCAGGCCCCAGGCAGCTCGACTCCCACGGCGCGTCGCGGGACATCGACTGGGGTGACTTCCGAGATCACCTCGCTACTGCGGACCAGAAGGGAAACCGGCGATGGCTCTATCCCAAGATGCCTGAGGGGGTTTGGCATCGAAGACGCGCCTGGTTCGCCACGGCGCTCATCACCCTCATGTTCGCGGGCCCGTGGATCCGCATCCACGGGAACCCGCTGCTCATGATCAATATCCTGGAGCGCCGGTTCTCAATCCTGGGGCAGATCTTCTGGCCGCAGGACACGCTGATATTCGCCGTCGCGATGCTGGTCTTCATGACTGGAATCATCGTCTTTACCACAGCATTTGGCCGCCTGTGGTGCGGCTGGGCTTGCCCACAAACCGTCATGATGGAGATGGTGTTCCGCAAAGTGGAATATCTGCTGGAGGGCGACGCCCAGGATCAGCGAGCGCTGAACGCAGCCCCATGGACCGCCCGGAAGGTTTTCCGAAAGGGGTTAAAGCAAGGGGTCTTCTTCGCACTGTCCTTCATCGTTGGCAATACCTTGCTGGCCTATATCATCGGCAGCGAGCGCCTGCTCGCCATCCAGTTTGACGACCCACGCAACCATGTAGGTGGATTGACCTTCATGCTCCTGTTCACCCTGCTCTTCTATGCCATTTTCGCACGATTTCGGGAGCAGGCCTGCACCTTCATCTGCCCCTATGGACGCTTCCAATCTGCCATGCTGGACGAGAACTCTATGGTAGTGGCCTACGACCACAAGCGGGGCGAAAAGCGCGGTCCGCTTCACAAGGACCAACCGATCCTCCAAAGAACCGCCGCCGGCTTGGGCGACTGCGTGGCCTGCCGTCAGTGCGTGACCGTGTGCCCCACCGGGATCGACATCCGCAACGGCACCCAGATGGAATGCGTCAACTGCACCGCTTGCATCGATGCCTGCGACACAATCATGGAGAAAGTTGGCCGACCCAAGGGTCTGATCCGCTTCGCCTCCCTGAACAACATAGAACGTGGTGAGCCCCAGCGCTTCACCGCCCGCATGAAGCTTTACGCAACCGTGCTCTCGCTGCTGATTGCCCTGTTCCTCTTCCTCGTCTTCACCCGAGCCGCAACGGGCACCACCCTGCTCCGGGCACCTGGAACGCTCTTCCAGACCACGGCGGAAGGTCGGATCCAGAACCTCTACACCATGAAAGTGATCAACAAGACGTCACACGACCTGCCGGTCGAGCTCCGTTTGGAGAATCATTCCGGCACGGTGCGCGTCATGGGTGCCTCACCTCTGGTCATCGCGAAGGAGTCCATGGCTCAAACCTCCCTGCTCATTGAGATCGATCCCGCCGCGCTCGCCGGCAACAGCACCTCGCTGAAGATCGGTATCTACTCCGACGGAAAGCGGCTCGAAACCGTGACCACCGGATTTGTAGGACCGCGCAAATGAACCCTATGAAAGCCACACCCACCAAAACGCCGCTCAATCTCTGGCCCCACGCTATCATCGTCTGGTTCATCGTGTTTAGCTCCGCCATCGCGGCGTGGATCACGATCGCCCAGCGGCAGCGTATGGATCTTGTGCAAGCTGACTACTACGAGGCCGAGGTTCGCTATCAGACCCGCTTGGAAGAGATGAACCGGGCGTCCGCGATTCGCAGCGAGCTCACTCTCCGCTACGACGCCATAGAGCGCATCGTGACACTCACCCTTCCCGCCTCCCATCGGGAACCTCGTCCTGAAGGACAGATCAAGTTCTACCGCCCCTCGGACGCCACCCTCGACTTCCAGGTCGCCCTCTCCCTGAACGAGCGTGGGGTTCAGAGCATCCCGGCGAATGCTCTGAGAGGCGGACTCTGGAAGGTCCGGGCGCAGTGGAAGGCCTTGGGGAAGGACTACTTCTTCGAACAAGTGATCGTGGTCGACGAGCCCACACCTCGAATCGCGGCTGCGCCGCCGACTGGACACTGACATGGAACTTTGGACGGCATTTCTCCTAGGCTTGGCAGGCAGTGTTCACTGCGCTGGCATGTGCGGCCCGCTGGTGATCGCGCTCGCAAAGAGCCGCCCTCAATCTCTCCAGGCGTCTACCGGACGCCTCCTCTATCATCTGGGACGCGTAGCGTCGTACGTTCTGATGGGTCTGGCGCTGGGCTTGATCGGTCAAGCCGCCGCACCTGCGGGTTTCCAGCGCTGGCTTTCCCTGGGGCTAGGCGTCAGCCTGCTCATCGCCCTGCTGCTGGGAAACCGACTCTCCCTCAGCAGCCCTATCTTGAAAGGGCTGGGCTGGGTGAAGGGCTCCATGCGCAGTCTTCTGCAGAGACAGACCCTCCCCGCACAAGGCCTACTGGGCGCTCTCAATGGACTCTTGCCCTGCGGGCTGGTCTATGTCGCCGCCGTGGGAGCAACCGCCTCCGGCAGCCCTCTGAGCGGCGCTCTCTACATGGGCTGCTTTGGCCTGGGCACCTGGCCAATGATGCTAGGCATCCACTTCGCCGGCCAGAAGCTCCCGCTGCCTTCCCGTCTGCTATCAATGAACACGCCCCGCCTCGCCCTTCTGATGATGGGGCTCTTGCTCGTCCTGCGGGGAATGGAACTGGGCATTCCCTACCTGAGCCCAACGGTGTCCAACGGTTGCGCCCACTGTCACTAACACTCCAGCAGACTTGTCAACGCGAGGCCCAGCGCTTCACAGCGTCCCAAGACTGGAGACCAAACGCGGCCGCCAATGCTCTCCCGATGGCTCGACGCACCTCCACTCGACTGACTTTGATCCGCACCTCTGGATCCAGAGGATTTCCCGTGCGAAGTCTTTCGAGCGTCCGCACCCCCAGAAGAATTGGAAGAGCACAGGCCATGCGAAGGCGCAATGCCCGACGTGGGATTCTCATCGTATACTGCCACCCCGCCTGAAGATGTGAATCCGCCAGAGCCAGGAAGGTGTCGTACACCGGGCGGAGGTCCGCCATACGGCTGGGATCGAGTAAAGCCTCCGGGGTAAGCGACGCGAGGAGCAGGCTTTTCGCAGGAAGATAGCAGCGCCCCTGACGGAGATCCCGGGGAAGATCGCGCAGAATGTTGACCAACTGCAGCCCCTTGCCGAAGCGAAGTCCGTCCCGCCGCTGTGCCTGAGCATTCCAGCCAGAGGCACCGAAGAGATGCGCCTCGCACATCTGCGTCCAGAAGGTGCCGACACAACCCGCGACCCGATAGGTGTAGTCGTCCAGTTCCTCGGCGGTCTGCAGGGAGTGAATGGTGCCGGGAGTGGCATCGCCAAAGCGTCGAAGATCGAGCTCTTGGCCACTCGTGATGACATCGATCACTGTCTCGATCTGACGCTGATCCTCTTTGGAGAAAGCCCGCAATGCCGCAATCGCATCCTCGCATCGAAGGAGCAATCGTCGCTCGGCAACGTCCGGCCCCTGGTTAGGCTCGCCATCATCTCCAACGAGGAAGAGGCGAAAATCCAACGGGGAGGACGACCGGCCTAGAACGCGTTCCCGAAGCAAAGCGAGGGCTTCCAACCGACGTTCGACCGACACCAAGTCTGTGTCGGCCACCGTGTCCGTGGTACGCGCCAGTAAATACGCGAGGCCGATTTGAGGGCGCACCCGACCTGGGAGCAAACGCAAGGTGAGATAGAAACTCCGCGAAGTATCGCGGAGGAGCAACCAAAGCTGAGCGTGGGCGTCAGACACGTAAGTTCATGTTGCGATGGCCCCTCCTGCAGAGCAACCCAAGAAACCGCCGGGGATAAGTTTGGTGCGCATCTCAGCACTCCCCGAGTCTAAGGGGTCTCGTCCAATCGATCACCGATAAACCAATTCTCGACCTTCTGCCGGGCCCAAGGCGTTTTGCGAAGGAAGGTGAGAGCAGACTTCACGCTCGGATTAAATTGAAAGCAGCGGATAGGGATCCGTCTCCCCATTTCTAGCCATCCATACTTGGCGACAAGTTGATTGAGAATCGCCTCCAGGGTGATCCCATGGAGAGGGTCCCGAGGATGAGAAGAGGGAGAGGGCATGATGAGGAGCTACAGGGTTCAGCGCCATGGACGCGGCTGCGACGGGCTTTCGGGCCGTCGCAGCCGTTGGATGGGCTGTATGATCTAAGTATCGTGACTCAAGTCAGCACAGTCGGTCAGGGAGTCCGCCGAGACGTGGCAGGCCCCGCTTTGGGCTTTTCCTTCTTCCGCTTCTTAACTTCCTTTTTATGACTATTGTTCCCTTTGGCCATATAGATTTCCTGGTTGTTGTTTCGCGTCACCCTACGACGCTTCCGTCCACCATTACAAGAGTGTCCACCACTTTGCCAGCAGTTCTCATTATGGCAGGGAACTCCTGTCCCCCATACGGCTCATCGCTTGCCAAGGCCTGGGATCCCTCCAGGATCCTTCCACTAAAACAGAGAACCGGTGGTGTCGTCCCGGAGGTCCTCAACCGACCGGCTATGGGCTGTGATCCCTTCGGGATCAGGAGCGGAGAGCCGGGCTACTTGTGTGAACGATCTCTTGGGCCACCGACCGCGGAGGGGTCGAAGCCGGTAGCCCCGGGTTGACCGAAGGGGCACGCTAGGCTGGGCCCGCATCTGTGAAAATCCTGCCGCCCATCTGTGGACAAGGAAATCAACGCCACCGCGGTGGTCTATGTCTCCGCGATCAGCGGCTTCGAGATCGCAATCAAAGTGGCCAGGGGAAAGCTGCAATTGCCAGAACCACCGAGAGATTGGATGCGGTTGGCCAAGAAGGGAGATAGCGGGACAGGTCAGCAGTCCTCACTACCTTCATTAGAAATTTCCTTAGACTCGGACCCAAAACCCACCTAGGTTCAAAGGATGCTCGCCTCATCGAAATACTCCTCGCGAACGCATGCACTGTGGCAGACCGCGCTGCTCTCCTCGTTTCTATTGACCACCTCCTCGCTGAGCGCGGCTCACTGGCCAAACTGGCGCGGTCCGCAACTCAACGGGATCAGCCCCGAAACCCATTTTCCAACCGAGTGGAGCAAGACCAAGAACGTGCGCTGGCGAGTGCCGCTCCCCGAACGCGGAAACTCCACCCCCATTGTGTGGGGCGACCGCGTTTTCCTCACTCAGGCCATCGAAAAAGAACAACGCCGCACGCTGATGTGTTTCCGTCGCAGCGACGGTAAATTGCTCTGGCAAAAAGGAACGACCTACGCCCTCGACGAAAAAACCCACGGAGACAATCCCTACTGCGCTGCGTCCCCGGCCACCGACGGTAGGGTGGTCGTCGCGGCCTTCGGCCCTGCGGGGGTTTTTGCCTACGACATGGAGGGGAAGGAGCTATGGCACCGCGATCTCGGCAAACAGGAGCACGAATGGGGCTATGCCTCGTCCCCGCTGATCGACGGCGATCGATGCTATGTGTTCCAAGGACCCGGCAAGGGAGCCAAAATTCTGGCACTGAATCGAAAAAACGGAACCACCGTTTGGGAAAACCCGCTACCTGAGCCGATGCCCACCGAACGCTTCGACGGCTTTAAGGGAAATCTCCCCGGTCGAATCGGCTCCTTCAGCACTCCTCTCTTGGTTCAAGGGCAGGGCCGCTCCGAACTGATCCTGAGCCTACCTGAAGAGCTTCGAGCCTTGGATCCGGCTACTGGCAAAACGCTCTGGCACTCGGGGGGCTTGAACCCTCTGGTCTACACCACTCCCACCTTCGGGGAGAACACAATCGTCGCCATGGGCGGCTTCTTCGGTAGCAGTCTTGCGGTGAAACCAGGCGGAAAGGGAGATGTGACTTCCGATCGAGTATGGTATGAACAGCGGGCCAAGAAGAACCGCATCGGATCCCCCCTCATCAAGGACGGACATATTTACGTTCTCAACAGTGACGGCATCGCTGAATGCCTGGAGCTATCCACGGGCAAGTCGGTCTGGATCGAACGCCTCAAGGGCCCCGGAGCAAAGGCGGAGTCGTGGTCCTCCTTCACCCTGGCAGGCGACAAACTCTACACGGTGAATCAATCTGGCGACGCCTTTGTGCTCCGGGCCAGCCCCAAGTTCGAGCTGATCGCTACCAATTCGGTCGGGGAATACACCAACTCCAGCCTCGCGCATTCCGATGGCGACCTCTTCCTGAGAACCTACGAGAGCCTGTGGTGCTTCAGTGCATCTCGTGTCTCCGCCAATGCGAAGTGAGACGTGGTGAGGAGGCCCCACCTTGTTCGATCTCTGTTCCCTCCAACGCCGTCGGCACATTCCCTACCCGGTTTCGGCCCAGCCTTCCATCTATGTAAATCCTGCAGCCCATCTGTGGATCAACCTCCCCGCAGTCCCACCGACAGATCACCGTACAGGTTCCTCAAACGGGGGCCTATAGATCAACATCAACTCTGGAATTGGTCATCCACCACAACAACATCCGCTTCCAAAGCTCCGCCCTCATTGAGGCACTCATTGATCTGACTGCAGCGCATTCAATGACGCCCTTTACCCTTCCGCCTCGCAGTGACCTTCCATACAGATTCGTCCGCAGCCTCTCCTTTCGCTATCGCCAGTGCCACACCCTGTTGCGCTTTTTTGAAGCGCCGCATGAGTGTCTTTCCATTGAACCGACCCTGAGTTGCCAATTGCAAGAACCGACACCTTTTCCTTATGAAATAGCTCCCTCTGCCCCCTTCATTCTTTGCGTCTTTGCGTCTTTGCGTGAGATTCATGCTTCGGCCTCCTCCGGGGATGGGAAAAGCTGCTGCATGAGCCCTTTCTTGTGGGTCTTGAGGGCGGCGATGCATTTAACGCAATGGGTCTCACGCCAAGACGCGAAGACGCAAAGGTGGGAAGAAGGCCGGGAGAGGCCTTTAATCCTAAAAAGCAGAATAGAGCTGGGCGTGAGAGCTGATTATGAACCTAAGTGCTCATCAGGAGGCTTAAGGGAGTCACTGGTTGTCAGATCTGAATAACGAAAAAGCGGAATCTCGACTCCTTTTCCCACGCAGATCCTCTGCCTCCTTCAGAAAGCTTTGTGGGCTTCGTGTGAGGAATTCTGGCTTTTGGCTCGCGGCTGGTCTCGACACGGAGGGGGTGTCGGAGTGAACGGCCATTCCAAGGGTATGGCGTGGCGATAGGGGCACCTTCGAGGAACGTACGATGGTTACTTGGCTTCGGAAGGGTGGGGAAGGTTGATCCACAGATGGAAGGCGGGGCTGAGACGGGGGAGTGCGATCGAGCATTGGGAAGCCCTAGTTACCTAGTCTCCCGAGGTGCCGAAGGGAGCTTGCTCCGCTACAACGCGAACAACGTTTCCTCTCTCCCTACGCCTCGACTATCGCCCGGTGGGCTCAGCCTGATTCCACTCTAAGCCAGGGCTTCTAATTTTTGTCACCGAGGAGGTGCTTCACCTGCTCCGGGGACATCTCTTCGATACTCTTCAACAGGGCCTCCATTTCATCCATAGCGGGGCCGACCGCCTTCTCAGCAGCCGCAGCCATCCCCGCAATGGTTGGAGCGTCGAAGAGGGTGTTGACCGAAAGCTTCACTCCACACAGTTGCCTCAAGCGATCCAGGCTTTGAATGGCGATGAGTGAATTTCCGCCGAGCTCAAAGAAATCATCCTCAACTCCGATCGGGGCCACTCCCAGAAGTGACTCCCAAATCGCCGCAACCTGACGCTCCCTCTCGGTGCGCGGAAGGACCAGATTGGACCGTAGCTGCGGCCGCTCATGGGTCCCAATCGACGACTCAGGACCAACCCCTCCTGCTGAAGTCGGCGCGTGAACTGCCGGGCGGATCCATTCCTGAATCCTTGGCTCCAGCGGCGCGGTAGAAAGAATCCAATACGGCGATGCGTCCGCGAGCAGGCTGCGCTCAAAGGCATCCGCCCCCTCTTCGGGCGTGATTGCCAATCGGGCCAAGGCCGCACCCACACCCTGTCGGGTAGCGGCACCCTCTGCCTGCCAGGCATCCCAGCCCACGCTGATCCATCGACCGGTTCGCCCCGGCCAATCCTGTCGCACCACCGCGTCCAAATAGGCATTCGCCGCCGCATAGGCCCCGAATCCCCATCCTCCCAACACCGTGGAAATGGAGGAGGTCACGAGGCAGAAATCGATGTCCCGACCCGCCAGGATTGAACGAAGCACTTCTATACCCTCCACCTTGGGTCGCAATTGTGCATCCACAGTGGCGGCATCAAGTTGGGACAACGACATTGGCCGAATCACGCCCGCCGCATGCACCACGCCGTGCAAACATCCGAACCTCTCCGTGACGCCCCGGAGCACGGCCTCCATAGCCGCTTGATCGGCACAGTCCGCGGCCATCACCAGAACCTCAGCCCCTGCTGCCTCCATGGCCTCTATACGGCGGATGCGTCGGACGGTGGGATCCTCGGCTGCATGGGATCGAGTCCAGGAGGACCATTCCACCCGAGGAGGCATGCCTGAACGGCCTACCAGGCAGAGGCGGGCCTGATAAGCGCACGCCAGCCTCTCAGCGAGGATCAGTCCAACCCCACCCAAGCCTCCGGTGATCAAATAGACCCCCCGGTGCCTCAACCCGGACAAGCCCGCGGAGGCCGGCATCGACACAGGATCAAAGGCCGGACACCACCGCCGACGGCCGCGAATCGCGATAGCACCTACCACGTTCGAACGCGTTAACTCCTGCACAATCATGTTCTCAGAAGGGGCGCTCTCCGCGTCCGCTGACGGGCTGAGATCGATTTGACGCAGGAAAAACGAAGGATTCTCCTGTGCTGCCACCGGCAGCAAACCGCTCACCAATGCTTGCCCGGGATCGATCCGATCCCCATCACTGGCCTCAAACGCCCCTCGCGTAAGAACGTCGATCCGGATCGATTGTCCTGCCAGGCGCTGCGAAACGACCTGGGCCAGCGGGAATAGACGCTGAAAGGCCTGCTTATCCGGGGGGGTCCGAAGAACGCGTGGCGGCAAGGTCCAGCCGCAGAGAATCCGATCAACGGGTGCCTCGGTGGTATGGAACTCCTGAAGCAATCGTCCCAGCTGGTCTGGATCGGCAGGGTCGATCGTTAGGGTGTTCACGCCTTCACGGGCAAACGCGTGACCGGTGCGGCACCGAACCATGGAGTGACCGAGCGCCTCCAACCGACCCGTCAGTCCCTCACAGACTCCGTCTTCATCCATGAGCACCAGCCAACGCATCGACTTCAGCTCCGGGCCACTGCGACTGGAAAGCGGAGGCAACTGCCGCCACACCGGGCAGTAAAACCAATCGGCAAGGTTCGGTTTCTTGGCCAAAGGCTCAGACTTCGCAAGAAGTCCGGCCGCTCCGATCTTCCTCTCCACCCAATATCTCTGTCTCTGGAATGCATAGGTCGGCAGCTCCACCTTCAAGCGCCTC
>CAMAVD010000176.1 GCA_945861575.1 Akkermansia muciniphila
GGCGTCTCCGCGATGGTCTTGCCCGCGTAGCGCGTCAGGGCGGGTTTGGGGTCGAAGCTTTCCATGTGGCTGACGCCTCCGCGCATGAAGAGCCAGATGACACGCTTGGCCTTGGGTGCCTTGTGCGGAAAACCGGTGGGAGGTTGCCAACTCGGCTCCTCGGCCAGCAGCGACTGCAGGGCAAGGGCGGACATTCCTGTGGTCACTGACCGCAGGAACTGTCGCCGCGACCTCGCCTGTTTCCATTCGATGGAGAGGGAAGCATTCATCGGAGGGTGATGAAGTCGTTGTGGTTCATGAGGGCTTGAAGAAACAGGACGCGAGGTCTGGCTGGATCTGCCGGTGTGGGTTGACTGGCTCTCAAGGCCGCGAGCGAGAGCGCCGAGGCCTCGGTTTCGGCGGCGGAGGGTAGTCTTCCAAGGACGCCGAGGAAGGCTTGTTGAATGAAGCCGGCCTCCTTCGTTTCCGGACCGGTCGCGAAGACTTCAGCCGTGCGTTTCGTCTGCGAGATCAGCGATTTCTCCAAGGCGATGGCGCAGTCATGTGAGAGTCGGCTATTCGCCATGGTCAGCGCCTGCTGGGGTGTGACACTTTCCCTGCGGCGATAGCATTCGAAGACGCTGGCGTTGTCGAAGGAGGCGAGAAACCGGTGCTCCAGTTCTCCGTGCTGTTGAAAATAGAGGGCGCGTCGGTGGCTGTCCTCAGATGCAGGAATGGGAATCGACGGGCCGCCTTTGGAAAGGTCGAGCAGGCCAGCCGTCTGGAGCAAGGAGTCCCGGAGAGCTTGCGCATCGAGACGTTTTGGATTCATCCGCCAATAGGTGGTGTTCTCGGGATCCTGACGGAGTGTTGCTGGATCTGCACCGAGCGAGGAGGAGGAGCTGCCATAGAGGCGTGAGGATACCATCGTTCTCAGGAGGGCCTTCAGACTCCACCCCTGCCGCATGAAGTCGACGGACAAGGCGTCGAGCAGATCCTGGTGGAGCGGAGGCTTGGCCCTTCGTCCGAAGTCAGCGACGTCGGTCACAAAGGAGTCTCCAAACACGCGCGTCCAAACCTGATTCACCATGACTCGTGCGGTCAGAGGATTGGTTGGACTGGCGAGCCAGCGCGCGAGGGCCAACCGACGACCGGTGCTGGTGGGGGGATACTGCGCGGGGTTCTTGACGCAGGCATCCTCCGGGCCTTCCAGCGCCTTGAGCGCTCCTCGAATGAGGCTGTAGCGTGGGCCTGCCACGGCATTCGTGACGGCGGACGCCACTCCCTCCTGGCGCGCCTTTTTTAACCGCGTTTCCAATTCCGCCTTTTTGGCGCTCGGTGCTTTGAGGAGCTCCAGTTCCAGTTGGAGAAGGGCGGCCTTGGCTTGCAGCTTGGCGTGCTGATCGGTCGCTTCAGATGCCAGCCGCTCGAGGGTGTCCCTATCTCGCGTGGGCTCACTGGTCTCACCGGGAACGCGGCCTGACAGGCCCATCGATACGCGGTCGGCGATCCAGCAGGATCGAAGGCTGTGAACGGAGGCCTCGGCCGCTTCCTGGGCTGCAATCGCTGCGGCAAGGCCGAGCTCGGCCTCACGGACGGGATTGATCGCGATACCAGCCACTGGGTGCAGAACCGCATCTGCAGGCAGGGTGCTGAGGATCAGGTCTTGGAATTCGGCCTGGGCGTCGAAGGTGATCAGTTGTAGGTGACCGTTCGACGGGCGTGATGGCAGGAGGAAGGCGATGGCGTGCTCGCCGTCGACAGAGAGGTTGAGTAGACTTCCCTGTACCTTGAGATCCAGCCGGTGCACGGCCCCTGTCTTGATGGCCAGGGCCTTCAGGGCACCTTCGGGATAGGTGTAGTCTTTCCCGCTGCCGAGGGCGATCTGAGCCTTGGAATCTTGGGAGGCGCTGATGTAGGCCAGGGTTTCTTTGCCTATGCCGACGTCGAAAGAGAGCCCGACTGACTTCCACATGCTGCCGCCGAGAATTCGAAGACTGACATGGGCGTGAAAGTTGGAAGGATGTGGGGCCCTGGACCGAATCCAGCAGCGGGTGTTGTTTCCTTCACGCTGGACGAGTCCACCTTCGGTGATATTCCAATTCCCATCGCCCTTCTCCCAACCGTCCTCGCGCCAGAGCTTGAATCGCTCGTTGAGGATGGGGGCGGATGGCGGCGTAGGTGCGGAGGAAGGTTTGACAGCAGGTGGCTGTCGGTCGGGAGACTGTGCTGCGAGGACCATGGTCTTCAGGGTCTCACGGTCGGAGGCTACTTTTGAGGTGGCTTTTTGGAGTTCCTCGCGCGCGGCCGCCAACTGGTCTGTCAGGACATGATCTCGAAGTCCGGGGAAATAGGCGGGCGTTGGCAGTTGGACCGGCTTCACCTGGACTTCCCCGAAGATCAGGGGGATGCCGGGATGGATCAGCTGATTGGTGAGCGGCTGTTTGTCGTCGCCGCGATTGTGGACATAGGTGGGCGTGTCGTGGTGGAGATCGTAGACCCTGGGGAGCCCGTTCTTTTCGAAGTCGGTCTCGGTCGGCCAGGCATCCAGGCGGACATGATAGGGCTCAAAAATTGCCCGCATCCGGTAATAGTCGGTTTGCTGCAGGGGATCGTATTTATGATCGTGGCACTTCATGCACTGGAAGGTGAGTCCGAGAAAGGCCCTCCCCGTGTGCTCGACCACCTCGTCGAGCCAGGTGGTGCGGTTGAAGAGATAATAGGAGCGACAGAGAAAACCGGTGGCCCTCAGAGCGTCTTGGTTCTCCGGCGTTTCCTCGTCAGCCGCCAGCATCTCGATGATCATTCGATCGTAGCCCTTGTTCTGATTGAGGGATTCGATGATCCAATCGCGCCAGTGCCACAGATGCTTCTGGCTGTAGCGCAGCTGGCTCTCCAGGCCCCACCAGTCACTGTAGCGCCAGAGGTCCATCATATGACGACCCCAGCGCTCCCCAAACTCGGGTTTGTCGAGCAAGGCGTCGATCAGGTGAAGTCGGGCGGCTTCCGACGAATCTTTGGTGAAGGCCTGGACTTGTTGTGCAGTTGGGGGGAGGCCGATCAGATCGTAGGAGACTCGCCGGATCCAGGTTTCCGGGGAGGCCTCTGGCTGAGCGCGGAGACCTCGCTCGTGGTGGCGCTGGGCGATGAGGCGGTCGATCGTGGTTTTCTCCCAGCCGGGCGGTGCTGGGTTCGAAGACTCCCGCTGAACGGGAGGGCGGAAAGCCCAGTGAGATCGCGGATCCTTCGAGTCGTTGGAACGTTCTTCCGAGCAGGCAGTCCATGGTGCCCAGCAGAGCAGGAGGCAGGCCATCAACGACTGGACTCGGGTCAGCATGTGGTAATGGGAACTCAACCAAAGATCCCCTAAGGAATCAACGCTTTATCGGCTCCTGCAGGGGGCGAGGCAACAAGGGACTGGCCCTGCTTCACACCCTGATCACTCAAGCGTTTGCGCACCTCGACGCCGTTCATTGACCCTTTCCAGCAATTCCTCGCTGGATCTCAGCCTCGTAGCCGTCACGAAAAGTAGGATGTGTCAGACGGGGAAGAAGCGTGTTCTTGAGGCGCTGGTTCGAGATCCGCTTGTTGGTGGCACCGCGCTTCCGTTGCTTGGTATCTGGATCAATGGAGGGCGGAAGCGGGCGGCCTAGTCGAGCTGCCAGCCACGTGAAGAACTCGAGCTCAGTCGCAGGGGCATCGTCGCTGACGTTCAGGATCTGACCGTGTGCGGGGCGCTCTAAGGCTGCGGAGATGGTGGCGACCAGGTCGTCTTGATGCACCATGTTGAGCCAGCGCGAGCCGTCGTCTGTGAGCCGAGCTTCACCCTTAAGAAACTGCTGAAAAAGATGGCCGCGATCCGGACCGTAGATGCCTGCGGAGCGAAGGATCACTGTGGGCCATCCTGTGCTTCGCGACGCCTGGAGCAGCGTTTGCTCCACCTCCACCAGGATGCGGCTTGTGCCGTTTGAGGGTTCGGCGGGGCTGTCCTCGTTGACCCAGCTGCCGTCGGTCTGGCCATACACGCTGGTGCTGCTGAGATGCACATAGCAGCGGGGTGGTTTGGCTTGGAAGTGAGTGAGAATCGCCTCTGTTCCTTGGAGATAGAGACGACGATAGCCTTCTTCGCCACCGCCTCGCGAGGAGAGGGCGTTGACCGTCCAGTCAAAGTGCAGGCTGCCTAGGGCTGCCGCGAGAGACGTTGGATCGGTGACCTCTGCGGCCAGCGGGTGAATGCCCTGCCGGAGGAGATCCGAGGTGTCGGTGCCTTGTCGGCGCAGGCCCCAGACCTCGTGCCCCTGAGAACGAAGCCTCAGGGCCAGTGGGGTGCCAATGTAACCGCAGCCGATGATGAGTACACGCATGAACTAGGCGGAGTGTAGCGGGAGGTGCTCCCTCTGTCGTTGGGAAAGCGTATCCAGGCCCCGACCTCTGTTACCCTCGTTCTGGCGTGCCCTCACACACAAAGGGAAGTTTGATCCACAGATGGGCTGAGGATATACATACGGAACTCCGTTGGGGTCTGAGCTCTTGCTTCTTATAGGGCCTGCATTTGAAATACGATAGGGGTCACCCATTGGACAGAACCGACTCCTGAGCCACATGTGAATTGCATTAAACGGTCCGGTCCGCATACCTTTCGTGACCATGCTGCGCCTCCTTCATTTTCTCGCCACGCTCACACCGGGACGGGCCGTGCTTTGGTGCCATTCTATCTGCCACCCAACCCACGCCAGTGGTCGGACAATGGCATCAGTGCCATCGCACGCGGAAAAGCTGCGACGGGTTTACGGAAAAGCGAGGAATCGCGACCGCAGGTAATCCGGGGAATCCTTTGCCACGAATCGATTTCAGTTCAATGAGAAGACTCTTCCTTTCACCCCGCCTCCGGTCCATTGGTGTGCTGATCCGCACGATCGCAGGCGCGACCGTCCTGTGCTCGAGCGGCACCCGAGTTTTCCCTGCCTCATCGCCGGACGAGATCGCCGTCACGACGCAGGCGCTCTCCATTGTCTCGCGGCAGAAGGCGGTTTTCACCACGCCACCCATTCTGATTCCGACCCGCAAGGTTCCTGATGCCCCGCTGCTGGGGAATGGAGACTTGGGGGTGGCGATCGGGGGTGTCATCGAGCGACAGACATTCTTCGGGTTGGGCGAACCTGGCGGCGGGAACGTGAACATCCGCGCTGTCGCTGTAACCAACGCACCGGAGAGGTATCGATTCTACCTCTCGAAAAACGACTTCTGGAAATCCAAGGCCGTCTATCCGAACGCCCACCCGGCCCCTATCGGTGGGATTGATGTCCATATCCCAGCGCTGGTTAATGGGCATTTTCACGCCGAGCAGATTCTGGAGACGGCGGAAGTCCGACATACACTCACAACCGCCCTGCGCGTGGAGGATCCACCTCCGTTCACCCGCGCGGGAACGCGCATTGAGTTTCGGTCGTGGGTGGCCGCCACTGAGAACCTTTT
Source organism: Akkermansia muciniphila (assembly GCA_945861575.1). Lineage (GTDB taxonomy): Bacteria > Verrucomicrobiota > Verrucomicrobiia > Limisphaerales > UBA11320 > UBA11320. The sequence goes on from CAMAVD010000176.1 coordinate 5,455, forward strand.
GGTTATCGAGCTTTCGGTCGATGGTGATCCGAAGGATCTCGATCCCTTCCGACCGACGGGTCTCGTCGGTGTTGATGTGAGCCTCTGGCCCATGACCGGCAACGAAGCGGAAACGGCGACAGGGAATCTGCCCGACGGGTATTGGGCCGTGCGACGCTTTGCGTCGAATACCAACACCATTGCATTGGAGCGCCAACCGTCCAAGTGGATGAGCGAAGCGGCCGTGGCCATGCGTCTTTTCAATCACCGCAAACCGGGCCTGCCCTGGAGCCGGGGTGATGGTTGGTCGGCCGATTGCCAGGGAGAATGCCCGGAAATACCTCAACGTGCGGGGAGCTTATTATGACGTGGGGATCGGGCCGAAGGCGCTGGAGTCGACTTTCATGCCCGAGGGGTATGAAATGCCCGGCGAAGGCAATCGAATGTTCCTCGGACAAAAGAGCAACGGCGCCTACGCCGCCGTGAACATGCTCATGCGTTTCGATCACACTTACGATCTGGCCTATGCACGCCGGGTGTATCCTTTCCTGCGCGAGATCGCGGATTTCTGGGAGGATTTCCTCACGTTGGAGAATGGGCGATACGTGATCACGGGGGACGCCCTGGGCGAGGTGGGCAATGGTGGCAGTGACAAGAACAACTGCCTCTCACTGGGCCTGGTCCGGAGGGTGTTCCAGGGGATTCTCGAAGTGGGTGCGGAGCTGCATGTGGATCCCGAGCGTTGGGCGAAGTGGCAGGACATTACGAACCGCTTGAGCGGGTTCCCAACCGTGGTGGTCGACGGGGTACGACGGATTCGGGGAGCGGAGACTGGTCCGGCAGCCAGTCGAGTGGGGCCGAATCGTGACAACAGCCGGATGGAGCTCTCGGGCATGGCGTGGCCAACGGGAATCGTGGGGCTGGGATCCGATCCATCATTGCTCAAGGTGCTGCAGGACTACGCGCGTGGCTGGCCGGAACGCGAGTGGATCAATCACTTCAACGGATTCAGTCAGACCTTTCCGGGAGCGGCCCGTATCGGCTACGATCCTCGCGACCTCCTCGCTAAGCTCCGCAAGCAGCTTACGGTGGGAAGCTTTCCAAACCTGATGGTTTTTGTCGGCGGTGGGGGTATTGAAAATTGTTCTACGGTTCCTGCGACAATTAACGAAATGCTGCTGCAAACGCACCATGGCGTGATGCGGGTCTTCCCGGTGTGGCCGAAGGAGAAGCCCGCCCGCTTCGCCCGCTTGCGCACACATGGTGCGTTTCTGGTCAGTGCCGAACTGCGCGGCAGCGAGGTTCAATCGCTGGAGATCGAAAGCGAGAAGGGCCGCGAATGCATCTTGGAGAACCCGTGGCCAGGACACGGCTTGGTGTTGTCCCGTCGTGGTCAAAGGGCTGAAGCGATCTGGGTGCCGTGAAGAGTCTCGTGCTCCCGATCCTTCCCTAACATAGCCAAGCCAGATCGTGCTTGGAGTGGATCTAGGTTTGAAAACCTCAGTAATGAGTTCAATGCGATGCTTGTGATGTGTTCACAGCTGTGTAGAATAGAAAAATTGAAATCTTCCCTCTCCGACGTTTGGCCCCAGGCGAGCAGCCAAGGGCAGTGGGACGTTGCGCTAGAAAAATTTATTTATGAGCAAGTGGATTGTTAAATCAGCCATACAACGAGTCATCTCGTGGCTCCCGCAGAGCCATAAGTTCAACGCGCTCTTCCAGCAGTATGTCACCAAGGGCCTTCATGTCAGGCCTGCAAGCTTTGAAGGAAAACTTGCGGATTGCCGGACGCACTTAGAGCATTTCAGAAACTTTGGCTCACATTCGAGGGGCTCATTCAGAGTTCTGGAATTGGGAACCGGTTGGTGGCCGATTATTCCGGTGGGACTTTATCTCTGTGGAGCTGATGAGATAACCACCTATGACATTGCGCCCCTCCTCCGTCGGGATACCTTCACTCGGATCTTAAAGTTGTATGTCGAGTATCATCAGGACGGCAGATTAGCGCGACTGCTGCCTGACGCGCGGCCCGAGAGGCTTGCCATGTTACCGGAGTTGTATGCGAAGGCTTTAGTTGATTCTCCTGAAGCAGTTCTCAAATCACTCAGAATATTCCCCATCGTTGGAGATGCTCGACATACAGATTTGCCAGCGGGCTCCATCGATCTCGTCTACTCGAACTTCTGCCTCGAGCATATCGCAAGAGAAGTTCAAGCGGATCTACATCGAGAGTTCAGACGCGTATCCTCTAAAGAATCGGTTTTGAGCCACTATATTGGAATTGGTGATCATTACGCCAATTTCGACCCTTCGATTTCCATGTTTAATTTCATGAAATTTAGCAACCGACAGTGGCGCTTTCTCGATAACGCCATCATCCCCCAAACGCGCCTCCGCCCCTCGGACTATCGAAGCATATTCGAAGGGGCGGGCTTCAAAGTAATCAAGCAACAGAACGTCAATGGATCCAAGGATGATCTGGCCAAGATTGTTCTTGCTCCCGAGTTTCGACACTATTCTGAGGAGGATCTGTTGGTTATCTATTCTTGGTTGGTGTCGAAGCCCAACTGATGCGAAAAAGGTTGCTGATCCGTCGGGTCTCTCGATTATCGGGCGCTGTCGACGGCACCCTCCTATGAAATCACACAGGCCGAGTCAGGGCCGCCCTAAGTTCAGGTCTTTGTTTGCCTTCAGCTTGATTGAGTTGCTGGTCGTTATCGCGATCATAGGCATTCTGGCCGCGATGCTCCTGCCTGCGTTGCAACGTTCCAAGGAGAATGCGCGTCGCGTGCAGTGCCTCAGCAATCTGCGTCAGATCGGCGTGGCGTTCCTCCTGTTCGCCGACGAAAATGACGAGACTTTTCCCTGGACTAACAACTGGGACAACTACGGCGGAGCGGCCGGTCAGTCGGATACCTATGGCGGTCTGACGAAACCGGAACAGCGTCCCCTCAACCGCTATCTGGGCAATCCTCGGGTGTTTCGGTGTCCGAGCGACAGGGGGGATTCACTCGTGCCCGAGTTTCGAACCGCCTGGGAGATGTCGGGCACCAGCTACCGCACTCAATGGGGTGGACACTCATTCCGGATTCACCGGGTGACAGGTGACCTCGGAGATCGTAGCAAGAAGCCTTTGACCCTAGCGACCTTGAGCCGCGGGCCCTCCAACAAGATTCTCGCGGGAGAGGTTCCCTTCCATGGGAACCGGTTGAGCTCGGATCAGCAGAGCGTCTGGCACAATTACAAGGGAGGTCGCGGTTACACCATGCTTTTTGGAGACGGGCACTCCGAGTTCTATCGGTTTCCCAAGGAGATGGAGGATCCCGCTATCGCCAATTTCTTTGAGAATCCGAAGGACAAGTTTTATCCCAAGCCGAGCTTTCTCTGGTGGTGACGGCAGGTGCCTTAATATCTCCTTTGGGGCTGACACTAGTTACTGTGTTCTGTTCCTATGAAATTGGGTTTCGCGTTGGCAGGCGGAGAGTTGGATGAGATTGAAGAGAATCACTTGGTATCAGCTTATGGAAAAGTGGATGATTAAGAGTGCTGTGCAGCGGGTCTTGTCGTGGCTCCCAAAGAGTTACTACTGGAATCGCTTACTTCAAAAGTACGTCACTCGCAACCTTGTGCTCTCGGAGCCCATCTTTCGAAACAAGCTGGCGGACTGCCGAACTCATCTCGATTTTTACACCCGTCTTTCCTCCAGCCCGAAGAGCGAATTTACCGCCTTCGAGCTTGGAATCGGGACCTTTCCCATCGTCCCCATCGGCTTGCTTCTGTCCGGCGCGAAGAAGGTAATAGCCTATGATATCGCTCCCGTCCTCGAGCCATTCACCCTGAAGCAAACCCTTGAGTGGTTTGATCGTTCATCCAAAGAAGGCAAGCTCCAGGGGCATCTGCCTGGATTGCGGCCCGAAAAACTTCGATGCATCGGCGAAGCCCTGGCCATCGTCGACCGTGCACCTATCCAAGAGACTTTGGGGAAACTGAATATCGAACTGGTTGTCGGCGATGCCCGAAAGACGACCTTGCCGGCAGGGTCGATCGATCTCTCGTATTCAACGTACGTCATGGAGCATATCCCTGCCAGCATCATCCAAGGACTCCTGACGGAGGCTTTGCGATTTTGCACCCCGGAGAGCGTGCACTCGCACCTAGCCGGACCCTCCGACCAGTTCTCGAATGACGACCGTTCGATCAATCAGTATAATTATTTACGCTACACTTCGGCCCAGTGGCGGTGGCGCAACAGTCCCCTGATCCCGCAAACTCGTTATAGGGTTACAGATTACCGGCGTATTTTTAATGGAGCGGGATTTGAGATCGTCGAGGAACTTTTGAAGCGGGGCACGATCGAGCAGCTCCGCAGCATCCCTCTCGCTCCCGAGTTTCAGTCCTACCCAGAGGAGGATCTTCTCGTTTATTACGCGTGGTTCGCAGCGCGACCCGTCCGCAAAGTGCCCCCTTCGCTCTAACCCCTGTTGGCTCGTTAGGATTGGCGTTGACCTCTTCAAGCCCTCAAGCGACGAGCGCGTTTTTACCACAAGATATCTGTGGGACGCCCTCTCTCAACGCCCATGAGTTGGTGGAGGAGTGGCTGCCCTTTCGAGGGTCTAACATTCGGTTCCCTAAATATTCAGTGGCTCATCAATCGAGTGCCCTTCGGAGGGTTCACTTTGGCTTTGCCCCCAATCGCGCCGTCCCGCTGGAAGGACGCAGTTTTCATCGCAGGTGGGCCTTTGGTTAACTGTTTGCTCGCGGTCTGCTGCCTGGCGATTCATCAACTCGGTGGGGCTCCTTGGATGGAGCAGAACCCTGCCTAGAGTTCTCCTCTGGGCGAATCTGATTGTGTTTGCTGAGAACCTTATACCGCTGTCGAAGTGGAAGCATGAATTTCACGCAAAGACGCAAAGACGCAAAGACGCAAAGATGCAAAGATGCAAAGATGCAAAGATGCAAAGATGCAACGAATGAAGGGGGGGGGAGCTATTGCATTCTTCTTCCCACCTTTGCGTCCTGGCGTCTTGGCGTCTTGGCGTCTTGGCGTGAGACCAATTGAGTTTAATGCATCGCCGCCAAGTGAATCCGAAAGTGTTCTTTTGGCCCTTATACGCGCGTCAAAAGTAACTGCACACGCTCACAACCCAATCGCCGATGATCTAGCCCGTTTCAACTCCCGATTTGCAGGAGAATGTGACGCTCTGCATTAACTCTCCCTACCCGCAGCGCGGCGAACAATTTCTGTGAAACAATTTCTTGCAATTCACCGAGTTGTGTCGCTAGTGCTGATGTGCTCTTGGAAAAGCTCACTTCAACTCTGGAGAGTCTTACGCGGTCTGCGGCTTC
>CAMAVD010000177.1 GCA_945861575.1 Akkermansia muciniphila
TACCCGTCAGACGGCCAGTCCATCGCTCAGAGAGGGCAAGGTTGAGGGATCCCCGATAGATGTATCGAGGGTCGCGGCCAGAGGTCACCGTAACTCCGATCTCGTTCATCACTCGCGCGCGGGTGGAAAGCACGTTTTCAAAGCGTAAAGTGGTTGCGTAGGTGTGGAGGACGCCTCTGCCGTGTTCCAGCACCGGGACGGGGACCGCCGGGGTGGGCGACGGAAGATCCCAGCCTGGAGGGATGGTGTCGTTCCCGTAGCGCACGCCTAACTCAATGAAGCCTGTGGTGGGTTGATACTCCCAGCGTAGGCTGGATGCGCCTGAGAAACCGCCGGGCCGAGCCTCCGTGTATTCGGGCAGAAAGGAAAACTGCTGGCGGTAGTAGTTGTCGATCCAGAGCGAGCGGAAGTCAGAGTATCCTTCGTAAATCCCGCCGCTCACACTGAGGGTGAGTGGTGCACCGAGACGTTGTCGGACTTCCAAAGAGCCTGCATAGGTGTCCTCGGTGCGTCTCTCAGGGAATCCTAGAAAATCAAACTGAGGGTCCGGTTCATATTCCAGGGCGTAGGACTGCCAGTTCACGCTGCCCGAGATCTCGGTGGAGGGTCTCGTAATTCCGTAGCGGAGTTCTGAGCTCCGCACCTGGATATCGCTCGAGGATAGTACCTCGACTCCGGCCTCCACAACCTGTGCGATGGGTGAGGTTGTTTTGAGCTCCAGGACCGGTGAGCGTGATTTTTGGTGTCCGGGCAGCGGTGCGTTCACTCCGGACTCGTCGATCGCCGCCTTCAGGGCGGCTAGGTTGTCGAGTCCCTCTGTTCGGTATCTGACAACGGGAGGGACGCCTTTGCCCGCTGTGGCATCCACCACGACCAAGAACGGAAGTGCCTTGCCCCCCAAAAGTCCCATGGCAACAGCCCCGGGGTCCCTGGCGACCTCCCTGAGTTTCAACTCTTTGATGAAGGCTTCGGTCAACTCCGGGTGATCCTCCTCAACATTTACACTGAGGATTCGGACTGGATAGCCGTGGCGGTTTCCCCCTTGGGCGTGATAGGCATTCTCGACTTCCTCGTGCAACCGCATCGAAGCCACCCGGCACGGCGCGCACCAGTAGGCGAAGAAGTCTAGGACCACCACCTCGGATACAAAGGAATCGCGAGTTAAGATCTCGGAGGATCCCCAACGAGTGAGCTTCAAATCGGGCAGTGAGTCAGGTGCTGCGAGGCTCCCCAACTCAGAAGCCAGGACAAGCGCGAGGGCAAGGTGCAAAGCTTTCATGATGCCTTGTTCTCTTATCTGCATGCAGAGCAACCGCTTGAGGCGGAGGCAGCTGAGCCGACGGAACCGGGTTCGACTTGGGACAGAAGCCGGAAATCGTTCTGGAAAACCCCACTGGTGCGAAAGAGCATGGTTGGGCGCGAGACCAGTCGTTGCTGGTGGGCCGGAGGTCCTTGACAGCCAGAAGCGACAAGTCCGAGGACTCCAAGTAATAAAAGCCAGTTCCGCATGGTTTTCGGCGCTCTGGCTGCGCGGGCTGTTTGCGGCAGTTTCATCGGTTTCCTATAGTCGTAACATTTCGTTGTTCCCCACCTCTGTCGGGAGAGTGGATGGTTCCTTACCAAAATGTTTTGTACTGGGTGATAATAGAACCGCATCCGCTTCGTAGTATCCCGGCACAGCGCTTACATATCGTTCAGGATCGCCCCCTCTCTTTGCCAAGGACTGCGGCCAATGTAACGAGCGCGAAGGGTTTGGGATTGCTTTGCGGGTCCATCTTTGCAGTAATTCTGTCTGATAACTCAGAAGTGTCCACATCAGAGGACAGAACCGCTTATTGACTCGGGATTCGCGTGAAAACGATCCTGGTGCTGGCTCAGAATCCGGAGCTGCCTGGCACCGTCCGAACAGCTCTGGAGTCGCAGCCTCACCGGATTATCCATCGCCCGGATATCGAAGAGGCCGAGCCTCTGTTGAAACAAGGGGCTCTGGATGCTTGTTTGGTGGATGCAGACCAGCCACAGGTGCAGGCTCTGTGGATCATCGAGCGCCTGCGCGAGCTTTGTCCTTCTCTGCCGCTTTTCGTGTTTTCCATGGTGCGGTCTCCCGAGTGGGAAGAACAGATGTACCTCCGTGGCGTTAGTCACGTGCTTCCGAAGCCCTTGCGCCCCCGCTTGCTGCGAGCTTTGCTCGAGCGTCTTCCCTCCCGAGTTAAACCGCCTGTCCGCTCAGCCACAGCCTTGGTGTCGTTGCAACAGCCGGTCGGCCTGCCCTTCGATCTCCTGTCGGCGGGAGGAAACTCTGTGTTGGGGGAGGTTGAGGAAGCTCTGAAGGTGGCCACCCAGGCTTTTTCTTCCGCGACACTTCTGGATCTGCTGCTAGCCCGGCTCAGGCGTGCTTTGCACTTTCGAAAAGGGGTGGCCTTTCTTAGACGCTCCGCCTCATTGGATGCGGGTCAGGCCGAGTTGCCTGAGAACCGTCGCCTCTATGCGGTGGCCTCGATTGGCATCTCAGGCCAGCTCGTCAGTAGCTATGCGCTCTCGTTGGATGGAGGATGCGGGGCTCGCTTGAATGCGGGTGCCGTGTTTTTGACTCGGGGAAGCGGGGAAGCGGCCTCGGATCCTGACTGCCTTCAGGAATTGGACCTGCTTGGGATGGACGTCATGGTGGCGTTGCTAGACGGTGATGTTGTTCTGGGGGCTCTTGCCTTCGGCGGTGCTCTTCAGCCGGATGTGTTCTCGCAACAGGTTCTCTCGTCGCTCTTCTTTCTGACAGAGCCGCTTTCCAAGGCTCTGCTGTCGATCTGGGCCACGGAGCGGTTAGCGGGTAATCACGGCATGATGGCGGATATTTTGAGGGAGTTGGGAAGCGCCTGTGTCGTGGTGGGCAAGGACCTCAGGATTCTTCACGCCAACCGGGCAGCCCATCGCCTGTTCCTGGATCGGGCCGACACCGCGGCCCCGCTCTCCTTCGCTGATCTGCCCCAGGAGCTGTCGGGACGGGACTATCAGGTTCTGAAGACTGGCGCACCCTTGGCACCCTTCAAATATCGAACCTTGGAGCAAGGTCAGTGGCTTTTCCTGGTCAGCATCCTATCCCTACAAAGTGCGGACACTCTGCTGCCCGCCTCTGTACTGCTGATGTTGGAGGATCAGACGCAGTCCGAACAGATCCGCCGGTTGGAGGTCGAAGCGGCTAGTCTCCGTTTGGTGCGCACCATGGCGGACAGGTTGGCGCATGAAATCGGGAATGCGCTCGTGCCCATCTCGACGCACCAGCAGCTTCTTCCCGCCCGCCACAAAGACGCGGAGTTCCGCCTCTCTCTGGAGAACGCACTTGCGGGTGGCGTGAAACGTATCGGCCGTCTGGTCAATCAGATGGTCCTCCTTGCTCAGGACCACCCGATGAGCATGGAGGTTCTTCCGGTGTCGGTCCTGATCGATGAGGCCTTCCGCGAGGCGCAGCGGCATCTTCCGATTCAGACCTCAAGCTTGCAGCAGAGCAGGGATCCGGCGGCGCTTTCGATCCTTGGAGATCACCCGGCACTGAAGCACGCCTTGGCTGAGATCTTCATGAATGCCCTACAGGCCAATCCGGCCGATGCTTTGGTGGCGGTGCGCTGTTGCGAAGTCACCGACGAGAACGGCATCCGTTCCACCCGCGTAGACGTCATGGACAATGGTGAGGGATTCCAGACCGAGACTTCCGCTCAGGCGACTGACGCCTTCTTCACCACTAGGAGCGTTGGACTTGGATTGGGGCTCACTGTGGCGCGTAAGGTGGCCGAGGCGCACCGCGGTCGCTTGGAGATCGCGCCCTTGGAGCAGCAGCGAGGAGGCATGGTCAGCCTGATTATTCCCGCGGAACGCCCCCGTGATCTTTTGTCCTGAGTGGCGAGGGTTGCAAGGAGAGCTCCGTGACGGGCGTCTTTTGATCAGCTATCCCGCGTGCTCACGTGATTCAAGACTCGTTTGTTGCTGACAGCTTGCTCCCCTTGATCATCAGGAAAGCAATGCTCTGCGCGCTGACCATGAGCCGTTCGGTTGTTCTGGTGTTGGTGTTTTTCTGGGCTGCTCTGAGTTCCCTGACGTCCGCCCCCGCCCCCAAGGTCAGGGACATCGTCGCGGACCTTTATCTCAAGGGCGATCCCTCGCCTGTCGCGAGGCTGCGCATCCGGGAGATTCGAAACGAGTTTCAGCGCCGATGCATCCGCCTCTTGCCACTTCTAGTGCCTTCGGTTAGGTTGCCAGCTACGTCTTCACTCGCATGAACGCCTTATCCCAGAATTCAGGCCAGACTTTCGGCGGTGTCTGGCGCTTCCTTGGCGCGGTCTTTCTGGCAGCTCTGCTCGCGTGGGTGCTCACCGCCTGCGATCCCAAGCCTGCGAAGCCAGCCCCTGGGGCGCAGTCTGCCGTTCCCTTGGCCGTTCAAGGGGATCTAATCAAGCCGACAGCCCCCCAAAAGCGCGCAGATTCAGAGGCCACGGCTTCGTTGCCAGCCCCCGTTGCAGAGGTCGCCAAACCTCCCCAGCTTATTGTGGGCCCTGCGGCGCTCAGCCCTGAGACCTCCGTCTTGCGTCCCGCCGCGCCTCACACGCCGGTGCCCTTTGGAGCGGCTCTGCCGGCAACGTCTGCTGTCGCCGTGGTGCGTACGATGGTGCCGTCCGCCTCTACAAACACGCAGCCCGCCTTGGCGAAGGCGGAAGCCGACTTCTCCATGCTCGGCTTTGACAAGTTGTCAGCCTTCAACTTCGAGGTGAGCGACGATATCCTGCAGTCTGGGACGACCAATGCAGTGCAGGTAGCCGCCAAGACCGCCGAGCAGATCCCTCAATCGGTGCGAGATTACAACAATAAGCGCATCTCTTTGAAGGGATTCATGCTCCCTCTGAAAGTGGAGGGCGGCAAGGTAACGGAGATGTTAATCATGCGAGACCAGTCGATGTGCTGCTACGGGTCGGTCCCAAAGATTAACGAGTGGGTGAGCGTGCGGATGGTTGGGGCCGGGGTGAAGCCTATCATGGATCAGGCGGTGACTCTCTATGGCCGCTTGCATGTGGGTGAGATGCGGGAAAATGGCTATCTGGTCGGCATTTATAAGATGGACGGAGAGAGGCTGGATGGGCCGGCGGAGAATTAGCACTGTCAATGTCTAGCATTGTGGCGCGCAAGCTGAGAATCCAATACCCAGGTGCCTGTTACCACGTCGTAAACCGTGGCCACCGAGGCGAGGCGATCGTCCGAGAGGATGTGGATCGGGAGGTGTTCCTGCGCACTTTGGGGGAAGCCTGCGCCAAGACGGGCTGGCGTGTTCACGCGTATGCTCTGCTGAGTAACCATTTTCATCTGATCGTGGAGACTCCCCAGCCGAATCTCGTGACCGGGATGAAGTGGTTCTTGGGCACCTACACGGCTCGTTTTAATCGGCGTCATTCTTTAGATGGGCATCTTTTTACCGGACGATATCGGTCGCAGTTGCTCGATCCCTCGTCTGGAGGCTTACGCGCCGCGGCCGCGACGTATCTCCATTTGAACCCTCTGCGATGTGGCGACGTTGCTGCGGTGGCAGAGCTTCATCACTATCGTTGGTCCAGCTTTCCAGCGTATCTGCAGAAGGAATCACGCCCTGTTTGGCTTAGGGTGGCTGATGTGTTCACCGAAATGGGTCTGGAAGACGACGACTCCGGTCGCCAAGCGCTTGACACGCATACTCAGATGGAGCACCTGCGTTTGTCCCCGGATAGATTGGAGCAATTTCGATCGGGCTGGTATCTCGGGTCTGAAGCCTTTCGGTGCGCCTTGTTGGACCGACTGGAATCCCAGCGCACACCGAACTCTTCTGGGGGTGTCTGGAGGGAGTCTGACACTTTGCAAGCGGAGAGGCTCGTCCAACATCAGATCGAAACCCTGGGCTGGGGTTCCCAGGAATTGGTCAGCCGGTCCAAGATGGATCCTGAGAAGATGAGGATCGCACGCATTCTGAGGAGGGACACCACCATGACCATTCAGTGGATTGCTGACCGGTTGCACATGGGAACGAGGAATACACTTCGCAACGCGTTGGCGATGCCCCCGGCGAGCGATGTCTTCCGGAAGGCGCGCGTTCTGGCGCAGTCGATGCAGCGTGCTGCGGTGGCGGTTCGTCCTTTAGTCTCGAAGGAGCCCTCGGCCCCTTTCTTGGCTACCCCTCAGCCGCCGTCGGTCAGTCAGGGCTTTTCAGTGGAGCCAGGCTGGGACTGATGGCAAACACGAAGGTTCCGTCCACCGTGGGGTTCTTCTGAGCGCGGTGTCCCCAACCCCCTGTTTCAGTTATTCCAGAAACGGTTGTTGCGCATCTTTCTGTGCCCCGTTACTTTGGGCGCGGTCCGAACGGTAGGCGGATCCGTGCTTTCTTTAGTGGAATGCGAGCGTTTCCTATCTAATGGGTGAAATCTGGAAGGGCCAGGAGCCTTGCCGTGAGGCTGAACTGGATTGGTTTTTCTACCGGGAGCCGTGCGGAGAACTCGGTGGGGTAGATGAAAATTGGAATTTTCATTTGACTCAACCTGAGGCTTTGATAACGTCCGCGCTCCTTGAACGTCAGGCTGTGATGAAAACTTATTTGCCGAAGATTGAATTGGATCAGCGCAAGTGGCATGTGATCGACGCAAACGGGGCCGTTTTGGGCCGTTTGGCGGTGCAGATCGCAGATATATTGCGCGGAAAGAACAAGCCCATCTTTACGCCCCATCTCGATGCGGGCGATTTTGTGGTGGTCATCAACGCCGAAAAGGTCCGCCTGACCGGAAATAAGGAGCTGGCCAAGGAGTTTATGAGTTACTCCGGGTGGAAGGGTGGCGAGAAGCACGAGAACGTCGCCAATCGGCGTGCTCGGAACCCTGAGCTTCTGATTCATAATGCCGTTCACGGCATGGTGCCGAAGAATCGCTTGGGTGCCAAGCTCCTCACCAAGCTGAAGGTCTATAAGGGCCCGAAGCATCCGCATGGCCCGCAGCAACCTGCGGACCTCAAAGCGGCGAACTGATCCCGAAACGATTTAGCTACACGTTCACATGGCAAAGACTCAGGATTTTCTTGGAACCGGCCGCCGCAAGACTGCGGTGGCTCGAGTGCGTCTTGCGGCCGGGTCCGGCAAGATCACCATCAACGGCCGTGCACTGGAGAAGTATTTTCATACTGAATCCCAGCGCATTCTCGCTCAGCAAGCTCTGACCGTCACTGAAACCGCCAGCAAGTACGACGTTCGGGTGAATGTTTCTGGTGGCGGGCCAAATGGCCAAGCGGGTGCCGTTCGTCACGGCATTGCTCGTGCCTTGCTCGAGACCGACACTGGCCTCCGCGGCTCATTGAAGAGCCATGGATTCCTCACACGTGACTCACGTATGAAGGAACGCAAGAAGTACGGTCAGCCGGGTGCCCGTAAGCGCTTCCAGTTCTCCAAGCGCTAAGAGATACTTTCTCAACGCGACCCCGCTGGATACTACCGGCGGGGTCTTTTTCTTGTCCGACCTCATGTCTACACGTGTTGCTATCGTTGGAGCCTCGGGATACTCCGGGGAGGAACTTGTTCGCTTGCTGCTCCAGCATCCTTCTGTCGAGTTGACCATGGTCACCTCACGCCAGAGTGTTGGATTGTCCTTGGCTCAGGTGTTTCCCAAATTCGCCAGCCACCCTCGCTCCAAGGCGCTCCGTTTTTCCGAGCCGAATGTGGAGGAGCTGATCCGGCAATCTGACGTTGTTTTCTTGGCATTGCCGCACGGCGTGGCGGCTGAGTTCGCAGTTCCCCTGGTCAAAGCCGGTAAGATCGTCATCGATTTGAGTGCTGACTTCCGCCTCCGATCCGCTGCCAGCTATAAGGAGTTTTACGCCCATGAGCATCCCGCTCCCTCCCTGCTTGAGGGCGCCGTTTATGGACTACCTGAAGTGTATCGTGATAAGATCCGCCGCTCGAATCTAATCGCTTCCGCTGGGTGCTATCCCACCAGTATTCTTCTCCCCACGCTGCCCTTGCTGCGCGATGGAATCATCAAGCCGACGGGGATCATCGCCGACTCTCTGAGCGGTGTCAGCGGGGCAGGGCGTAAGGCGGAGATCGACTATCTGTTCTGTGAATGCAATGAGAGCGTTCGTCCTTATGGTATTCCGAAGCATCGTCATCTCTCCGAAATTGAGCAGGAGTTGGGTTTCGCTGCAGGCGTTCCGGTGACGATTCAATTCACCCCTCACCTGATTCCCGTGAACCGCGGGATATTGACGACACTCTATCTCGCACCTCAGCAGGCGTTCACTACCGCTGACCAGGCCAAGGCTGTCGGTGATCAAATCGCTGCGTGTTACCTGAGAGCCTATTCTACGGAGCCCTTTGTCCGCGTTTTAGAGGGTTCGGCGCTTCCCGATACCAAGAATGTTGTGGGCACGAATGTGGTTGAACTCGCGTGGCGACTCGATATCCGCACCGGACGTCTGCTGGTAATGAGCGCTGAGGATAACCTCTTGAAGGGGGCCTCCGGCCAAGCCGTTCAAAGCATGAATATCCGTTGTGGATTCCCGGAGATTACAGGTCTGGTTTGACTCCTCGGTTTGTCCGAGCTTCCTTTCGTGCAAAACACCGCATGCACAAACGTTGCTGATGTTTTCGCACCACAGAACCGCCTTGGCTTCTGTGCAGGTGGTGTTTGACTTAAGGAATCAGTAGAATTTTCCCGACGGCTCCAGGCTCCAGCACCTTCGTGTGGGCGCGAGCGGCTTCTGATAGGGGTAATTCGTCTCGTATGATGGGCTTCAGCACTCCGCAGTGCAGTCCGGAGGCGATGGCGGCGTGGATGCTCCGCAGATCGTCGTCGGCGACATTAAAGAGAGAGAGTCCGCGTATGTCCGCTTCCCGCATCATGACGTCTCGCGGTGTGATCTCTATCTTGCCGCGGCTCCCTATCACGATGACCCGGCCTCCTCGACTTAACAGTGGAAGGTCTTTGGCCAAATTGACATTTGCTAGCATCTCCAGAACCACGTCCACACCGCGTCCACCGGTCAGTTCTGGAATGCGATTCAGGTAATGGGGCTCTGTGTGGTCTAAGACGTATCGAGCCCCCTGGGCTTCGACCAACTGGCGTCCGCGTTCGGTGCCTGCGGTGCCAATCACGGTCATTCCAGCCGCCGAAGCAAACTGGGTTGCGGCCAGTCCTACGCCTCCGCTAGCTCCATGGATGAGAATCACGTCACCCGCACGAGCGCCAGCCCGGTGGAACAGCGCGCGATGCGCTGTGGCATAGGGAACGTGCAGGGCAGCTCCTTGCTGAAAAGTGACACCTGCAGGCAAGGCATGCAGTTGAGACACTCGGAGAACCGCCTTTTCCGCATAGGCGCCGGTCAGCCACCCCCCGAAGTAGACGAGGTCTCCCACAGCAAACTCGGTGACACTCGGGCCCAGCGATTCCACTAGGCCAGCTCCGTCGAGGCCTGGAGTCAGGGGAAGTGATAGGGTCGGGTTCGCTCCCGATCTCCAGTAGGTGTCCACCGGATTGACCCCGGCGGCTTTGACGCAAACGCGAACCTGCCCAGGCCCAGGCTCTGGGACGGGGATATCGACGAGCTTCAGAACTTCAGGACCGCCGAAGGTGCTTAGCTGGATGGCTTTCATCATGCAGTCGCTTGCGGCAGCCTAGCTCACGCCGCTTAGACCTGCTTGATGGCCGTATCCAGGGCCGCGTAGAGTGGGGCCATGGATGCGTCCGTCTCATCCCCCATGTTGGAGATGCGGAATGTGGTGCCCTTTATCTTGCCGTAGCCACCGTCGATGAGGAAGCCCTGATCCTTGACCAATTTTTGCAGCTTAGCGACATCCACGGTGCGGCCGCCGGGCTTGGCCCCATTGTTGACGCAGGTGAGTGTGACGGATTCGAAGCCGTCGTCGGGGAAGAGATTGAAACCATGGCCTGCGGCCCAGTCGCGGGTTTTTTGAGCCAGCCTTCGATGGCGCTCGTAGCGCGTCGCCAAGCCCTCCGCGAGGATGTCCTCGAGCTTGCTCGCCAGCGCATAGATATGGCTGATACTCGGGGTGCTCGGGGTCATGCTCTCGGCGGCGTTCTTCTGGAATTCCACGAAATCGAAGTAGTAGCCCCGGTCCTTCACGGTGGCGGCCTTGGCCAATGCTGCGTTGGAGCACGTGAAGACCGTAAGGCCGGGCGGCATGGCGAAGGCCTTCTGTGTGCCGGCGAGAAGCACGTCGATGCCGAGGGTGTCGAAGTCCAGAGGTACCGCGGTCATAGAGCTGACGGCGTCCACGATGAACAGCACTTCGGGAAATTTCTGTTTCAGCGCGGCGATTTCCAGAAGCGGGCTCATGGTTCCGGTGGAGGTCTCGTTATGAATGAGCGTGAGCGCGTCGAACTGCCCGGTGGACAGTTTTTTCTCGATCTCTTCTGCTCGTATGGGGGAACCCCAAGGTACCTGGAGTCCCTCGGCTTCCTTCCCGCATCGTTTTGAGACGTCCAGCCACTTGTCGGAGAAGGCTCCGCACATGCA